>OMXO01000025.1 GCA_900315035.1 uncultured Prevotella sp.
GCTTCTGACGCCGTCCTGAATAAAAAGAAAGGTTCCAAGAAGTCGAAAGGCGATGAGGCCGACCTCGACGAGGCCGAGGGCGATGACTCTCCCACAGCTGCTACCTCTAGCGACTTCAAGCGAGGAGAAATGATTCTTTTCCAAGATGATTTCGCAGCCGAGACCGTTGGCGAGTTCCCTTCGAAGTGGGATCTGCTGGATGGTAATGCTGAGGTGAAGACCCTCGGAGGTGTGAAGGCTGTCGAGGTGACCAACAATGGTGTTATTACACCGTTGATTAAGGAAAAAGGTGCCTATCTGCCAGAAGAATTCACCATCGAATATGAGTTCTACTACTGGACTGGTGGGAAGGATGATATTGGCTTGAATGATATGAAAATTACGCTTGCCAGCACTACAGACCGTTCACAATGGGCTGGTTATTATGGTGATGGAGTTGCATTTTGTTTAGTACATGGTGTATATGATACTGAGTCTCATCATTATGCATATAATAACGGAAACGGAAATGAAACCAAAGATACTCACTTTGAATATAAGTTTAAGAAAGGTTGGAACAAAGTAGCCATTTCATTCAATAAGCGTGCGTTGAAAGTCTATTTGAATGGTAAGCGTGTTGTAAATCTGCCAAAAGTTCTGCAACCAACATGGATGTCTTTCCAAGTACCTTTCGATTATGAGAATTTGACCTTCATTCGCAATGTGGTCATTGCCAAGGGTGCCGTTGCCCTCTACGACCGCGATGCTCAGTCAATGACCGCTGTTGAGAAGGCGATTGCCGAGACGGGTAAGTTCGTGACCAACAACATCCTCTTCGAGACGGGCAAGGCTACGCTGAAGCCGGAGTCGATGGCCGAGATCCAGAAGGTGGCCGACTATATGAAGAAGAATCCGACGGCTCGCTTCGAGGTGCAGGGACATACCGACAACCAAGGCTCTGATAAGATCAACGACCCGCTGTCTCAGCAGCGCGCTGAGGCCGTCGTGAAGGCACTCGAGGGCATGGGTTGCGATCCGTTCAACATGCGTGCCGTAGGCAAGGGCTCTCACGAACCTGTTGCCGACAACGCCACCGAGGACGGTCGCGCCAAGAACCGCCGTGTGGAATTCATCAAGAAGTAAGCCGTCATGAAGAAGTTATTCACACTCATCCTGTGTCTCGCAGCCCTCTCGGCTTCTGCGCAGACGAAATGGACGGGAACCTACACACTGACTCAGCCGAAAGACTGTTGGCATATTGCCTTCAAGGACCTCTCTACGGGGCTCCGCATGTGGGCTGGACGCATTGCTGAACAATACGCAGACGCTACGGAGTCGGGCGATGAGCAGGGAACCATCTTCCAGCGGTTTAACTACAAGAACAAGGTCGGCTATCAGTGCTTCTCAATGGACATGAGGCATTATGGCGAATCGGGGAGTGATTCCGAGGAGGCGTTTGCTTCCTTCTTCGAAAACTTCGCACCCAAGAATTGTGATGCGAGCATCCCCTGGGAACTGGTTGAGTTCGGCACCGTGACAACGGGCGACGAAGAGCAGCGCGGTTCGGTGATGCAGCGTTTTCACGGCTTGGGTTGGCCAGCCAAGAGACTGGCAGACTACTATGTGGGCGACGAGACCGTCTGCGGCGTGAAGTGCTGGAAGTTTGACACTCGCAAGAAACCTCTTCCGGGCTCCGTAGGCGCTACCTATTGGATTGACCCCTCCAACGGCCTCTGCCTCAAGCAGCAGGCTGTTGATGGCAGCGGATTCGAGGTGTTTATCTACGATCTGAAGTACGTCGAGTGGTCCATCGATCTCTATCCGGAAAAGTCTAAGCTTCATTAATAAGAAGAAAGGGTTTGCACAATGCAAACCCTTTTTCTTTGAGCGATAGAGTTGATTATGGCTGATAGTTCATCAGTCCCTGATTCAGGAAATCCATATAGGCTGCTACGTCTTCATTGAATCCGCGACTGCCGGTAAGCGGCTTGCCCGTAGCGGGGTCGAGTGCCACGTAGAAGGGCTGAGCATTGGCACCGAACTTATGGCTCTGCAGATAGCTCCACTTGGCACCAACCGTTCTGAGCGTCTTCTTCAGTCCTTGCTCGTCGATGACCTCCATCGGCTCCTTTAGCGGGGTCTTGTCATCGACATAGAGCGAAATCAGCACATAGTCGTTTTTCAACTTGTCGGCCACGCGGGCATCAGACCATACGGCAGCCTCCATCTTGCGGCAGTTCACGCAGCCATAGCCGGTAAAGTCGATAAACACGGGTTTGCCCTGAGCGCGGGCAACGGCCATTCCCGACTCATAGTCGTGATACTCGGCCTCGACCACCTTCGGGTTGAGGTTGAAGTCCTGTGTGTTCATCGGCGGCGCAAAGGCACTGACAGCCTTGCAGGGAGCACCCCAGAGGCCAGGAACCATATAGACGGCAAAAGCCCACGACACCAGACCACCCATGATGCAGACAACAGGCTTAGGTTTGTTCAACTCACCACCGATCTCGTCGGCCTGGAACTTCAGCCAGCCACAGAGATAAGCCCCCAGAAGGGCGAAAATAACAATCCAGAGCGAGAGGAACACCTCGCGGTCGAGGATATGCCAGCCGTAGGCCAGATCGGCCACAGAGAGGAACTTGAGCGAGAAGGCCAGTTCGATGAAGCCGAGCACCACTTTCAGCGTTGTCATCCAGGAGCCTGACTTCGGGGCCGACTTGAGCCAAGAGGGGAACATGGCGAAGAGCGTAAACGGCAAGGCCAGCGCCAGGGCAAAGCCAAACATGCCCACGGCGGGAGCCAGCCAGTTGCCGGTAGTCGTGGTCTGTACGAGCAGCATGCCGATAATCGGACCTGTGCAGGAGAAGGAGACGAGTACCAGCGTGAAGGCCATCAGGAAGATTGAGACGAGACCGCTGGTCTCTGAGGCTTTGGTATCGACCCTGTTGGCCCAACTATCGGGCAGTTTGATCTCGAACCAGCCGAAGAAACTCAGTGCAAACACGACGAGCAACAGGAAGAGGAACACGTTGAAGACCGCATTCGTTGACATAGCGTTCAGTGTGTCGGAGCCGAAGACGGCCGTCACCAGCAGTCCTAGGCCGAGATAGATCACGATGATGGAGAGCCCGTAGGTGAAGGCATCGCGAATACCTTTCTTCTTGTCGTCCTTGGAGCGCTTCAGGAAGAAACTGACGGTCATAGGGATAATCGGCCAGATGCAGGGCATGCAGACAGCCAGCAGACCGGCTACGAAGCCCATGAGCAACAGCCAGAGTAACGACTGGTTGGCAAGGTCTTCGCCAGAGCCGAGCAGGCGCAGGTCGTCGGTGACGGGCGCCCATAGATCGGCAGCGGTTTCTGTATCAGCGGTCGCCAAGGGAGCCGTCTGTGCTGTGTCGGGCTCTGCTGCGAGTTCTGGCTCGGCAGGGCTCTCGGGTGCAGGCTCTGCCTTGTCGGCAGGCTTTTCTTTGTCGGCTGTGGCTGCGGGCGCTGTGGCTACTGGACTCTTGCCTTGCTGTTTGAAGGTCACCTCTGAGGGGGGCAGACAACTGGCATCGCTGCAGGCACCGTATTCGAGGTAACAGTCGATATCGTAGTTGGGCTTGGTAAACCGGATCTTCTGCACGAAGGTGGCCTCGTTCTCAAAGTACTTCAGCTCCATGTCGAACATCTTGTCCATCTTCTTGATAACTCTGCCTACAGGCTTCAACTTGCCAACGGGTTCGGCACCGTCGATCTTCACGACGTTGAACGTGGCCTCGATGGGACCGTCGTCGCCGATGTCGGTCGAATAGACGTGCCAGCCGGCGTTGATCTTGGCGTGGAAGATAATCTCTGCCTCTGCACCTTCGCCGGGCTTCAGCTCAGCGGTGAAGTGCACGGGGTTTACCAATTGGGCGTTGAGGGCCAGTGTGGTGACCATCAACCATAATATTAATAATGTCTTCTTCATCATGTGTGGATTGTTTTTGTGTTATCGGGTAATCTCGCCTCGGATGCTCTGCGTCATGAGTCTGCGTACAGTATCGGGATCGTCGGGATAATGGCTCTGCAGGAACATCAGCTTGGTAACGGCACTCTCTACCGTCTGGTCATAGCCGCTGATAACGCCAGCCTCCTGCAGATGATAGCCGCAGTCGTAACGGCTCATCTCGACGGCACCCTGCAGACACTGACTGATGTTGACGATCACCTTGCCGTTGCGCGTACCTTCCTTCAGGGCGTTGAGCAGCCAAGGGCTCTGAGGCGCATTGCCCGAGCCGAAGGTGCGCATCACGATGGCCTTCAGGTTGGGCGTGTGGATGATATGCCGGATGAGGTCTTCGCGGATACCTGGGAAGAGCGAGAAGATGATCACATTATTGTCGAGTCTGAAATGCGGCGTCATCGGTTTCGAGAAGTCGGGCTTGAGGATGCGCTCACGATGATAGGTGATATTCACTCCCGCATCGACGAGGTGGGGATAGTTGAACGACTCGAAGGCGTTGAACTCCTCGGCGCTCTGCTTCGTGGTGCGGTTGCCGCGCAGCAGATGCCCTCCGAAGCAGATGCCCACCTCGGGCACCATCGCGCAGCCCTCGGCATCTTTGGCCGCAGCAATCTCTACGGCAGTGATCAGGTTTTCCTTACCGTCGGTGCGGAGCTGACCGATCGGCAGTTGTGAACCAGTGAAGACAACGGGCTTCGTCAGATTCTCGAGCATATAGGAGAGGGCAGAGGCGGTATAGGCCATCGTGTCGGTGCCATGAAGCACGACGAAGCCGTCGTAGTCGTAGTAGTGGTCGGCAATGCAATGGCTCAGGTCGGTCCATCGCGCGGGTGTCATATCGCTCGAGTCGATGGGCGGGTCAAACTGATAGGTGTCGATGACGGTATCAAACTGCATCAGTTCGGGCACATGAGTCAGCAGGTGTTCGAAGTCGAAAGGTTCGAGTGCCCCCGTCTTGGGATTGCGGTTCATGCCGATGGTGCCGCCTGTATAGATGAGTAAAACTTTGCTGTGCATGGAAAGTTAAACGTTTACGTGAATTATTTTGTGCAAAGATAGTGCTTTTCTCCGAAAAAAGTCGTAACTTTGCGGAAAAATTAAAACGAACCTCTAAAACAAAAAGATTTATGAAGCAGTTTAATGACGATAACTTCGTCTTGGAGACCCAGGTGGCCCAGGATCTGTATCACAACCATGCAGCAAAGATGCCCATCATCGACTATCACTGTCATCTGATTCCTGAGATGGTGGCTAACGACCATCGTTTCAAGAGCATCACAGAGCTGTGGCTCGGTGGTGACCACTACAAGTGGCGTGCGATGCGTACGAACGGCGTTGACGAGAAGTACTGCACGGGTAAGGATACCAGCGACTGGGAGAAGTTTGAGAAGTGGGCCGAGACGGTTCCTTATACTTTCCGCAATCCCCTTTACCACTGGACTCACCTCGAGTTGAAGACGGCTTTCGGCATCACCAAGCAGCTGAGTCCCAAGACCGCCCGTGAGATCTTCGACGAGTGTAACGAGAAGTTGCAGCAGCCAGAGTTCTCTGCCCGTGGACTGATGAAGCACTACAACGTGGAGTGTGTCTGCACCACCGACGATCCTATCGACGACCTGCACAATCATATCGAGTATGCCAAGCACAAGGCTGCCGACGATCCTATCATGATTCCCGCATGGCGCCCCGACAAGGCGATGAACATCGAGAAGCCCGAGTTCTCTAAGTATGTTGAGACACTCTCTGAGGTTTCTGGTGTCACCATCACGAAGTTTGCCGATATGGTCGATGCTCTGAAGAAACGTCATGAGTTCTTCGAGGCTCAGGGCTCAAAGCTCTCCGATCACGGTATCGAGGAGTTCTACGACGAGGAATATACCGACTCACAGATTGAGATCATCTTCGAGAAGGCTATGCGCGGTCAGCAACTCTCTAACCTCGAGATCCGCCAGTTCAAGAACTGCTTCCTGACGGTGATGGCTGAGATGGATGCCGACGCAGGCTGGACACAGCAGTTCCACTACGGTGCTATCCGTGACAACAATACTGCGATGTATAACCAACTGGGTCCCGACACAGGTTTCGACTCTATCGGTGAGTTCAATACCGCCAAGGCGATGTCGCACTTCCTCAACAAGCTGAACATGAAGGGTAAGCTTACGCGTACCATACTATATACCCTGAACCCCTGTGCCAACGAGGTGATCGCCACGATGCTGGGTAACTTCCAGGGTGGTGAGCCGGGAAAGATTCAGTTCGGTTCTGGCTGGTGGTTCAACGATCAGATGGACGGCATGATCCGTCAGATGAACGCCCTCTCAGTGCTGGGTCTGCTCAGCCGCTTCGTGGGTATGCTGACAGACAGCCGCTCGTTCTTGAGCTATCCGCGTCATGAGTACTTCCGTCGTATCCTCTGCAACATTCTCGGTAACGACGTTGAGAAGGGGCTGCTGCCTTGCGATATGGAGATTCTCGGCCGTATGGTAGAGGATATCAGCTACAACAATGCACGCAGATACTTCAAGTTCTATTAATCAAGTGCAAAGCTCAATTTCTACTAAATAATATCAAAACAATGTGTTGAGGCAGGAGAACGTGATGTTTTCCTGCCTTTTTTTTGGATTTTTGAGCCTTTTGCACTAACTTTGCACCCAATATGAGATATCAATCAGGAAATAATCAGGAGGGCGACTACGACCATTACACCGTCGAAGAGCCCAAGCCGCTGCTGGAATGGCTGTTGGCAAACGTGCAGCAGAGTCGTACGAAAATCAAGGCGACGCTGCAGGGTAGGGGTATCAAGGTCAATGGCAAGACCGTGAGCCAGTTCGACTTTCCCCTGGAGCGCGGCATGAAGATTGCCGTGAGCCGTACCAAGCGTAACCAACAGGGATTCAAGAGCCGTTATGTAAAGATCGTGTATGAAGATAAGTGGCTCATCGTGGTAGAGAAGGCTGTAGGCATCCTCTCGATGGCTGCGGGTCACTCGAGCCTGAACGTGAAGTCGGTGCTCGACGACTATTTCAAGAAGTCGCGTCAGAAGTGCACGGCTCATGTGGTGCATCGGCTCGATCGCGACACGAGCGGTCTGATGGTCTATGCGAAGGATATGGAGACAGAACAGATACTGGAACACAACTGGCACCAGATCGTGTATGATCGCCGCTATGTGGCCGTCTGTTCAGGAGAGATGGCGCAGGACGAAGGAACCATCGCCAACTGGCTGAAGGACAACAAGGCCTATGTCACCTATTCGTCGCCGACTGATAATGGCGGAAAGTATGCCGTTACCCATTTCCACGTGATGGCCCGTACGACGGAGCACTCGCTGGTGGAGTTTAAGTTGGAGACGGGGCGCAAGAACCAGATCCGTGTCCACTCGGCTGATATGGGGCACCCTGTATGCGGTGATCCGAAGTACGGCAACGGTGATGATCCTCTTCACCGTCTGTGCCTGCATGCCTGGCTGCTCTGTTTCCATCATCCTGTAACGGGTGAGCCTATGGAGTTTGAGACACCTGTTCCCGTAGAATTCAGAAAAATGTTCAAATAATGCAGAACGTAGGATATTATATTTTCATATTGGTAGCAGTCGTGGTGGCCTTCATCGTCGTGAAGAAGGTGGCCTCGTGTATGATTAAGTCGATGATTCTGTTGGCGCTGGTCGTAGCCCTCGCTGCTATCTATTACCTCTATTTCATGTAGCGGAAGAGGTCTCTTCGGCAAAGAACCGTTCAAACTCCTCGCGCAGCTTCACGGGCTGGGCGATGATGTCGCGCAGGGCACTGAGGCGGCGGGCATTGGGCGAGTTCGGAATCCACAGACGGATATAGCCGTCTTTAGAGTATTTGTTCTGCATGTGTTCCTGAAAACGTTTCCAGTGTCCTTCCTTGTCGAGTTCGGGGTAGTTGCTCAAGCCGAACTGTACGGTGCGCCTGAAGACGGTATCGCTGTCGATATCCCTGTCGGCCTCTGCCACAATCTTGCCGTAGATGCTGCGTGGCGCCCTACTGGCTGAGGCACGATGATCCTCGACGGCTTCCTTCATGATCTTGATCTGCTCGGCTGTGAACCATTTCTTCAGACGGGCATCGGCTGCGAGGATCTTTCCGCCCCGCAGATGATGGTCGGCACGATGTCCGCTCATGCCCACATCGTGGTAGGCAGCGATGGCATAGACCATATTGATGTCGGCTCCTGTCGTCTTGACAAGTTCGAGGGAGTTGCGGATAACGCGGGTGACGTGCTCCAGATTGTGGGCGCGGTCGAAGGTCGCATATTGGGGTAGAATCTGGGTCTCAATAAACTCTACCAGATCAAGGCTTGGGCTGTTGCTAATCATAAATTGTTGCGAATATTTTTGCAAATGTACGAAATTCTGCGTACTTTTGCAAGCGAAAGTAGTTAAAAGAAGATAAACGATATGGAAGAAGAACTTAGACGAAGAGGTGAGAATACCGTGAAGACCGACTCCCCGAAGGCGTGGCTGCTGGCAGCAAGACCTAAGACGCTGACGGGTGCGGCCGTTCCCGTGATGATCGGAGCGGCGCTGGCTTATACCGACGCTACTACGTTCTATGAGGCGGATACGTTCAACTGGACAGCCGCCTTGTTGTGCCTGCTTTTCTCGTTTGCGATGCAGATTGATGCGAACTTCATCAACGACTTCTTTGATTTCGCCATTGGAACCGACGATGCCGAGACACGCTTAGGACCTCGTAGGGCTTGTGCCCAGGGATGGGTGAAACTCGACTCGATGAAGAAAGCCATCGCCCTCACCACGTGTGCCGCCTGTGTCATCGGACTGCCGCTGGCCTGGTTCGGAGGTTTGGAGATGATTCTCATCGGTATGGTCTGCGTGGTGTTTGCCTTCCTCTATACGACCTTCTTCTCGTATCAGGGACTGGGCGACGTGCTGGTGCTCGTGTTCTTTGGTATCGTACCCGTCAGTTGCACCTATTATGTACAGTTGCATACGATCACCTGGCAGGTGTTTCTCGCATCGCTGGCTTGTGGGCTCGTGATCGACGCTCTTCTGATTGTCAATAACTTCCGAGATCGGGACAATGACCGTGAGGCGGGGAAGAATACCATTATCGTCAGACTGGGAGAGAAGGCTGGACTGCAGCTTTATATCGGTGTGGGCATCGGTGCCATCATCTTGGGGGCAACCTTCTGGATGAACGGTCATCTGCTGGCATTCCTTTTCCCGTTTATCTATCTGCTGCTGCACATCCTGACCTATCTGAAGATCAAACGTATCTATCAAGGAAAAGCGCTGAATCTCTGCTTGGGAGAAACAGCGCGTAATATCTTTATCTACGGCCTTTGCGTCAGCATCGGCCTCCTGCTGATTTAATTGAAGAAATTCCAGGAGACACCCAGGTGCAGCACATTGCTGTTCGTGGGGTAGTGAGGCGTCAGGAAAGCCATACGGTTACCTGAGCCGCTGTTGACGTGCGTCATCATCACGAAGAAGCGCACACCCTTCAGCACCATGTTGGCATAGACATCGATGAAGGGATAGCCACCGAGTTCGACACGACTGGCTTGGTTCTGCTGAATGGCAAACTGATTGATGGCAGGACAGAAGTCGGGGGCATAGTACTTCGTGAAGAAGGTAGCGTCGGCTCCGAGTTCTACACCCAGCACTTTGGCAATCTTGAACTTCAGATAGAGGTTCGAGAAGAAGTTCCAGTCGGGCAACGGCAGCACATCTTGATTACTGCTGTTCTGATAGGTGATGACGTTCTCCCAGTTCAACGGACCAAGACGGAAGTTCTGGTGCAGCTGGGCTGTGAACAGATGAATATTGCCAGTCTCCTGAAACAGACCTGCCGTCATCTTGGTGCGGTCGTCTTTGGTGGCTACATAGCTCATACCGTAATAGAAATAGTTCTGTATCTCGTCGATGGCTAAGCGCAGTTTGGTGTTCGTCTTGTCGTAACGGAAGATGCCTTCCAGATGTGAGCGGGTCTCCATCTTCTTATCCTCATCATCCCACCAGATGTGCTTAGAGTGGAAGTGCTGTTGCAGGAAGACGGGCGACTGACGGTGGAAGAAGGCCTTGGCTGCCAGACGCACCGTATCGCCAAAGAGCGGGAAGTTCACGTCGGTGTTGAAGTCGAGATGCAACTGTCCGGCATAAGAGCCAACCACCCATGTTTCTGCACGCAACTTGAAGTGGAGGGTGCGACCTTGCGTCTTGCTCAGCTGTCCGCCGAAGCTCACGTTGTTCTCTGTCCATTTGTTCAGATAGCCGATATTGCCGATGGTGTCGGGCATCCGATAGTTGGTGTTGTCGAAGGTGATGAAGCCCTGCAGACCTGCCTTCACGTATTTGTTGAAGCCTTCAAGGAGTGAGAGTCCCACCGTGTTCTTGATCTGACGATACTTTACCTGGTCGAAGATGGAGTCGTGGCCGCATTCCTGATCCTTGATATAGTACTTTTTCTCGAAATAGTCATCAGGTGTGTTGTACGACTGATAGATATGCTGGTCGTTGTTCCATTCAAAGGTGTGGAAGAAACTGGTGACGGGCACATACTCCTTCTTCATCGTGGCGTCGATGGAGTCTTGTATGGCCTGAGCGCGGTTCAGACTGTCGATGGCGGCCTGACCGTCAACCTTGATACGGGTGGTGTCGGCAGCTATTTTCTGTGAGTCGCGCGCGGGTTCTGCACCCATGATCTTGGCATTGTCAGGACGACCCAGCGGTTTTCTTGCTGGCTCTTTCCTTTTAAGGTCCTCGCCGTTCTCGCCTTTTTCCTTCTGCTCTCTGGCTTCTTTCTCCTTTTTGGCCTGCATGGCAAACTGACGGGCTTTGATCTCGGCTTCCGTCATCTTCACCATACGGTAGAAACCGATGTTATAGCGATGGGTGAGGAAAAGGTGCTGGTGGTCGTTACGGTTCCAGTTCTGCCTGAGCACCGTAGGATATTCGTTCTCTGCATAACTGTCCTGCATCGATTCCGGATGGGTCACGTAGTTGTCATCGGTAATACCGCCATTCTCGGTAACCTTGCGATGGCCTGCGGTAAACAGGAAGTGCAGCTGATACTTGTCGCCGATATAGGAACTGAACAGACTGCCGTTGAAGTGGGAGAGGTTCTGGTTGCTGAAGTAGCCTCGGGCGTAGGCATAGTCGAGGTCGAAGCCTACGTTCAGACGCTTGCCCGCATTGACAGAGAACTTCGCGTCGATATGATCTTCACCGTTGGTCTTGTCGCCGCAGTTATCGTAGGTGATATTCGTATAGGGCGACAGCGTGTTCATAAACAGGAACTGCTCGGGGCGTTTCTGCGTGTAGCTGTAAGGCTGGGTGAAGATGTAGTCATCGGGCGCCACAGGGCGGTTGATGAAAATACGACTCAGACGTGAAGTGTAGTTGCTACCTGTCGTGTTGTATTCCCCATAGACACCAGTATTAAACGTGGTGTTCATGAAGAGGTGGGGCAGCGTATCGGGCTCTGCGGGAATCACATCGCCGAACTTGCGGTCGATGGTCCAGGTGTAGAAGCCCTTGGGGATTTCCTTGTTACGTGTAGAGTCGTTGTTGTGCTTGTTGAAGTTGTTGTTGGTCGAGCGCTGGGTGATATTTCCCTGCTCGTCAATTTGGTTGAAGACTTCCTGAGCCATGATGGAGTTCACAGCCAGCAACATCAGCAGTAGCAGTATCTGTCTTGCTTTCATTTAATCATTCTCAATGAGGATTCTGCAATCTTGAAGCACATGGCAAACAAGATGATGTAAGTGCCCACCATCCTGTCTTTCGTCAGGTAGTAGATGACACCTGCGACGGCGGTAATCATGAAGATGATGTTCAGCCAGTTGCGTATCTGATCCTTACTCATTACTTTCCTTGGAGTAGTGTTTCGAACTTGTTGAATATGAAGTTCTTACGGTCTATTGTCTTGCGACGGAACTTGCCTGATATAGGATACAGTTTCGTATGTTTCTTATTGACGGCATACTTGTCTGTGATCCATTCCTCAGCGAGATACTTGATGGGTTTGCGTTCCACATCGTAGAGGTAAACGATACGGGTCAGTTGAACGTCAGCCTTGCCGTCGGAACAGCTCACGAGAATCTGGAAGTTAAACTGTGTCCTGTCGAGTGAGAACGTGCTGCTCTTGAAGACGAGCCACTCATGGAAGACGGCTCCCAGTTCATACTTGCTCTCGTCTTTGACAGCAACAGAGCTGTTGCCAAGCTGATTGGGCTCCTGCGCCATATTCTCCATCTGTGCCAGCAGGATATCATAGATCTCCTTAGCCGATTTACCTGGGGCATTGATGGTGGTCGTCCAGCAAACCTTGCCATCCACCTCGGGTACAGCATTGGGTTCGAGGTACTTGGCATCGGGGTTCTCTTTCTGTTCGGGCTCTACGTTAATACGCTCCCAAGTGTTGTCCTGGGCTATTGCCAGCATGGGCAGCAGCGTCAGCAGTATGGATACGAGTCTTTTCATATAGTGTTGTTGTATTTAATTTTCCGGCAAAAGTACGAAGAATATTCTATATTCGGGCACGGATTACACGGATTAACACGGATTTTGTTATTTTTTCACGTTTCATCGCGTTACTTCAGTTCCAGTTCTTTCTCTAAACGATCTATTTCATCGCGATAATGGGCTGCCTGGATGTATTCGTAGTTCTTAGAAGCCTCTTGCATCAGACGGGTGGTCTCGGCGATGCTCTTCTCCAGTTGCTCGCGTGTCATCCGTTCTATGATCGGGTCTGCTGCGAACTGTCCCTCAAGCTCTGTTATAGCTCTGTTCAGTTCCTTGATGTCAGAACGGTTCTCCTTCTGAAGGGCTTCCGTACTGATGTTCTTCACAATCTGCTTAGGCGTGATGTGATGATCGGTATTATATTTGATCTGCTTCTCGCGTCGCCGCAGCGTCTCGTCGATGGTGAGCTGCATCGAGGCGGTGATATTGTCGGCATACATGATGACCTTACCATTCACATTACGGGCAGCACGTCCTGCCGTCTGTGTCAGACTGCGGTGATTCCTGAGGAAACCTTCCTTGTCGGCATCCATGATGGCCACGAGCGATACCTCTGGCAAGTCGAGGCCTTCACGCAGCAGGTTGACACCTACCAGCACATCATAGACGCCTTGCCGCAGGCCGTTGAGAATCTCGACGCGCTCTAAGGTCTTCACGTCGCTGTGGATGTAACTGGTCTTGACGCCGTGATTCAACAGGTATTCGGCCATCTCTTCGGCCATACGCTTGGTAATGGTGGTGACGAGCACGCGCTCTCCGCGTTCACTGCGAAGGACGATCTCGTTCAGCAGATCGTCAATCTGGTTCTCGGTGGGGCGTACCTCAATTTCGGGGTCTAACAGTCCCGTAGGACGGATGACCTGTTCCACAACGACACCTTCGGCCTCTGCCAGTTCGTAGTCGGCGGGAGTGGCACTGACGTAGATGACCTGATGAACCATTTCCTGAAACTCCTCGAAGCGCAGCGGACGGTTGTCGAAGGCTGCAGGCAGACGGTATGCGTATTCCACGAGGTTGCTCTTGCGACTGCGGTCTCCGCCGTACATCGCACTGATCTGGGGCACGGTAACGTGACTCTCGTCGATTAACATCAGGTAGTCCTCGGGGAAGAAATCGAGCAGACAATAGGGGCGTTCTCCTGCCTTTCGGCCGTCGAAATAGCGGCTGTAGTTCTCTATGCCTGAGCAGTGACCAAGTTCCTTGATCATCTCCATATCGTATTCCGTGCGTTCTTTGATACGTTGGGCTTTGATGGGGTCGCCCATCTCTTCGAAGAAGGCCACCTGCTTCATCAAGTCGTCTTGTATCTGACGGATAGCGATATTCGTTTGTTCCTGTGAGGTCATGAAGAGATTGGCCGGATAGAGCTTGTATTCCTCGAAGCAGGCCAGACGGTCGAAGGTGACGGCATCCATTTCTTCCAGACTGTCGATCTCATCGTCCCAGAAAGTGATGCGCAGTACGACCTCACTATAGGCCATCGCCACATCGACCGTATCGCCCTTCACGCGGAAGTTGCCGCGCTGCAGGTCAAGGTCGTTACGCACATATAGTGACTGTACTAATTTTCTTAACAAAGCATTGCGGTCAAGTTTCTGTCCGACATGAAGTTCGATGACGTTCTCCTGTAAGGCAACGGGACTTCCCATGCCGTATATGCATGAAACTGATGATATAACAACAACATCATTTCTGCCTGATAATAAATTAGATACGGCAGACAGTCTCAGTCTGTCTATCTCGTCGTTGATAGCCAGGTCTTTCTCAATATAGAGATCTGTGGCAGGCAGATAAGCCTCTGGTTGGTAGTAGTCGTAATAGCTGACATAATACTCGACGGCATTCTGAGGGAAGAACTCCTTCATCTCCATGTAGAGCTGATGGGCGAGTGTCTTGTTATGACTGAGGATGAGGGTAGGGCGGTTGTGCTGGGCGATGACATTTGCCATCGTGAAGGTCTTTCCCGATCCAGTGACACCCAGTAGCACCTGAGCCCTGTCTCCGCGGTCCAGTCCCTCCGTCAGTTGTCTGATAGCCTCGGGCTGATCACCTGTCGGCTGATAGTCGGATGTAAGTATGAATTTTCCCATAACAGTTTGCAAAGATACTAAAAATGCCCCATATTATGCCGAATATTATTAATTTTTTCAAAAAATCGGCCTCATACGTGTCGTGCGTGCCAAAAAATATGTAACTTTGCACCCCGATATGAAGAAAGGTATCATTATATTCTCATGTGTGGCATTACTGATGTCGAGTTGCAAGTCAGAGTTCAACGCCGTTTACAAATATGGCGATGCTGATGCCAAGTACGAGTATGCCAAGGAGTTCTTTGCCCGTGGTAAGTTCCAGAATGCATCTGTCCTGCTGCAAGAACTGGTAACCATGAAGAAGGGATCGGAAGAGGCGCAGGAGTGTCTCTATCTGCTCGGTATGGCACAGTATAACAATCAGGACTATGAGGCAGCCTCTGAGACTTTCAAGAAATACGGTTCGAGTTATCCGCGTGGTATCTATGCTGAGCCTGCTGCTTTCTATGTGGGACAGGCCCTCTTTGAGAGTTCACCTGAGCCCCGTCTGGACCAGTCACCTACGAATGGTGCCATCAATGCCTATCAGCAGTTCATGGATCTCTTCCCCGACTCTAAGTTGCGTGCCAGAGCTCAGGATCGTCTCTACATCCTTTACGACAAGCTGATTCAGAAGGAATATCTCTCTGCAGAGCTCTATTACAATCTGGGCGGCTATTTCGGAAATATCAACTCTAACGACGAGAGTAACTATAATGCTAGCATCATCACGGCTCAGAATGCCCTGAAGACCTATCCTTACTGCAGCCTACGCGAGGAGTTCATGCTGCTCATCATGAAGAGCAAGTTCCAGTTGGCTGAGAACAGCACTCAGGAGAAGCGTCTGGAGCGTTATCGCGATGCCGAGGACGAGTGCTATGGCTTCATCAACGAGTTCCCCGAGTCGAAAAACGTAGCGACGGCCGAGAAATTCATCGCCAAGTGTAAGAAAGTGATTAAGGATTAACAAACCCCAATAAGGAATATTGATAAACAAAATTATAAAGATGGATTACAAGAAATCAAAAGCACCGGTTAATACCGTGACCCGTAACATTATGGACCTCTGTCGTGATACAGACAACATCTATGAGAGTGTTGCCATCATCGCCAAGCGTGCCAATCAGATCAGCGTTCAGATCAAGGAAGACCTGAGCAAGAAACTGGCTGAGTTCGCTTCTTATAACGACAGTCTGGAGGAAGTGTTCGAGAACCGTGAGCAGATCGAGATCTCCCGTTATTACGAGAAACTCCCGAAGCCCACACTGCTCGCTACTCAGGAGTTTGTCGAGGATAAGGTTTATTGGCGCGATCCCTCTCGTGAGAACGCTAGCGACGAGATTTAATACATCAGTGTCATGATTCAGCGTAAACAGACACTTTTTCTCTTGGCGGCCATCGTGATGACCGTCATTTGTCTTTGTATGCAGATCGGTTCCTTCACGGCAGCTGGTCTCGAGGTGGGTAAGGTGTATAACCTCTGGTTTACCGATCCGCTGGGGAAGCATCACTTCGACACATGGCCGCTGATGGCAGTCCTGCTGCCTACGACGGCTATCGCTACTTATACCATCTTCCTCTATCGCAATCGCAAGTTGCAGGCGCTTTTCTGCCTGTTTAATGCGCTGCTGATCGTGGGCTGGTATGTCGTCTTCTTCGTCGTCGGACAGACGGCTGGCGATAAGTCTTGGGGTACTGTCGATTTCCGTCCCTCATGGCCTGCAGTCTTTCCCGCAATTTCTCTCATCCTCTACCTGATGGCCCGTCACGCTATCAATGCTGATGAGAAGCTGGTACGTTCGATGGACAGAATCCGCTAACAGCGCATCCGAATAGAAAGAAACAATAAAGCCCCGCAAACTTGCGAGGCTTTTTTGTTGATAGATATTTTTGTGCTTATTTCTTCAGGGCGGCGATGCTCTCCTTCAGGGCGGCGATCTTCTCCTCTGAGTCACTCTGCTTTTTGCGCTCGAGCGCTACGACAGCCTCAGGGGCATTGGCTACGAAGCGCTCGTTCGAGAGCTTCTTCTTCACACCAGCCAGGAATCCTTCGAGATGCTGCAGTTGAGCCTCCATCTTCTGAATCTCAGCCTCGACATCGATCATGTTGCCCAGAGGCACAGCAAACTCGTCAGTACCAACCATGAAGGCTGAGGCAGTAGCGTCTTTCTCGGCTACCACGTTGATGGCGCTCACGTTGGCCATCTTGGCGATGACGCTGTTGAAAGCCTCGAAGTCATTCTGGCCTACTACCTGCAGTTCGAGCTGCTCCTTCGGGGCAATGTTCTTCGAAGAGCGTACCATACGTACACCCGACACAATCTGCTTCACGCTCTCAATCTGAGCGGCGAGTTGCTGGTCGGCTGCTGTAGGAGCGGGAATCTCCAACTTGTCACGCATGATGCTCTCACCGTCCTTGCGGTCGTAGAGGTGCTGCCACAGCTCCTCAGTGATGAACGGCATGAAGGGGTGCAGCATCTTCAGCAGCTGCTCAAAGAATCCGAGCGTCTTGTCATAGGTCTGCTGGTCGATAGGCTGTGCCTCACCGTTGATATAGGCGGGCTTCACCATTTCCAGATACCAGCTAGAGAACTCGTCCCAGAAGAGCTTATAGACAGCCATCAGGGCCTCCGAGATACGATATTTCTTGAAGAGGTCGTCCACCTCGGCGTTTGTCTCGCGCAACTTGGCTTCAAACCAGGCGGTAGCAATCTTGCCTGCCTCCGACTGCTCGATATCGGCCACCTTCCAGCCCTTCACGAGGCGGAAGGCGTTCCAGATCTTATTGTTGAAGTTACGTCCCTGTTCACAGAGCGTCTCGTCGAAGAGTATATCGTTACCAGCAGGTGCTGAGAGCATCATACCCATACGCACACCGTCGGCACCGAACTTCTCGATGAGTTCGATGGGGTCGGGGCTGTTGCCGAGCGACTTCGACATCTTACGACCCAGTTTGTCGCGGACGATACCAGTGAAATAGACATTCTTAAACGGCATCTTGCCTACAAACTCGTAGCCGGCCATGATCATGCGCGATACCCAGAAGAAGATGATATCCGGACCCGTCACCAGGTCGTTGGTGGGATAATAGTAGTTCAACTCCTCGTTACCTGGATTGTTGATACCGTCGAAGAGAGAGATAGGCCACAGCCATGATGAGAACCAGGTGTCGAGGGCATCCTCTTCCTGGCGCAGGTCAGCGTCAGTCACCTTCGGATCTTTCTGCTGAGCCATCTTCAGAGCCTCCTCACGGGTTTCAGCCACAACGTAGTCGTCGTTCTCATTGTAATAATAAGCTGGAATACGATGACCCCACCACAGCTGGCGCGAGATACACCAGTCCTGAATGTTCTCCAACCAGTTCTTATAGGTGTTCACGTACTTGGCGGGATAGAACTTCAACTCACCGTTCAAGACGGGAGGCAAGGCGATGTCGGCAAAGTGCTGCATCTTCAGGAACCACTGCAGTGAGAGACGGGGCTCGATGGCAGTATCGGGGTTACGCTCTGAGTAGCCCACCTTATTGACATAGTCTTCAATCTTCTCCATCAGACCAGCTTCCTGCAGGTCTATGGCAATCTGCTTACGACAGTCGAAGCGGTCCATACCCACGTAGAGCGGACTCTGCTCAGAGATTGTACCGTCGGCATTGAAGATATCGATGGTCTCCAGTTTGTGGGTCTTACCCAGCATATAGTCGTTCGTATCGTGGGCAGGTGTCACCTTCAGACAGCCTGTACCAAACTCGATGTCCACGTAGCGGTCTTCGATGACAGGAATCACGCGACCCACCAGCGGCACGATCACCTTATGACCTTTCAGCCACTGGTTCTTCGGATCCTTGGGGTTGATACACATGGCGGTATCACCCATGATGGTCTCAGGACGTGTGGTAGCCACTACGGCATAGTAGCCCTTCTCATCCTTGTGGATCACGTTGCCTTCGGCCTTCAGCGCCTCTTCGTTGTCGAGGGCAGTCATGTCGGCCACATAGTATTTAAGATGGAACAGATGACTCTGCTCCTCTTTGTAGATCACCTCTTCAGTAGAGAGGGCGGTCAGTGCCTTCGGATCCCAGTTCACCATACGCAGGCCACGATAGATGAGGCCCTTGTTGTAGAGATCCACAAACACCTTGATGACGCTCTCCGAACGCTTCTCGTCCATCGTGAAGGCAGTGCGGTCCCAGTCACAGCTGGCACCCAGACGGCGCAACTGCTTCAGGATAATGCCTCCGTGCTCGTGGGTCCAGTCCCATGCATGCTCGAGGAACTGCTCACGCGTCAGGTCGCGCTTCTTGATGCCCTCGCTGGCGAGCTTCTTCACCACCTTGGCCTCAGTAGCAATCGAGGCGTGGTCAGTGCCAGGCACCCAGAGCGCATTCTTTCCCTCCATACGGGCACGGCGCACCAGGATATCCTGAATGGTATTATTGAGCATGTGGCCCATGTGAAGCACACCCGTCACATTGGGTGGTGGTATCACGATGGTATAGGGCTCACGGCCATCGGGCTTGCTCGCGAAAAGTTTGTGGTCCAGCCAATACTGATACCACTTTCCTTCGACCTCTTTAGGGTCGTATTTACTTGCTAATTCCATATATATATATGATTAATTTCCGAAAATCGGTGCAAAATTATAAAAAAATCTCAATTCTCAATTCTCAATTCTCAATTATTTTGTATCTTTGCCCCAATAATTGATGAATTATGCACACTAAAGAAGAAAAAATGCAGGCTTTCGGTCGATTCCTCGACGTGCTCGATGCGCTGAGGGCTAATTGTCCGTGGGACAAGAAGCAGACGAACGAGAGCCTACGTCCCAATACCATAGAAGAGACTTACGAACTGTGCGACGCCCTGATCAAGAACGATGTCCACGACATCTGCAAGGAGTTGGGCGACGTCTTGCTGCATATCTGTTTCTACGCGAAGATAGCCGAGGAGCAGTCGCAGTTTGATATGGCTGATGTCTGCAACGCTCTCACCAGGAAGATGATCACCCGTCATCCGCATGTCTATCATCCCTCGCAGATCGATGCCGAGAATCCCAGACCACTGCCGTATGTGCCAGAGGAGTCGGAGGCGACATCCGAAGGCGGGAAGGTGACGACGGTGTCGCAGGTGCTCGAGAACTGGGAACAGATCAAACTCAAGGAGAAAGACGGCAACAAGAGCGTGCTCTCTGGTGTGCCCGAGGCGCTGCCCAGCCTGATCAAGGCTTACCGCATTCAGGATAAGGCCCGCAATGTGGGCTTCGACTGGGAAGACCGTCAGGACGTCTGGAAGAAGGTACACGAGGAACTCGGAGAACTCGAGGCAGAGTTGGCTAAGGACGATAAGGAGAACTCAACCAAGGAACTGGGCGACTTCCTCTTCTCTGTCATCAATGCCGCGAGGCTCTATAAGCTCAACCCCGACAATGCGCTGGAGATGACGAATCGTAAGTTTATCGACCGCTTCAACTATATCGAGGCCCACAGCATCAAGATCGGCAAGCCCCTGAAGGATATGACCCTCGAGGAGATGGACCGTCTGTGGGAAGAAGCAAAACAGAAAGAACGTATTACTAAATAATATTATGTATATGAAGAAAAAAGTATTTTTCGGATGTCTCATGGCTGGCATCGTGGCATTCGGCAGTAGTTGTGGAAACAAGCAGCAGGCAGCTGCCAGTGATGAAGACACCACCTCTACGGAGGAATTGGTTCCGACAGACAAGACCGTCTATGGAATCTGCACCAGTAGCGCTGATTCGAAAATGTTGCTGTTGCTCGCTGATAGTGGCGACACACTGAAGCTCGACATGACGCCCGCCATAGAGGCTGATAAGGTGTTGGGAGGTCTGCAGGTTTCCGATCGTCTGGCTGTCGTTGCTGATAAGAAGCAGAAGCTAGCCTTGCAGGTCATCAACCTCAACACCCTGATGGGCGACTGGGTGATGCCTGATCCTATCGACGGCAGTACCGAGGTCGGTATCCGTATCAAGGAGGGTGGCGTAGCCGAGAGCATCGACCAGAGCGTCATCATCTATCGCACATGGCGTATCTTCAACGGTTACCTCGACATCCAACTGGTGCGCGAGGGTGGTGGCGACGAGCAGGAAGACAACCGCTATGAGATCCTGACGCTTGGTGCCGACACCTTGGCATACCGTACTGTTGGCAAGCCAAAGGACGAGACTGACACCTTTGAGTACAACCGTCACAAACCCAAGCCAAAGGTCGATCTCAAAGGACTGGAGCTCGAGGATACCAACGACGAATTTAATAAGATCTAATCCGTTTGGAACTGTTCAGAGTACATATATTAGGGTGTGGAAGTGCGCTTCCCACCCTTCGCCACAATGCTTCTTCCCAGGTGGTGGAGGTGCGCGATAAGGTGCTGATGCTCGACTGTGCCGAGGGCACTCAGATGCAGTTGCGCCGCTGTCGTGTGCGCTTCACGAAGCTCAGTCACGTCTTCATCACCCATCTGCATGGCGACCACTGTTTCGGCCTCATTGGCATGATCTCTACTTTCGGACTCCTGGGGCGTACAGCCCGTCTCCACGTCCATGCCCCTCAGGCACTGGGCCCCGAGTTGGAGCGCCAGATACAGTTCTTTACCCACGACCTCGACTTCGAAGTCGTCTTCCATCCTGTTGACACCACTGTCCGTCAGGTTGTTTACGACGATCGCAGCATCCAGGTCGAGAGCATCCCGCTCGAGCACCGTGTGCCCTGTTGTGGTTATCTGATTCAGGAGAAACCCACGTTGCCCCATATCCGTCGCGACGTGATCGATGCTTATGGCGTTCCCCTCAGTCAGGTGGGTAATATCAAGAATGGTGCCGACTTTGTAATGCCCGATGGCGAGGTGATACCCAACAGCCGTCTGGTTGTGCCTGCCGATGCTCCCCGCAGTTATGCCTACATCAGCGATACCCGCTATATGCCTGGTCTCGCCAGTCAGCTCAAGGGCGTGAACGTCCTCTATCACGAGAGCACCTATGGCGACGACCATCTGCCGCAGTCAGAGAAGTATTTCCACTCTACGGCGCGACAGGCGGCAACGGTGGCCCGCGATGCTGGGGTAGGGCGCCTGCTGTTAGGCCATTATAGTTCCCGCTACGAAGACGAGCGCGTGCTGCTCAACGAGGCTCAAGAGGTGTTCTCCAACGTGAGTTTGACCAACGAAATGGACGTTTTCGAGCTCTGAATGCCCCCAAAGTGAAGATTTTTGCCTTAAAATTTGGCTTTTTCCGAATAATTCCCTATCTTTGCCCCGATAAAAACGTATAAGTGATGAGAAAACTGATCATGATTTGTGCCATTCTGGCCCTCTCGATGTCGGTACCAGTAACTACCTGGGCCGAGGTTTCCGTCACCTATACCCAAGGCTACCTCTATGTCAACGATGCAGAAGGCAAGACCCTCGAAATCGTGTCGCTCACAGGCCGTAAGGTGATGGAGGAGCAGATCAATAGTCCAGCACAGAAAATCGAATTAAGCATTCCCAAAGGCTGTTATATCGTGAAGGTAGGCTCAGTGGTACGTAAGATTTCCGTGCGATAACCGTCACGACAGATTCCATATCAGAGACCTTGACAGACGAACGCGAACTTTCCGCTCAGCTTCTGAATCCCAAGACACAGCGTAGTGCCTTCGGTGAGGTGGTGCGCCAATACAGTGAACAGTTGTATTGGCAGATACGACGTATCGTCCTGACGCACGATGATGCCAACGATGTGCTTCAGAACACATTCCTCAAGGCCTGGAACGGGCTCGACGGCTTCCATGCCGACTCGAAGGTGCTCACCTGGCTCTCGCGCATTGCCATCAACGAGAGTCTCGACTTCCTGCGCCGCAATAAGCACCTGACAGTCAGCTCCGACGATGATATGACCATTGCCAACACCCTGATGGCCGACGACTATTTCGACGGTACAGAGACAGAGGCGATGCTTCAGCAGGCCATTGCTGCACTGCCCGATGTGCAGCGCACGGTGTTCCAGTTGCGCTACTTCGAGGAGATGAAATACAGCGATATGAGCCAACTGCTCAATACCAGCGAAGGTGCCCTGAAAGCCTCCTATCATCTGGCGGTGAAGAAAATTTCAGAATTTTTTAAGTCTCGCGATTAAACTTTTTGGATATTAATACGTCATAAATACGATGAACGAAGAAAAGTACATACAAGAGAGAGTAGGGAATAGGAATCCGTTCCGTGTTCCCGAAGGTTATTTCGACCATCTTGCCGATCAGGTGATGGCCACTCTGCCCGAGCGTGAGCCCCGTGCTCGTCGCGTCTGGTTGCGCCCTCTGCGCTATGCTGCAGCCGCTGTGTGCGTCTTCGCCTTGGGTGCCTTGTCGTGGATGGCTCTCTCCCCCGATACTCCTCAGTTGCAGGCTGAGGCTGTTCAGCAAGAGGTGACAGATGAGACGTTCGATGAGGCTGCCGATTACATGATGATCGACAATTACGACATCTATGCATGTCTGTCTGACGAATAAAACAATTTGATAAGATGAAGAGATTGTTGCTGACTTTAAGTGCTGTATGGCTCCTGAGCTCCTCGCTTCTTGCTACAGAGCCCCAGAAATTCTCGCCTGAGAAATTCCAGGCCGACCTCGAGCAGTTTATCACCCAGGAGGCAGGGCTCACGTCCGAGGAGAGCACTAAGTTCTTCCCTCTCTATCGTGAGATGCAGCAGAAACAGCGTGTCATCTACAAGCAGATGAAAGAGTTGGGCAAGAACAAGCCCTCTGACGAGGCCTCCTGTCGTAAGGCCGTCGAGAGGCGCGATGAACTCGAACTCGAGCAGATCCGTCTTCATCAGAATTACCACAAGCAGTTCCTTCGTGTGATCCCCGCCTCGAAGGTCTATGAGGTCCTTCGTGCCGAGGCCCGTTTCCATCGCCGTGCCTTCAAGAATTGGGGTAATCCGCCCCACAAGCATCAGCCCCGCAAGTAATCCGTAAACCTTACGAGTTGAGTTTTGATCCTTCGATCAGTTTAGGACAGAGGGGTGCGAGTTCGCACTTCTCGCAGTGTGGTTTGCGCGAGGTGCAGACGTAGCGGCCGTGAAGCAGCAGCCAGTGGTGGGCGTTGGGGATGTCCTGTGGCGGGATATGCCGCGTGAGCGCCTGCTCCACTTTGAAAGGCGTGTTGTCGCGCTTGCTGACCAGTCCGAGTCTGTGGGCCACGCGATAGACGTGGGTATCGACGGCAAGGGTGGATTTCCCAAAGGCGACGCTCTGGATAACGTTGGCGGTCTTACGGCCTACACCAGGCAAGTCGAGTAGGGCATTCATGTCTGAGGGCACCTCGCCTGCGTGATGCTCAACCAGAGCCCGCGCCATCTTCACCAGATGATCGGCCTTGGCGTTAGGGTAGGAGACGCTGCTGATATACTCGAACACCTCATCGGGTTCAGCCTGAGCCATCGACTGGGCATCGGGGTAGCGACGGAACAGTTCGGGGGTGACCTGGTTGATGCGCTTGTCTGTACACTGTGCACTCAGGATGACTGCCACCAGCAGTTGGAACACGCTGCCAAACTCGAGCTCGGTGGTCACCTCGGGCATCTGCGACCTAAAGTGGTCCAGTATTTTCACATATCTTTCTTCTTTCTTCATAATCCTGCCATATATGTGCTGCAAAAGTAACTAAATATTTGGTCATTTGCAAATGTTTTCGTAACTTTGTGCCCACAAAATTGCTAAGAACTATTATCAATAAATTTATGAGAAAACTACTGTTATTTTTCACTTGCATGGCAGCACTCTCCGTATATGCCGCAGACAAGACACCAGTGTGGCGCGATCCCAGTGTGAACCAGCAGAACCGCGAGCCACGCAGGGCTCATTTTTTCGCCTTCGAGAATGCAGAGAAGGCCCGTGGCGACAAGTCGGCCTCTGAGCGCTATCTCTCGATGGAGGGGATGTGGAAATTCCA
Organism: uncultured Prevotella sp.; assembly: GCA_900315035.1. Taxonomy (GTDB): domain Bacteria; phylum Bacteroidota; class Bacteroidia; order Bacteroidales; family Bacteroidaceae; genus Prevotella. The sequence goes on from OMXO01000025.1 coordinate 24,490, forward strand.
TTTCGTGAAAGACCATCAGAACGCACCTAAGGACTTCTTCGCCCTGAAGTACGACGACTCCAAGTGGGTGGATTTCCCCGTGCCCGGACTCTTTGAGATCAACGGCTATGGCGACAAGACCTACAAGAACATGGGCTATGCCTGGTGTACCACCTTTGAGAACAATCCGCCCTATATCGGCGAGACCAACAACTATACTGGCTCTTATCGCCGCACCTTCGACCTGCCCGCCAACTGGAAAGGTCAAGAGGTGTTCTTCCATGTAGGCTCAGCCACGAGCAACCTCGCTGTCTGGGTGAACGGCAAGTATGTGGGCTATTCAGAAGACTCGAAGGTGGCTGCTGAGTTTAACATCACCAAGTATCTGAAGGCTGGCAAGAACCTGATTGCCATGCAGGTGATGCGCTGGTGCGACGGCAGTTATCTGGAGGATCAAGACTTCTGGCGCTTTACGGGCATCGCTCGCGAGGTGTATCTCTATGCCACGCCGAAGGTCCACATCCAGGATGTCACCATCGGACAGGACTATCAAGGCGGCAAGGGTCTGCTTGCCGTTGATGTGAAGGTGGCAGGCAAGGCCGAGGTCGAGGCTACCCTCTACGATGCTGAGGGCAACGCTGTGGCTCAGGGACTCAACGCTACCGTGGAGCAGGCCAAGGCCTGGACGGCAGAGACACCTTATTTATATATGCTGGAGCTTCAGCTGAAGCAGGGCGACAAGGTACTTGAGGTGGTGCGCAAGCAGGTGGGCTTCCGTCATATCGAGATTGCCGGCGGACAACTGCTCATCAACGGCCAGCCTATCCTGATCAAGGGTGCCGACCGTCATGAGCTCGATCCCGATGGTGGCTACATCGTATCCGTGGAGCGCATGATACAGGATATCAAGATCATGAAGCAGTTGAACATCAATGCCGTGCGTACCTGTCACTATCCCGACGATCCGCGCTGGTACGACCTCTGCGACCAGTATGGTATCTACCTGACGGCAGAGTCGAACCTCGAGAGTCACGGCATGGGCTATCGTGAGAAGACGCTGGCCAAGAATGCCGCTTTCGAGAAGATGCACATCGAGCGCCAAGAGGGCAACATGATCACCTACAAGAATCATCCCTCGATCATCGTGTGGTCGCTGGGCAACGAGGCGGGCTACGGTCCTAACTTCGAGAAGGCCTACGACTGGGTGAAGGCTTACGACAAGACGCGCCCCTGCCAGTTCGAACAGGCCCGTCACGACGGAAAGACCGATATCTTCTGCCCCATGTACCTCGGCTATGAAGACTGCGTGAAATATGCCCAGGGCGACAATCCCCGTCCGCTCATTCAGTGTGAGTATGCCCATGCCATGGGTAACTCGATGGGTGGCTTCAAGGAGTACTGGGACATCATCCGCAAGTATCCCAAGTATCAGGGCGGCTACATCTGGGACTTCGTCGATCAGGGTATGCGCGACAAGAGCAAGACGACGGGCAAGGAGATCTTCACCTATGGTGGCGACTACGGCCGCTATCCCGCTAGCGACTATAACTTCAACTGTAACGGTATCATCGCCCCCGACCGCCGACTCAACCCGCACGCCTATGAGGTGGGCTACTACTATCAGAACGTTTGGATCGAGGACAAGGGTCTGAAGGACGGTAAGATAGAGATCTATAACGAGAACTTCTTCAAGAACCTCGACGACCTCGAACTCGAGTGGTTCGTTGGCGGCGTATCTGGCAAGCATCATCACGACGGCCAGCGCCCTGAGGGTATGACCTTCGGACATGGTGGCAAGGCCGATGTTAACGGCATCGCTCCGCAGCAGCGTAAGACAATCACCATCGACGCTCTGAAACAGGTGGCCCAAAAGGTGCTCAGTCATCACGGCGATCAGGAGATTTTCGTCGTGTTCCAGTTCAAGACGCGTGAGGCTCAGCCGCTCATCGAGAAAGGTCAGGTGGTGGCACGTCAGCAGTTCGTGCTCAATCCTTATCAGTTCCCTGAGATCGAGGCCAAAGAGACCGCAGTCACGAAGGAGGAGACCAACAGTTACGTGAAATTCGACGCTGCTGGCACCACGCTGACCATCGGCAAGTGGAGCGGACTCATCGACTACCTCGATGTCGATGGCGAAGCCATGCTTCTGGACCGTTGCTCGCTGACGCCTGAGTTCTGGCGCGCGCCAACAGATAATGACTACGGTGCACGACTGCAGCAGCGCTTTGCTGCCTGGAAGGATCCTGAGATGAAACTCAAGGAGTTCGAGACCAAAGCCAACGGTGCCGTTGCTAAGTTCGAGATGCCGGGTGTAAAGGCCACGTTGGAACTGACCTATACGCTGACCGCTGATGGCGAGGTGATCGTCAGTCAGGAGCTCGATGCCGAGAAGGGTGCAGAGGTGAGCCCCATGTTCCGCTATGGCATGCAGCTGCAGATGCCGCAGCAGTATCAGACAGTGAAGTATCATGGTCGTGGACCAGTCGAGAACTACTGCGACCGCAACTCATCCGAGTTTATCGGCTGCTATGAGAACAGCGTGGCTCGCGAGTATTTCCCCTATGTACGTCCTCAGGAGTCGGGCAATCATACAGATGTGCGCTGGTTCCGCGTGCTCAATGCAGCAGGCAAGGGCCTCGAGTTCTATGCAGGTGCCCCGATAGAGGCCAGTGCGCTCAACTACCTCGTAGAGGATCTCGACGACGGTGTGACGAAGGATAAGAAGATTGGCCGCCATTCAGGCGATCTCGTAGAGCGCCCGCTTACCCAGGTTCACATCCAGCAGCGCCAGATGGGACTCGGCTGCGTCAACTCATGGGGTGCATGGCCGCGCCAGGAATATCTATTGCCTTATCAGGACTACGACTTCACGTTCGTCATCAAACCAGTTAGATAGAACTTTCCACATTTTCGTGGCAAAATGAAACCACTTGCGGTTGACTTTCGTCAAAAAGTAGGCCGTGAGTGGTTATTTTTTGAATTTTTAGCCAAATTTAGTTGGATGGTATCTGATAAATGCTTAACTTTGCACTCACAATATGATATTTTAAGGTAAAAGAGATGAAGATGATGAACACAACAAAGAAATTACTGCTGGTTGGCATGCTGATGCAGACTGGTACGACTCTGTTTGCAGAGGAAACACAAGTCACCAACGAGGTTGACACCACATACATCAAGCTCGACGAGAATCTGGAGCCCATTAACTATGTGAACTGGACCAAGGACGATCTGGAGGCTGCAGTCGGTGAACTGGAGACGATACTTGAGACAGAGGCCTTCCAGCTCTATGCCGCTGGCGACTACACCTACAAGATTGAGGGTGGTCTCGTCACCTCAATGGCCATCCAGATCGAGGATGCCAACAACGATAAGGTCGTTTACAACAAGATCCTCAACGCTCTCGCTAAGAGCAACTCGGTCAAGGATACCCACAACACGGGTGGCAACTATTACCAGTATGCCAACTTCCAGGTGCAGTTCGACGACTTCGAGGGTTACGAGAAACTGACCTTCTCAGTCATCCCCGTGGAATAATTAGAATTACCCCTCATAAGGTTATAAAGAGAGAGTCTGCTCGTCAGCAGGCTCTTTTTCTTTTGGTGTCTGCTCCCGAAATAGACCAGGGGGCTTGTCTCACCTTGTCGGGGTCTGGTCTCGCGCCTTGTCGGGGTCTGGTCTCGAAATAAAGTTTTCCCCGAAAACTTCTACTTTCGGGACCTGACCCCCAGCCCTCTCAGGACGTTAGTAATAATTTTTAGTATATCTCTCGCTGGTCGTTTCAGAGCACCTCTTCAGCGCCTATTAATCGAAAAACTTGCTACTATTAATGCGCGCAATTTCTAGATTTAATCCTCGCAATTTTTCTCCTTAATGGCCACCCCCCTTGGTATCTCTTATCGACAGCGCAAAGGTACAAATAATTCATAAATCCTCCAAGCTTTTTTCGAATTTGTTTCTGATTTATTTCAAATGTTAAAATGACGGAGCAGCGAGAACAGAATCCAAGCTTACCCGTTTACCCGTTTATCCGTTTACCCGTTACATTAGCAAAATCCATGTGTAACGGTAAAATCTCTTCTATATATTATATAATTATTATATATTATAATATATAATAATTTAATATAGATATATACTATCACCCAACACCAAACGCAAATACCAAATGAAACGCCTAAACGCCTAAACGGCTAAACACCTAAATGTAGGTAATAATTTGGCGAAGTCGGAAAAATCACCTATCTTTGCACAACAATCAGAATGAATACATTATGAAACCAGCAAGGATTTTCCAACAATACATCTGGCTCGTCAACAAGTTGAGCCAGTACAAGCGACTGTCGCTCGAGGAACTCAACAACCTTTGGCTGAAAGATGAGGTCATCGGCGGGAGTCCGCTCAACCGCAATTCATTCATCCGCCATAAGGATGCCATCCTCAATATGTTCGGCATTATCATCGAGTGCGATAGGGAACATGGCTACAAATACTATATTGCCAATCCCGAGGTGCTCAAAGACGACGCCATCGAACGCTGGATGCTCTCCACGCTGACGGTGAACACGGCACTCTCCGACAGCTCCTCACTGAGCGACCGCATCCTGCTGGAAGACGTGCCCGCTGGTGAGCAATACCTTCAGACAATCATCCAGGCGCTCAGGATCAACCGTCGCCTGGTCATCACCTACCAGCGTTTCGGATGCGAAAGTTACGAGAAGACCGTCTCGCCCTATTCGCTCAAGCTGTTTCAGCGCCGATGGTATCTGCTGACATTCACGGGCAGGCATTATGCCACCTATTCGCTCGACCGCATGCTGTCTGTGGAACTCTCCGACGAGTCCTTCGAACTGCCTGCCGACTTCTCGGCTGATGAGTATTTCTCTGAATATTATGGTGTGCTGACTGACGAGACCCCGATTCAGCATGTGGTGATCAGGGCATACGACAAGACGCCCAACTACCTGCGTACGCTCCCCCTGCACCGCTCCCAGCGTGAGCTCGAATCGACAGACCAATACACGGAGTTCAGCTACGATATCCGCCCCACGACTGATTTCCTCGGCCAGCTGCTGTCTCATGGCGATGGCATCGAGGTGGTCAGCCCTCCCGAACTCCGCCAGAAGATGAAGGATATGATAGCCAGAAATCTTAAAAGATATTAAATCCTTACGGGGTGTTGCACGTTTTGCAACACCCCCTTTTCTATATTTGCAGCCGATAACTCACATGTTTAATCTAAAAATAGAAAGTTATGGCTGGATTATTTGTATTTTTCGTCCTTTGGATAGCTATGTCGTTTCCCTCGACGATGAGTAGCTTCATGCAAATACGCACATAAGGCCCGCATCCCTGCGAGCCTTATGTGCACTAACTAAAACAAACCAATATGAAAAAACTAACCTATTATATTATGCAACTAACGTGTAACATGGGGACTTTTGTTATAATGGAAGAACCACATCCTCATATTACAATGGCCACCGCCTCGTTATCTCTTATTGATAGTAAAAATGTACAGAAGTTTCATAAATCCTCCAAGTTTTTTCGAATTTATTTCAAATGTTAAAATGACGGAGCAGCAAGAACAGGATCCCGGTCATTAGACAGTTTTAGCATGGGGCGACGGGATGATCTGGGTGCACTCCGCGGTAGGGCCGTACCTGGACAGCAGAACATGTGACATTAATACAAATTTGAACGCACACAAGACCCGCTGTCTCAGCGAGCCTTGTATGTCTTTTACTAACTAAATTTCTCTCCAAATGTTGTTTGATTTCATTACTGTGGCGGCATAATCTCGTGGAAATGTAAGAATTACACCCAAAAATATTTTATTTTTTCTCTGTCATTTATTTGGTTGCAAGAAAAAAAAATCATATCTTTGCACCATCGCTCAGTTAGTCCAGTAATGGGCGGCGGGCGGTCTTATATATGAGAAAGACGTTTTCGGACGTCTGTCATTGTGGACTACGAACTTCGCAAATTCCAAAACCCACAGCAGGCAGATGACAACGATGCGTCTACGTGGAACGCATCTATATTTGTATTATATAGTTCGTTCTGGCGTGGGCTAACTGCGTTGCCTATCCTGTGTGGGTGTGGCAATGCGAAGGCCAGTAGTCCCAGGATGGACAGAGAACAGCACCTACGCCTTTTTTGTGTATTACGAGAACTAAATAATTGAGTGGTAAGGTCTTTCTAGTGGTGCTGAAAGAATTATTGAATGGAACTACTAAATGATTAGACTATTTTTATTTCTATTTGCCTTTATGCTTTTTGTTGCTTGTAATAGTGGTGATAAAAGAACTGCTATAATGGAAGAGCGGATTGATTCACTCCAGAAGGAAAATGCACGAAAGGACAAAGACATGAGTGAGTTGACTTCTTTTGTGACGGCTCTTGCTGACGGTTTGGATAGCATAGCTAAACACGAAGAGTTATTATTCTACACAAATAAAGGGAAGGAAGGTACAGTTACAGACAAACAGCAACTAAAAAAGAATCTCGATATGTTTGAGAGTATGCTGAATCAGCAAAAAAAGCGTATAGCCCAGATGGCAGATTCTTTGAAAGCAAGAGGTGAAAGGCTTGATAAGTTATCTCATCTTGTATCATATCTAAATCAGCAATTAGACGAAAAAAATGCCTTAATCAAAGGACTTCGTTCAGAATTGGACAATAAGAATGTCAACATCTCCCAACTTCAAAGAAAAGTTAGTTCGCTGACAGAAGATAATGCAAAATTAAATAAGAAAGTAGAAGCACAAACCCAAGCTTTGACAGTTCAGTCAGAGATGATAAATGAAGGTTATGTCAAAATTGGTACAAAGAAAACTCTTTCTGATCTGGGGATTATAACAGGTGGTTTTTTGAGAAAGAAGAAAGTTAATCCAAATGCTATCAGTCAAGGACAGTTTATGAGGGTCGATATAAGAAGTTTCAAGGAGATTCCTTTGAATTCTGATAATCCAAAGATTTTGACACAAATGCCAACATCCTCATATAAAATAGAACATATAGGGAAGAAAAATTCTGTATTGTATATTCTTGATCCCACATCCTTTTGGAGTATTTCGAATTATTTGATTATTCAGTTATGATAAGAAAATTATTTGTCATTATTTTGTCATTTTCCCAGTTTCTCGTAGCTTTTGGACAGAAAACCCATATAGTTAAGCAGGGAGAGACTATGGAAACTATTGCACAATTATATCAGATTTCAATAGAAGAGTTGAAAAAGCAAAATGAAAGTGCAGAGCTTCTATTTCCTGGTCTACTCTTGAATATTCCACAAAAGGTTTCAAAACGAGAATCAGCGAAACAGGAAATATCGATGTCTAAGACTACCGATATCGTGTATATGCGTGATGGTAGTTATATCCTTTGCAAGGTGGTTGGTATTAGAAAATCCCTTTTGTCAATCCGGCAAGATGAGTCAAAAGAAGATATAAAGTTACCAGTTAAAGATGTTTTAGAAATCAATTATGCAGATGGAAGTAAAAAGAAATATGGTAAGAGATAAGGCACTGTTGACTCTCCTGTGTTTTGTTTTTTCCCCATTATGGAGTCTTGCTCAACGTGATTTGATCTTGCTTCGTGATGGAAGTGAGCGGAAAGTGAAGATAATTATGGTTAATAGTGATCAAATAGTATACTCTTCAGATGCAAAATCCGTAAAGCAGGAAACCATCAACAATAATGTTGTTTATATGATAAAGTATGAAAAGCGTGGTAACATATTTTTCATGGAGGATGGTGAACGTGTATCTGGTGAAGGGGATGGAAGAATACCTTCAAATGCAACGGTCATTTACTTGCTGAAAGGAGAGGAAATCGTTGGATATAACGTAGAATTGGATGTGTCGAGCGTGAAATATACCGCTTCAAAAAAGAAAGGTAAGGAAATATTTACAATTGATAAGTCGCAGATATTCTTAATTGTATATCCAGACGGGACAAAAGAGATGCTTAATGATTTTGAAACTCTAAGAAAACAGAAAGAGGCAGCCCTTGCCGAACAACGACGTCTTGCGGAGGAAACCAGGCTCGAAGAGTTGCGTAAAAGTTATCCTAAAACAGCTATCATTAAGACTATAAAGAATCTTACTATTAAGGTGAGTTTGCTCACTGAAAACGAACAGAAAGTCACTTATAAGAGATCTGAACAGAAAAATAGTCCGGTTTATCACATGGATCGTACAAATATTAAGGATATAATATATAATGATTAAAACATAAAAATATGAGAAGGCTATTAACTGGAATATTGATGCTGTTGCTTGTAATGGTTGCACAGGCACAGCAAGTGGTCCACATTGTACAGCGTGGAGAAACATTCGAATTGATAGCACGACGTTATAATATTACTCTCAGCGAACTAATGGCTGCAAATCCTGACGAAGAAACATGCTTCGTTGGAATTAGTCTGAATATACCAAGAGGAAGTAGCAAAAGCAGTCAGATAGAGGCCATCACCCCCCAAGTTGCAACACAATTAGGAAAAGCTGCAGATTTAATCAAAGAGGGGCGATATAAAAAGGCAACATCTCTTTATTCAGAAGTCATAAAGACAACACCAACAGCTTCAGCATATTTCGGAAGAGGAATTAGTTTTTATAATAGAGAAAAATACAAATCTGCTATAAATGATTTTGAGTCCGCAATTAATAGACCAGACTGTACGCATGAGATGAAAGAGCGTTGCAACGAGCTGATTGATGATGCTGAGAAATTAAGAGCGCAACAACATAAAAGACGTAATAATTTCTGGGGAAGTTTAACTGCGATTGTTGTTGGAACTGCTGCAGTGACCGCAACAGCAGCCATGTCTTCTAACAATTCAAATATGTATATGCCTCCAACTAAAGCAAATGGTTTCCAAAGGAACACAAGTATGGATTATCTCCTAGATCCTCGCTATACCATTATCCAGATGGAGAGACAAGATATGGCAGAATATATGCAATTCAAACAGAATACAGGTATGGATATAACTTTTGAGCAGTTCCGTATGTTAAAATATACTCCAGCCGATTCAAATTCAGAAATTAGTAATTCTAATAAAGACTCTAATTCATCAAGTTCAGTCAATTCTTCAAGTAGTGGTTCCAATAGTTCAAAGCAATCATCAAAAGGGGAGTGTCCACTATGTCATGGAACAGGTAGAATGGAATACAACACAAATCCACCACAATATGGAGGATTGAATAGAAACAATTATAAAGTAAGATGCAATGAATGCGGAAAGGAGTTTCTGAAGAGTTGGGGACATACACATGTTACTTGTAAGATGTGTAATGGAAGAGGTAGGACAATGTAATAAGAAGGCCCTAATAGAAACAGTTCCATTCGCGTCCATAATAGAACAAGCATCGAGGAATTTTTTTACTAATAAAACTATAAAGGTATGAAAAGGCTATTAACAAGTATTTTGATGCTGTTGTCTGTAATGATTGTGTTAGCGCAGCAAGTAGTTCACACTGTTCAGCGTGGAGAAACGTTAGAGAGTATTGCACAGAAATATTATGTATCAGTAGATGCTCTGAAACTAGCCAATCCAGATGCTGCAGAATTGTTTTATATCGGGATGAAGTTGAATATTCCAAAAGTAAATGAGAGCGAACATCCTTCATATGTGCCTCAACATGAGAATGAAATGGTGGAAACTATACAACAGACTCCATCCTACGAATCGATTTCACATGTATCTTCTAACTATATAGATGTGTCTGAAAGTTTATCATTGAAGAATACTTGGCATATTGCTTTTCGACTCGGTCCTTCATTTTACAATTCGGAGAAAACTGGTGGAATGAAAAAAGAATATGGGTATTCTTCTACTTATTCTCAGTCATGGGGATTTGAGGCGGCTTTTGGTGCTCATTACTATATTCTTGACAATCTGTATGTTTCAGGAATGTTAGGATATAATCAAGCTTCTAGTTCATTAAGCATGAATTCAATTGGATCTTACAATAGTACAAGTGTAGTATCACATAATATATCTATGCCGATTGAAGTTGGAGCATATATCCCTATTTCTAAGAATATAGGTTTTGTTTTAGAGGCTGGTCCTACATTACTTTACGCTGTTGATGGTTATACAAAGATCAATAAAGAGAAAATTTCTTTTTCGAAACTGGAAGATGATTACGATGTGAAGATTGATCGATTCGGTGCATTCTTAAGAGTTGGCGGAGGCTTTAGCCTGTGGGGGTTCAGAATACAAGGATACTATGGTATTCCTCTTTCGAAATTTGCAGGAGCAAGTGAAAAAAAGAATTTTTGGGGAATTACATTAGGTTCTGAAATGTGATATATTCTTAAGGAGATTAAAATATCTTGTTCGTCAATAATTTGTTTGTGTATAAAATGCTTTCATTTATGAAGAAAAATTATAATAGCTTGATAACCATTCTTATGGTTGCAATTATGAGTTTTAGTGTTGTGTCATGTGGAAAAATAGTAGAAAATGATAATGAAAATGAGCCAAATATTAGAGAGTATTCGGATTATGAAAAAAGAATGATTAGTGAATTGACTGGGACAAGTTGGAGATTTGATAAATTAGTAAATAGAACAAAAACAAGTACCGAATATGGCATTATTACTTTTGTAGATAATGAACGATTGCAGATTATTGATTATAAAACGCGTGACGGAGACTATATCTCTACAAAAGATGGAGCTTGGTATTTCAACAATAATATATTAGTATTTATTTGTCATGTTCCAGATAATGCATCTGGTTCTGGTTATTTATCTGCAGCTCTGGGGGTAAATCATGAAATTAGCTCTTTAACCTCTTCGTCAATGATTCTTGTTGATCCGGATGGTGATGAGACACGCTATTTTTCAAGAGTAAATTATAGAGAAATAGAGGATAAAACCCCTAGTGGAGGTACATCATATGGAGACGTGCCGTATGTCACAGATTTTGCATTTACTTCAACAAAGAGTTCAATTACAGTGAAATTTACGTGTTCAGAAAGACCGACAAGCGCAACTGTAAAATATGGTACAAGTTCTACCACCAAGACGGCGTCTTCTACAATAGCAGGCAAACAAGTTAGTGCTACAGTTTCAGGGCTCAAATCTGGAACCAAATATTATTTTAGTTGTACAGTCAAGAATAGTAACGGATCTTCAACATCAGATAATTGGCCTGCTATGACCCAGTATTGAATATTTGTTTGTAAATAAATAGAAGGATATGAAAAGAATATTTTGTAAACTGCAGCAGAAAGTCTATGGTTCAATTTTACTATTGACGCTACTTTTATTTTTTCCTATGACAGCCTATCCAGAGACATACACATTAAGTGTTGGGGAAAGTGCTACTATTAGTCAAACAGCATTGGGGAGTGGCTACATAGACAATGTAGGTCTTGGGGCTATGCTTGACCCGCATTTGGGCTTCTCTAAAAATTATGATGGCTCTGCTACCATCACGGTAAAGTCGTATTTTGACTATACTGCCACAGTCCAACTTGTTTTTATTGAAAGAACTCAGGCTTATTATAGTGGTCGATATCATACAAAGGCAGAAACATATTACAGAACAGTCTATATTAAATGTAAATATGTGTCACCCAAACCCAATGTTAAACCTACTAAAGTATATCTGCCAGAAAGAGTAAGATGTCCTTTGAACGAAAGGGTGTATATAGAACCAATCTATGAGCCAAACGGAGCAAAAGGCACAAAGTTTAACTGGAGCCAAAGTCAAGGTACTGCAGCGTTTGCATATATGGAAACTTCAGATGGACGTTATCGTGTCATAGGTAGATCTCCTGGCATAGGAAGTCTAAGCGTAAAAGTTGATAATGATGACAATTTGGAGGCATCTACAATAATTGAAGTCGTTGATCCAAACTATCTGCCTCCAGATAATGTATTCATACTTAGCTCTATTGAAATCAGTGTCGGTGGCCATGCAATGCTTCAGCCAATCTTGGTTCCTGAAAATGCAGCAACCTCCTTTACTTGGAGCTCTGAGAACTCTAGCATTGCTGATGTTAATTATGGGAAAGTCACAGGTAAAAAAACTGGAACAACCATAATAAAGGTGAAGACTGACAATGGCCATCAAAGTGAATGCAAAGTTAGAGTAGTTGAAAATAATGGAAAAGACGATGAAGAAAGTGATGAGATTAGTGGAAAAGGAAGCGTTGACGGGCATGAATACGTTGATTTAGGTTTAAGCGTGAAGTGGGCAACATGCAATGTCGGTGCTATAAAACCAGAGGATTTCGGTGGTTATTATGCATGGGGAGAGACATCGGAAAAATCTGCATATAACTGGGACACCTATTCATATGGTACTTACATGAATGAGGTATATATCGGTAATGATATTAAAGGAACGAAATATGATGCTGCACAACAAAACTGGGGGAGTAATTGGAGAATGCCAACACAGAAAGAGTTTAGTGAACTTTATAGTAAATGCACTATCAAAAAAATTACAAAGAATTCTGTGGAAGGGTATGAGTTTACTGGAACTAATGGAAATAGTATTTTCATCCCTTTGGCTGGTTACAAAGGCAACGATGGTTTGCATTCTGGCTTTAGATATTGGTCTTCAAACATAAGCTCCAAGGATTCAGGAACGGCTTGGTATTTGCAAGTAAGTACGAACAAATATAGTGAAATAAATTATAGTGTACTAACGATTGTACGTATGGCTGGCTTACCTATTCGACCTGTTACTGATGTAACTTCAGGAACTCCAGGGACTTCAGAATCTTCAGAAATTCAAATTAGTTCAACAAATTTTCCTGATGCGAACTTCCGTCAATACCTGTTGGAACAGGATTATGGTCATGACGGAATATTGACGAGTTCAGAGATATCGAACATTACAGAACTACATGTTGGCGGAAAAGCATTAGGCATTAAGAGTTTACAAGGGGTGGAATTCTTTACAGAACTAACTCTTTTGGATTGTTCTTATAATAGTATCGAATCACTATTTTTATCATCGAATCGGAAATTGCAGACACTATCTTGTGAAGGTAATAAACTGAAAGAAATTGATTTGTCGCGAAATACGAATTTAACTCGTTTGCTTATTCAGCGTAACGATCTTACGACATTAGATTTGTCAAATAATGCAAAAATAGTTTATTTAGAAGTTTATTATAATGAAATTAGAGGATCTGGCATGGATTCTTTTGTTAATAATCTGCCATATAATTATTCTGGTGAAAAATGTTGGATAGGAATACTAAATACAAAATATCAAGATGGTAATATATGTACTAAAAGCCAGGTGAAGAAAATAAAAGAAAAAGGTTGGACACCTTATTATTATGACGGTGAATGGCATGAATATGCCGGCAGTGATCCTACAGGTATCAAAAGTTTCATAACGGATGAGGACAAGGAGAGTAAAGCTCCGATTTATGACATCAATGGCCAGCAGCTGTTGAAGTTTCGTAAGGGTATCAATATCATTGGTGGAAAGAAAATTGTAGTGAAGTGAAGAAAGAACAATATGACATTTTTATCAGCTATCGCAGGACGGCGTATGATACGGCTAACCTGATGGCGGTTAAATTGAGGCATGCTGGGTATAAGGTGTTCTTCGATGTGGATACCTTGATGGCGGGTAAGTTTAATGAACAACTGCTTGAGGTAATCAAGGGCTGCAAAGATTTTATCCTTGTGTTGCCTGAGAATGCTCTGGATAGATGTGTTGATCCAGAGGATTGGGTTAGACGGGAGGTGGAGTGTGCTATAAAGAATCAGAAGAATATTTTGCCAGTAATGCTTGACGGATTCTCTTGGCCACATACATTACCAGATGAGTTGAAAGAACTTCCAAACTATCAGGCTATTGCCGCTGTTGGCCATGAGTATTTCGATATGGCTGTCGAACGTATGCAGGGCTATTTGCAGAGCAAGGCAAAGAAGCCCATTCAGCAGTGGTTAGGAAAAGTTGCTATAGCCCTAGGGGTTGTCCTTATTCTGATGGGCATAGGATATGGGATAGTCAATCATATCGCCAGTGTAACGTGTAAAAGCATTGCGACTCAGCTGACGTGTAGTATGGATGTAATGGACAATATTGGTAAAGACTGCCGGGGACTGGAGGAGGCGCTTTCTATTCTATACAATAGTATTGACACTGAAGATACGCTAAAAAGGACTAATGCAGAAAGGGAATTCCTAAAAACTGTTGATGCTAGCGATAAGAATATATCTATGTATCGTAAGACATCGCCGGCGCCAGTATTTGAATTCAATAGCATCGAAAACTATGTGCTGGCTTATTATAAGATAGGAAAAGAGGAACTGGATGGCTTTTCTGCTTTCTATGAATCTATGTTGGACGATATGATCAATTTGAATGAGTCTGCAAGAGCAATGGTAAAAGAGAGGAGATATTCGCAAGTTGAACGTGATGGGCTGAAGACAATTGTTAGTGGCTACAAGCACTATTTGAATGGCTTCTACTATGGATATCTTGGCTCACTGTCATTGCTTCCGAGACCATCGAGAAAAATGCATTTCGATATGGCACAGAGATGGACGAGTTTCCCTAATGGCACTGCGCTTGATTTGGAACAAGAGGAATATGTACAGTTCCAAACGAAAGAAATGGAAATGTATCAGGAAGAACTAATACTACAAAAGGAAAAGGAATTAAGATCTGGAAATAATTAAACAGGTAAAATATGAATGACGTGTTATATTATGCTGAGTGTGTGAAATATGCACTTCGCAAAAGAGGTATTATAGAAGATGATTTTGAGAATTCTGGATTGAGGTTTTATAAGAGGAAAGTCGCTAATCCGAAAACCATATTCAAAACATTGAGGAAGGGAGGTGTCATAATACCTTGGGTTGACAGTTCTTTGTTCGGAGATAATGCTAATTCTTTTATTGCAACTATTTTGCTATCGGTTTCGGAGGATCAGAGTCGTGTGATGCTCTACAATCCTGTTTCCAATACTGAGCGTTATTATACGACAAACGAGTTCCTGCAATCGTGGGAGAAGGCAAATGGAGCATGCACTACAGCATTTGATAAAGATGGAACTTATACCCCGAAGCTTCTTGACTTGATGCATATTACATTGCCAGATTTTATGGATGAACTATGTGAGGCCATTGCTGAGAATGCCCATGATACATGGGCATGGGAGCGGCAAAGTGAAGGTTGGACTTATGGACCAAAGAGGGATGACGAGAAACTTCAGACACCAGACATGGTTCCTTACTCAGAATTGCCAGACTCAGAACGCCAATATGATCGAGTAATGGCTTTCGATACCCTTAGGCTCTTATTAGCTTTGGGGTATAAGATTGTAAAAATATAGTAGCGTCAAATTACTTTAGTTATTGCTATATTTTGCAGAAAGACCGCAGGAGAATTGGAGACGAATCAGCTTTTTAAAAGTTTAAACGCATACAAGGCTCGCTATCTCAGCGAGCCTTGTATGCTTTTACTAACCAAATAACAAACTTAAACCTTATGCAATATGAAAAAGAAAAAACTAACGTATGAATCTTAAATCTGACGCAAGTGAAGTGCAAGTCGAGAGCAATCAAAGCTCGCTTTAGATTGCCGAGGCGCAGCCTTCACTCGCGGTGTGATCTCAATCACAGCGCAAAGGTACGGCGGTTTTTGGCGATTTCCAAATATTTAGGCCAGATCTTCTTGGAGTTGTTGCGACGTTGTAGGATAGATGCGACAAAAGGAGGCCAAATGCCAAAATCCTGTCGTGGTTCTATCTGATGTTATTGAGCAATTCCGTTGCTGATGTCTCTTGCATGCGGATGTAGGCGAAGAGTTTCTTGCCTGCGTCCTTCAGGCTGGCACCGAAGATATAGACCGCATCGTCGATAATTAGGAAACGATCGTGGTTGTGCTGACAGACGTTGACAGTGATAGGCGGATACTGTTGGTTGTGGCGTTGTAGGTCGAGTTGCTGCTGTTGTGAGAGCTGGCGGGTGTAGATTGTGGCAGAGACACAGGCATTTCGTTTACTCAGCATTATAAGTGTATTCTCATCAATGTAGTTGTCGATGAGCACGATGGAGTGTTTGGCCTGCTTGATGAGGCTGATGATGTGGGCGTAGGCATCAAAGATTTGGCCGTCGTAGAAGATACCCTCCACGGGCGGCAGCGACGAGCGCACGAAGAAATCAATTTTGTCCTTCAATCCTTGTATTTGAGTGTCTTGTTTGGCTACGTGCTCTTCCAATGCAATTATACGGCTGTTTACTACATATCCTTTCAAAAGATAATCTTTTAGCTTGCGAGTGGCCCACTGTTATGTGCAGCTGCGCATAACAATGGTTATGTAGAGCTGATGATTATGTAAAGTTGACTACGTAATATTTTGATACTCAGTTTCTAAAACGTCCTTTTCTTTTCATAATTTTGGCAGGG
>OMXO01000142.1 GCA_900315035.1 uncultured Prevotella sp.
CTGTTGGCTCCCAAGATGCGCGCAATATCCCGAGCGACACTCGGTTTCTCAGCGATACATACAATCATTTCTTATCCTCTTCTTCCTTTTGGTTGATTGTCTCTTCCGCCCGCACCCGCTCGTAGTCGTCGATTTTCTTCAGAAAATGTTCGCGGAAGTCTCGCCAGTGATAATAAGGTGCACAATCAGTGGCGATGGGCAATGTCGTTTCTTGTTCATTCAGCAATACCTTGAAGAGCACGTCCTGATCTTCAGGGTTCTCCCGGTAGAAGACAAACTGAATGTTTGCCCCCATCGGAAAGACTGCTGAACTCCACCAGCCTTTAGCCTCCAGTTCTTCCAGGTTGTCTGTCTCTAAATCATAACCATTGATGCCGATCAGACATACGAGGGGCAGCAACACGCTGTCATGACCGAAGCGCAGCTGTACGCCAGGTTTCTCCAGACGGATGCAGCTGTCGGCATCGTTGATGAGCTGTCGCAGCAGATGACGCTGGATGTAGGGCTGATGACCGCCGTTGAGCTTGCATGCACCGAACTGGATATACCACCAGGCATTATCATCCTGCCAGAGGCGATACAGGTCCTCTGCCGTAAAGATGTCCGTCAGGTAACCACTTTGGTAAAGATGAGTGTTGAGTTGGAAAAGTCCCATCTTAATGAGGAAATAGTTCAGCTTCCGCTCATCAATCACCTTTTGTACGGAGTCTGGATCCTGGAACAATAACTTCATCAGAGACGGATTGCCTTTCAACTTATTTTCAAAGGCCTCATGGGCAGCCTTGGCTGGAGGTGCCATACCCTTCCACGAAAGCAGTTTGTCCTGATGATTCATGTACCACATGGTGTACTGAGACGCATCCATCCGGATCTTCAGGTTCGGATTATATTTCATCAGTTCGAGCATGGTGCTCGCCATACTCAGGATGCATCGGCTAACTGTGGTGCTGCGGGCATTGATATAAGTTTCTCCCTCAAACAATTCAGGGAACCTATGTGTCATACGGGTGGCAATCTTGCGAATCTGCTGGTGCCCGTAACTGGTCAGGTCACCCCATCGCAGCTCAGAATCAGCAATAATCTCGCGTATCTGCCTCAGCACTTCATGGCCTGTTGGTGTCAATTGTCCGAGACTGTCTGCCCGGCACATCATGATGTAAGGGATATCATACCCCATCCGTTTGTTGATGTAGCGTGAACCATGCCGACCGTAGTGAGAGAGATAGAAGGGTTTCTTGCCTGCAGGTGGTGGCGTCATGAGGCGTACTGCGCTGTCTGGGTAGAGGGCATAGTTAGTGACGGCAAAGGTCGGATCCTGCTTGATGATTTCCAATACACTCTGCGCACGGACTGATAAAGCCCCTGCCAGCATCAGTACGATGATAAAACACTTTTTGACTCTCATACTGCCTGCAAAGATACGAAAAAAAACGAAAAAAGCCAGTCTTTAATTGGAAAATTTAAAGGCTGGCTGCTATTTTTATCCTTTTAGACTGTTTTTCGCCTGTTCTTGGGCCGCTATCACACGCTCACACCAGGTGTCGAATTCAGGATCTTCAACCTGTAGTTCTGGGTGACTGAGCAAGTATTTGATGCAACGGCGTACCCCCTCGTCAAAACGGGTCGTAGCTTGGAAACCAGGTACGGCTCGTTTGAGTTTGGTGCAGTCGAAGACCACACTGACGGCTTTGTCACCGATCAGGTTGCCTAAGAGGTCATATTCCTTGGGACAGACATCTGCCAGGAATGAGGAGGCCACATAATAGGGGCGGAATGTCGTGCCAAGGGCCTTGGCAACCGAGGCATAGATCTGGTTCCAGGTCAACTGCTCGTCGCTCATGATCTGGAAAGCCTCGCCGATCGCCTTGGGATTGCCGATCAGTCCGATGAAACCTTTGGCGAAATCCTCGTTCCATGTCAGTGTCCATAATGACGAACCGTCACCCTGTACAATCACGGGTTTGCCTTCCATCATACGTTTCAAGACCTGCCAACTACCCTTGGGACCATGAACGCTGATGGGTACGCCTCTTTCGCAGTAGGTGTGACTAGGTCGGACGATCGTTACAGGGAACCCGTTCTCACGGTATTCGCGCATCAACAGTTCCTCACAGGCGATCTTGTCGCGTGAGTATTGCCAGTAGGGGTTAGCCAGTGTCGTTCCTTCTGTGATGACATGACTGGCAGCGGGTTTGTTGTAGGCTGAAGCAGAACTGATGTAGATGTACTGTTCCGTACGGTTACGGAACAGGCGGATGTCCCGTTCCACCTGGGCGGTCACGAAGCCAATGAATTCGCAGACGGCGTCAAACCGTGTGTCGCCGATCTTCTGGAGGACGGTCGTCTCGTCATTGATGTCGCAGATGACTTGTTTCACACTTGCAGGCACTTCTGCCTTGCGGTTACCACGGTTCAGCAGCCAAAGTTCGTGGCCGCTCTCTGCCAATTGTCTGGTGATGGCACTGCTGATGGTGCCTGTTCCACCGATTAATAGGATCTTCATAATCTAGCTTGATGTTCTTAGTTTGTTGTTATTGTCGGCAAAGATACGAAAAAAAATAGGTATAATCATTGATATCTGAATATTTTTTTGTAATTTTGCAGAAAAATTATAAGATAG
>OMXO01000002.1 GCA_900315035.1 uncultured Prevotella sp.
CCGTAATCCTCTTCCAACAATTCCTCGAAGCTATACACCTTCATGTCTCCTACCTTTCTCATATCTTCTTGTTTTTATTCTCAAAATAATGCTTTCTAAGTTCATATAGTTATTCATTATATGCACATCTTTACAATCCAAGCCTTGAAGAATGGATCTTCTATCTCATAATCCTCTACGCGTATCACATAACCAGCCTTCATCAGACGTTTGATGGCGCTGAATGTTGTACTTGTGGCCATTTGACGATTTTGCAAAGGGTTTTTGTTGTTACTCAGGCTTTGCATAATGAAGCGGTCCGTGCGATTAAAACTGAGCCAAAGACGTTCGAAGTCCAAATCGTGAGTCTGTACGATGGCACTGATAGCTTCATCGACAACATTTTCGAAGTGCTTGTCATAGGTCATTATCTCCCAAACCTGTGCACTCAACTGCTGGGTGTAATAAGGATGAAGACTTGTAAAGGATAGTATCTCATCGACAATGGTGTTCAGGGATTCTTTTTTCTTCAGGGGCAATCGCTCTGAGACGTAGGTTCTGAAGTCCTCATAAGGGATTTTATTCAGATGCATCAACTTTCCAAAATGATAGAAAGGAGATTTCTTTCGTTCGAAAATCTCTGTCATCATTGACTCTTGACTACCCAATAGAATATAGTTCAGTTGTCGCTGCTCTTGCATGATGGAGCGTAGTTGTTTATCCAATCCCTTGCGAATATTCATAATCTCCTGAAATTCATCGAAGACAATGATCAGCTTTTTATCTTCCGTACTTACCTTTTCTAATAGAGCCATTGCGTCTTCCAGAAGGATAATGCTATCCATAACAGGCTGGAATGACACGTCAATACCATTAGTAATAGGATTAGTAGATATGGTTGGGACAATCCTGAAATGCGTCATTAAATGCTTGATGCGCTCTAATGGATACAGACGGAAAAGTCCACGCAGAATCTTTGATGCTAAATCCTCAATGCTGAGTATGTTTTGCAGATTGAGTGAAATGGAAGGACGTCCGGACGCTTTCACCGCCTTAGCCACAAGGCTTGATTTGCCAAACCTACGTGGGCTAATAAGCACCAAATGGTTCTCGCTGTCAAGCATCCTTTGGATACTTTCCAATTCGTTGACTCTGTCAGTAAAGAACTCGTCATCGACAAGTGTGCCGAACTTAAATGGATTCTTCATATTGCATCTTTTTGTTGCAAAAATACGGAAAATGTTTGAAACCACCAAAGGTTATGCGAAAATTTTCGCAACGAAATTTTTCGCAACGCGTGTTAATGCTATTCCTCCTTGAAGGTTTTGTCTTTTTCGAAGGTGATGCCTTTGTAGAGGGCTTGGGTGCCTTCGTTGCTTTCAGGGAGGAAATGGAGACGGACACCGCGGATGTGCTTCTTGGCGCGGAAGGCCTTGGAATCATCTACCTTTTCACTCTCAATCTCCAATTTCATCATGCCCCATTCAGGAAGGCGTACTCGGTCGCCTTC
This sequence comes from uncultured Prevotella sp., assembly GCA_900315035.1. GTDB lineage: Bacteria > Bacteroidota > Bacteroidia > Bacteroidales > Bacteroidaceae > Prevotella. Next base: position 1,490 of record OMXO01000002.1, read on the forward strand.
GCGCAGATGACTATTGACGACTTCTGCGACACTCATCAATACACCCTGGATGGTGCCCTCGCTGAATCCAGTGCGCTGGGCCGTTTCTTTCAAGAGCTGATTGCTCTCGATAGTCTGATAGTGTACGGCTACTGCCTTGTACTTTCCAAAGGTTTGTAACCTTGGCTTGGTCTCTTTTTTGACTCTGTATCTCATACGATAGTTAATTTTGGGTCAAAGATACGATTTTATGGGCAAAATGCCAAATTTTTGAGAGAATTATTAAAATCTTTTAGAAAATCAATTCTTTTGAGCCGTTTTTGTCTCTAAAATTTTTTTTGAAAATTGCATATACTAACTACATAACTACATAATTTCAGTGTATTTGCCTGATTATAAGAGTAATATATTCTATTTTTACCTACATAATAACTACATATAACTACATGCTAACTACATAAATTCGACGAAAATCCTGCCGAAACGCGTGTTTCTTAAGGATTACATAGGGGGCTAGCACGATGAAAGATACGTATTTTCAAGTTTTAAAGGTAATGATAGTTTCGAAATTCTCTAGAGAATTTATTGCTGGGATACGTTATCGATGTTGCTGGATAGGGATGTAAGCATCAAATTCTCTAGAGAATTTTCCTGTATCCTTAGTCCTGAAATCTGCGGAGTGGCTTTTGCGATTTTGCTGCATAGAGGGCTGGACTTGGTGAATATGCTATGTAGTTAACATGTAGTTAGCATGTAGTTTTATGTAGTTATATGTAGTTATTATGTAGGTCAAATTTCGCTAAAATCCCTTTGTTTAAAGGCTTTTGCGGCGATTCTATGTAGTTATGTAGGTAAAAACCAAAAACTTTTTCGAAAATTTATAGTTTTCTGCCGTAAATTTTGTACCTTTGTAGGCCAAATCTACAACAAACAAATCATGAATGTAACATTACTCAAAAAAGACGGTAAAAAAGAAGTTATCAATCGTGTGGAACTGCCTGCGATGGCGAATGCCATCAAGACAGGCCTGATTGAGAAGACAGTCAAGCATACGCGCGAACTATATCATCTGATGAATCCGCATCGGCTGCCCGACGGTCAGGTCTCAACCAACTGGGAAGGTGGCGTCAAGTTGCCTCGTGTCTGCTTCGCGGCTGACTATGTGAAGCGGAAGGACGATTGGAAAATGATGGCCTATAATGGTCTGGTGGTATTGGAGGTGAACGATCTGCAAACCTATGAGAAAGCGGTGGAAATCAGAGAGTTGGCCAAGAAACTGCCTGAGACGATGCTCTGCTTCCTGGGAGGATCGGGTAGGAGTGTGAAAATCGTGTGCCGCGGAGAATTGTATCACCAAGATGGTGCAAGTGGGAAAGACGATGTGGAAAAACTGCCGAAGAACGAGGCTGACATCCGTCAGTTCCACCTTAATTTATATAATACGGCGCGAAGGGCTTATCAGAGTCAGTTTGGTTTCGACATCGAGTTCTTGGAGCCGCGTCTCGACAGAACGGTGTATATGAGTGCCGACCCAGAGGCGGTTTTCAATGCTGAGGCCCGACCGTTCTATGCGGATACGGAGCAGCACGAGTTACCTCAGCCTGTAGCGATCAGTCGTGAGGAAGACCATCTGATGCCTGGGCGTACCGTCACCCGGACGTATCATCTGAACTGGACGTTTATCGTGGAGACGGTGATGGGCCACTATTTCGAACTGCCCGATGAGGATAGGGAGGCGACACTGCTGATGCAGATAGCCTCGATGTGTCTCGACCAAGGCATTCCCAAGGCGCATGCCCAGGGACTGACGATGCTGCATCCTGTGCTGAATCGTGATAAGTTGCTGGTAGAGAAGATTTTCCAGACGGTCTATAGCGTGGCTGAGCAGGAGGAATATCGCAAGAAACACAAGATCCGCCCGATGAAAAGTGTGCCTGAGGATACGATTCAGGCGATGAAGACGGAGATATTCCTCAACTCGAACTATGAGATGCGCAAGAATCTGCTGACGGGTGTGGCCGAGTATCGTGAGAAGTTCAGCGATGACCAGCGTTTCGAGCCTCTGACGGAAGAGGTGCGTAACGATATGACACTGAGAGCCACAGAGTTAGGACTGAAATCGTGGGACCGCGACGTGAACCGCTTCATCGACTCGACGCGCATCGAGCAATACGACCCTGTGAACACTTGGCTCGACAATTTGCCTAAGTGGGATGGGCATGATTACATCGCAGATTTGGCAGCCCGCGTGCCTACGGATCAGCCGCATTGGGAGAAGTATCTGAAGTTCTGGATGACAGGTATGGTGGCTCAGTGGCGTGAGAGCGATAAACAGTTGACAGGCAATGCGTTGACACCGCTTCTGATAGGTCGTCAGGGTTGTGGAAAGACGCGCTTCTGCAAGATTATCCTGCCTCCAGAACTGCGCGATTACTATAACGACAAGTTGAACTTCAAGAACGAGTTTGACCTGAATATCGCGCTGACGAGTTTTGCGCTGATCAATATCGATGAGTTCGACAAGACCTCTAACTCGCAGCAGATCGTGCTGAAATACCTGCTGTCGTCGAGCGATGTGAAGTTCCGTCCGCCATACGGCAAGACCATCAAGCAGTATCGTCGTTATACCTCGTTTATCGGCACTACTAACCAGCCGAAGCCATTGGTGGATCCAACGGGCTCGCGACGTTTCGTCTGTGTGGGCGTCAATGGGAATATCAATTTCGAGGATAACCTTGACCATGAACAGCTCTTCGCTCAGGCCCTGCATCTGTTCAATAACCACGAGCGATTCTGGCTGAACGATGATGAGATCCGGACGCTCATCGAGGAGAACGAACCCTTCCAGAAGCTGAACGACCTGGTGGAGATGATTGGTGAGACCTTCCGGCGCCCGAAGGAGACTGAACAAGGCCAGTGGTGGAGTCTGGGCGACATCAGCACTCTGTTAGCTCAGCGCTATGCCAATTTCGACCCCGAGACTTCTTTCCGGAAAATAGGAAACGCTCTCAACGATGTCCAGTTCAACTTCAAGAGCAAGCGCACGATGAAGCACATGGAGTACTGGCTGATAGAAAAATGAGTAAAAAAACAGACAAGTATATGAAACATCGTGAGATTTACAATAGTGCCCAACTGATGGAAACGATTCAGGAGATAGGTTTCCTGCCGTTGTTGGACAGTGGTATCAGAGGCTATTCGGCTGAGGAGATGGTGGCTGACGACTGCCGTTATGTGATACTGCCCGATGGCGGCTGGGACTGGCCGTTGTGGAAGTGGAAGGGTCAGATTATCACAGAGGGTAACTGTGTCTATGGCAAATTCTTCGCTGGGAAGGCAGGCTTCATCAGTCGCGAGTGGTGGCCGGATTTCTGCAACTATCGTCGCCATCTGCATCCTGTGCCAGAAGAGGGTACCATCGAAGATACGATATTGTTCACTTTACAGGAACAAGGATCTCTGATCACACGCGAACTGCGTGCTGCCTGTGGATTCAACGGGCCAAAGATGCGCAGTCGGTTTGATGGTTATGTCACTCGTCTGCAGGCTGCCTGTCGTGTCATCACGGAAGGCTGGGCTCTGCTGACCACACCCGAACTGCTGATAGGCCGTGAGGCTTGTCTGACAAACAGGACTCCCGAGGAATCCTTCCAACGCATGGCGGAACATCTGACGCGGCTGTTGCCCACTGCAACGGAGACACAAATCAGAAAACTACTGAAATAGATTCTGTTCTCATCGCAGTAGCAACATTTCGCATGATTCCTACGTCTAACAAATATGAATTTTTCATTTAAACAGGAGAAAAATTGTGAGAAATTTTGAAACTTTGCCCCCAAGACCCATACGCCACAGGGCTATGAGAACCTGGAGGCCAAGCGTGTGATGGATTTGGACAATCCCGTACCGACGGTGTTGGCAGAGATAGATTTCTCCCAAAAAGAAGATTCCGGCAAGTATATTTGCTCTGTCTGTGGCTATCTTTATGATCCAGCCGAACACGATGGCGTTGCTTTCGAGGACCTGCCAGATGACTGGCGCTGCCCGCGCTGCAAACAGCCGAAGACGAAGTTCAATAAAGCATAAAACGCATTAACAACTTTTTATGGACAGAAGTCAGGAAATCATCCGTACCAGTTGGATTGGTATTATAGCTAATGTGCTGTTGGCGGGCTTCAAGGCCGCAGTAGGTATTCTGGCCAGTAGTGTGGCCATCGTGATGGATGCTGTCAACAACCTGAGCGATGCACTGTCGAGTGTCATCACCATCGTGGGTACGAAACTCTCACAGCGCCCTGCCGACAGGAAGCATCCTTTCGGTTTCGGGCGCATCGAGTATTTCAGCGCCATCATCATCGCCGTCATTGTGCTGTCGGCGGGTATCACCTCACTCATCGAGTCGGTGAAGAAAATCTTCGACCCTACGGAGCCTTCATACACCACAACCACACTCGTGGTTATCGTGGTGGCCATCGTAGTAAAGCTCATTCTTGGCCAGTATGTCAAGCGCAAGGGTGAACAGCTGAAGAGTGACGCGCTGATAGCTTCCGGCTCGGATGCGCTGTTTGATGCGGTTATCACGCTGGCAACGCTCGTCTCGGCTGGTGTCATGCTGCTGTGGGGCGTGTCGCTCGATGGCATCTTGGGTGCACTGATTTCCATTGTGATCATCAAGGCTGGTATTGAGATGCTGGCTTCGCCTGTCAATGAACTGCTGGGTACGAGCATTTCGGCTGACTATGCCAAACAGATTCAGAAGGAGGTTTCCGACTTCGAAGGCGTTCATGGTGTGTTCGACTTGATACTGCATAACTACGGCCCTGATGTGAAGATCGGTTCACTGCACATCAACGTTTATGACACCATGTCGGCTCACGACATCCATGGGCTTACTCGTAAGATTACCATGCAGATGTACGAGCATCACGGTATTATCATGACGGTGGGAGTCTATGCCGTCGCCACAGGCGAGAACCGTCGTACTGAGTTGCAGTCGAAGGTAATGCAGAGTCTAGCTGCCCACAAGGATATTGTTCAGGTGCATGGTTTCTACTATTCAGAGAAAGAAAAATATCTCTCTATCGATATCGTACCTGATATTTCCGTTCATGATGACGCTGCCCTCGTCAGCCAACTTACCAATGAGATACAACCTCTGGTGCCTGACACGCAGGTTGCTGTTGTCGTGGACCATAATTATACAGAATAATCCTGTATCGCTCTGTTCTCGCTTAATCGCAGCCTTTCGCCAATCTGTCCAACAGTGCCTGACAGCCCTCCAGCACGTCGCGCCAAGTGGCCTCGAAGTTGCCTGTGTACCAAGGGTCGGCCACGTCACCAGGCCGTTTGGTGAAGTCCATCAGCATCACGATCTTCCCTTCTGGGTCGCCACCGCAGATGTTTCGCATGTTGCGGATGTTCCACGAGTCCGCCATCGGGCTTCGGCAGATGTTCCCGTGGCAGACGAATAGTATTCTATGTTTTGCTTCGTTATCCATTATCGATTAAAATCTTGTATCGGCAAAGGTACGATTTTCTATCGAAACATCCACGATATTTAGCAAAAGAATGTCAAATACTTGGCATTTGCAATGTACTTTTTCCCATATTTGTTTAATATCAGTTTTTTGTCATCATTATAGTTCACTTTAGCGTCATTTATAGTTTGGTACAAATATGGAACAAAAAATAGCCCTCTATTAAGCACTTTCTCAATTTCCCAAAATATCCAAAAACGTGGCGCATGTTTTCGTCCATGTACCACGTTTCTACTATATTTCCTAGTATTTCAGTGCTTTTGAGGGCTACAAAAAAACGGATGCCGATCGCTGTCAGCACCCGTTATATAGATCGGAGTTAAGCTATTCTACTTGACCTCCTCGAATGAGACATTCATTGATTTACAACTACTTGCGTGAGCCTGGTGTTTCAATGTCGCAAAATGCTGATAAGCATCCGTGTAGCAAACATCTAACAACCGTCGACAAAGGTACAATTTTCTATTGAAACTGCCATAAGAAAACTAATAAAAAGTTTGGAATAACGTTTTTTTTAACAAAAGGCTTGGGAGATTCGGAAATAATTCGTACCTTTGCATCGCTAGAACCCGCCAAGCCTCTCCACGATGCTCAAATGTGCGGGTCGTTTTATATTTTGTCGGTTTGACCGATGAAATTATTCTTATCAGCTACTATCCAATTCTTTCTGGACATCTTATAAGACATCTTTCTGTACATTTATTGAGTAAACTTTTCCGAAGCCTTTTCCGAAATGGCTTTCGCGGCCATGGTGGGGTCTAAAGAAAGAAGTTCAAGTATAACTTGTTGTCTGTCAGTTAGTTCTTTTACGACACCTTTTACGACACCTTTTACGACACCTTTTACGACATCTTTTACGACATTAGCATTGTCATCGTCCTTGGTTCACGTACAATGACACTAAATGCTGTAACAAGATTGACATTGAACTCGGCAGCGGTACTTTGGTTCTCCTTTAATGCTATACTTGCTGTCGTACAACAGTAAGTAGACTATTCATGCCCATGGGACTGAGTAGTTACCTTGATTGATCTTTCATGTTAATTATGATTAAAAGATAAGATTAAAACTTGTGTTATTCTATTTTAATCACTATATTTGCAGAAATTGTGCAAAATTGAAGTCAAGATGGTATTACAAATTCGATTAAGTAACTTTTTCTCTATTAACGAAGAAGTGATTTTGGATATGCAGGCAGCGAGTCTTCAGACTAAAGAATCCAAGGACCTGTTGGGTAATACTTTCGTTTGCAATGACGAAAGGTTGTTGAAGACTGTTGCTATCTATGGAGCCAATGCTTCAGGAAAGAGTAACATTATCAAAGCGATAAGGGCTTGTGTTCAAATGATCTTTGAGTCGCATAATTATAACGAGAACACAATCTTTGCCTTTACTCCATTTAAGTTTGGTGGCGTAGGTAAGCCAAGTGAATTTTATATCCGTTTTTTGATAGAGGGTGTTGAATACGAGTATAGCTTCTCCATGACAAAAACGGAGATTATAACAGAGGAACTGTATTATTACCCTGTTGGTCGAAAAAAGTTGGTGTTTTCACGAGATGAACGCAAAGGGCCAGATAAGAAGGATATCTATGAGTTCCGTTCTGCTATTCGTAGACCTATGGATGTGGCTGGAAATACATCAAAGAAAACCCTTTTTGTGTCACGTGCCAGTCAGATGGATCGTGATGTAGCTAAGGATGTGTTCCGCTATTTTAATGAGCGTTTTATTTTGAACTATTTTGGCTATAATAGTTATTCCATAGAGTCGCTTTTGAATGAGAACAAGGACTTGATTTTGAGGGTGCTCAAGGCTGCAGATAGTGATATTATAGATATTCGTAGTCAGCACGAATTGAGGTCGCTGACAACTGCTGTCTTTGATCCTCTGAGTAATCAGTTACTTTCAAGGGATGATATACAAAAGCCTCAGTTGAAGATTACGACTTTCCATAGGAATAATCCGGAAGTCCCATTTGATTTTTATTCAGAGGAGTCGAGTGGTACTCAAGAATTCTTCCACATGATGTTAACTATTCTGAATATCATCAAGGGCAACAAAGTTCTTCTGATCGATGAAATATCGATGGGACTACATGTGAATCTGGTGGAGTATATTCTTAATCTGTTCCATCAAAGTGAATCGGCTCAGCTCATATTCTCTACGCATAATACTAATTTGCTCAACATGAGAAAGTTGAGGAAAGACCAGGTGTATTTCGTTAACAAGCGTGATGATGGGTCTTCAGATTTGTATTCTCTCTTTGATTTTAAGGATTTCCGTGAGAATATGGATGCAGAGAAAGCATACTTACAAGGCCGCTTTGATGCTATCCCCTATATTGACGATTCGTATAACAATCTAACACGACTTGGATAAGATGGGAAGAAAGGCTCGTATATCTAAGGGGAAACAAATGAAACCGAACTTCTTTGTTTTCTGTGAAGGTGAAACGGAGATCGCATATGTCAAATTCCTGCGTTCATTGTATCGGGCTCCCATTCAGGTCATAGTAAAGAAAGGCAAGTCGAATATTTCGGAAGACTATATTGAACGCTCCCAAAATGAATATGTAAGAACTGAGCAAGATAAAGTCTTCTTGATGTATGATTTGGACGTTGATGGGATGTTGGAACAACTGCAAAAGATACCTAATGCAGAACTGATAGTCTCTAACCCGTGTATAGAACTATGGTTCTTGTTGCATTATCAGGAGCAAAAATCTGAGATTTCGTCTATTAAGTGTGTTCAGAAATATCAGAAGGTATCGAAAGGATACAAAAAGGGTGTCTTGTCTGAAGAAGAGAAGGATGTGTTTACCAAAAATAGAGAGTCGGCATTAGAAAGGGCAAAGAAACTTGCAGCATTCCAAAATCCTTCTACAACGGTATTTAAACTATTGGAGGAATTGAAAGGATAGTAAAAAAATCCGTGTAATCGAAAGACTACACGGATTTTAATTTAGATTTTAAAATCCTTATTTGACCTCCTCGAAGTCTGCGTCCTGAATATCGTCAGCTTTGTTGCCGCCAGCCTGCTGGCCTCCGGCCTGTTGCTGACCGCCGTTGAACTGGTCGCCGCCAGGCTGACCTGCTGCACCGCTCTGCTGGTACATCTGCTGTGAGGCAGTCTGCCAAGCAGTGTTGAGGGCTGCGATAGCAGTGTCGATGGCGTTGATGTCGCCAGCCTTGTGTGCATCCTTCAGCTGCTGGAGAGCCTGCTCAATGGCGGGCTTGTGCTGTGCAGGAATCTTGTCACCAAGCTCGTTCAGCTGGTTCTCTGTCTGGAAGATCATAGAGTCTGCCTGATTCAGCTTGTCAACACGCTCGCGCTCCTTCTTGTCGTTCTCTGCATTCTGCTCAGCCTCGGCCTTCATGCGGTTGATCTCATCCTGAGACAGGCCTGATGAAGCCTCGATACGGATAGCCTGCTCCTTGCCTGTAGCCTTATCCTTGGCAGAAACCTTCAGAATACCGTTGGCATCGATGTCGAAGGTCACCTCGATCTGAGGAATACCACGACGTGCAGGAGCGATACCTGTCAGGTTGAACTGTCCGATAGACTTGTTCTGAGATGCCATTGGGCGTTCTCCCTGCAGTACATGAATGGTTACCTCTGTCTGATTGTCAGCTGCGGTAGAGAATACCTCGCTCTTCTTGCAAGGAATAGTCGTGTTAGCCTCAATCAGCTTGGTCATTACACCACCCATAGTCTCAATACCCAGTGTCAGCGGGGTTACGTCGAGAAGCACGATGTCGCCTACGCCACCTTCCTTGTTCAGAATAGCACCCTGGATAGAAGCACCTACGGCTACCACCTCGTCGGGGTTAACACCCTTTGAAGGCTCCTTGCCGAAATAGTTCTTAACCAGTGTCTGAACGGCAGGAATACGGCTAGAACCACCTACGAGGATCACCTCATCGATATCGGCTGTCGTCAGATGTGCGTCAGCAATAGCTTTCTGACATGGAGCCAGACAAGCCTGAATCAGATCGTGAGCGAGCTGCTCGAACTTGGCACGTGTCAGAGTCTTGACCAAGTGCTTGGGTACGCCGCCTACAGGCATGATGTAAGGCAGATTGATCTCTGTAGAGGTTGAGCTTGACAACTCAATCTTAGCCTTCTCGGCAGCCTCCTTCAAGCGCTGCATAGCCATTGGGTCGGCCTTCAGGTCGGCGCCCTCATCGTTCTTGAACTCCTGTACGAGCCAGTCGATGATTACCTGGTCGAAGTCATCACCACCCAGGTGAGTATCACCATTGGTAGAAAGAACCTCGAACACACCGCCACCGAACTCCAGAATAGAGATATCGAATGTACCACCACCGAGGTCGAATACGGCAATCTTCATATCCTTGTTAGCCTTGTCGACACCATAAGCCAGAGCAGCGGCTGTTGGCTCGTTGACGATACGCTTAACCTCAAGTCCTGCAATCTGACCAGCCTCCTTCGTAGCCTGACGCTGAGAGTCAGAGAAGTAGGCAGGCACGGTGATAACGGCCTCTGTTACCTCCTGTCCGAGATAGTCTTCTGCAGTCTTCTTCATCTTCTGCAGTACCATAGCGCTGATTTCCTGCGGTGTGTATTTGCGACCGTTGATATCTACACGGGGGTAACCGCCCTCATTAACTACTGAATAAGGTACGCGAGCGATTTCCTTCTCAGTCTGCTGCCAATTCTCACCCATGAAACGCTTGATAGAGTAAACAGTGTACTACTGGCTCGTTACCCTCGAATACGGCAACGCAGCTGTTTGTAGTTCCTAAGTCAATTCCAATAATCTTTCCCATAATTCTTTTATATTTTAATGTTATTATTCAAAAATGTCACAATTCATTGTGCAAACCATGTGCCAAATTGACTTTTTTGGTAAAAAATATGCCTTGTTACGTCATTTTGGCACAAATTATTTTGTGATATCTCGAAAATCTATTATCTTTGCACTCAGAATTCTGTAATTAAACTATCGATAGGTCATGAAAAGAACTATTTTGTCAACCTGTGTGGCTATGCTCTTTCTGGTAGCCACTGCTCAGGAAAATTCTTACATCGTGAAGACACGAGGGGCTAAGAAAAGTGCCCAAATTCAAGTGTTGGAAGAGGGTTTGGTATCTCCTGAGGAAGAAACTGCCACTGATTTTATCAGCCAGAATTTCAAGTTCTATAGCCTCTGCGACTGGCAGGAGGGTATGAAATTCATGGTAATGCCTGAAAAGTATGACCTGGTGGTCAAGACTTTTGCAGATGCTGCAACTGGTAAAGAAGTGAGCAGCATGCCTCTGAAGTACAAGATTATGATTTATAAGGGCCATACGGAGAGCTCTGATGGACATGCGCGCATCAATTTCCTGTGTCAGGATAATAACCGTATGTACTATTATGAGATACCCAGTGGCACGTTTGAGGACTATTGCTACACCAAGACTGGTGTGCCAACACTGGCTTATCTCGGTGATGTTGACATTGCCCGTGAGAAGTTGATGGGTAAGACGCTTTATACGAAGACCTCATTCTTCCGTATTGATACTGATTACGACAGCGACGGCTATCAGGATGTTGTCGTTGACAAAGATCTGGAAGTGAAGGTGACGGCCGTAGGCGTAGGTACCCGTTCTTATCCTGTTAAGATTATCGTAGAAGACAAGGATGGTAATGAGTTCTATCAGAATGTAGCTATCTCAAAGACCAATTGTGGTATGCGTGACGATGAGTTCATTATGGATGAGGCTAAATATCTTTTCGGTAATTCGTTTGAGCTTGTAGATGATATCATGAATATCAACAGCTACAACTACAGGACCTACATCGGCAAGATTATCCATACGAAGTATCCGACTAAGTTGGTGAACGAGACTACTAAGAAGCTTCAGGCCATTCCCCGTTTGATTGAGTATCAGATTGAGGCTATGAATCCGCATAAGAATGACGACAAGTTCACGCTGAAGCTGAAGAATACGATTCTCGGAACCTATTTCTATACTGATTTGGTGCTGGATGCTCATCGTGCTGAGAACCAGGAAGACTATTTTGGTTATGTCTTCGCTCCTGGTCCTGGCAAGAAGATTCAGACCTCTGAGGGTAGCCGTGCTATGATTCGTAATGGACATGTAGGTATCGGCTTCTCTGAGGATGAGGTGATGCTTGCTGCTGGTGAGCCAGATAAGGTTGAGCATGGGCAGAATGGTTACTATACTTGGACTTTCAATCGTTCCAACAATAAACTATTGTTTGTTGATTTCGACGGTAATGGTGTTGTTTACAAGACCAGAACAGGTGATGCTCCTCGTGCCAAGAATACTTCTGCTAAAAAAGGTAAGAAGAGTGGTAGTCGCAAGAGTTCTTCTAACTGGAAGAAAGGTAAAGGTACTCCGATTTGATGATAACAATGAGATAAAAATAATCCCCAGCCATTTTGGTTGGGGATTATTTTTGTAATATGTCCTTGCTTATTCCTTTTCTTGGATAGCCTGCATAATCTTTGCCTCGAGTTCTTCGCAGAGTTCGGGATTATCTTTCAGCAACTCTTTGGTAGCATCACGACCCTGGCCCAGTTTTGAATCTCCGTAAGAGAACCATGAGCCACTCTTCTTAATGATATTGTATTCCACACCGAGGTCGATGATTTCGCCAATCTTGGAGATACCCTCACCAAATATGATTTCAAACTCGCAGCGACGGAAAGGAGGCGCTACCTTGTTCTTAACCACCTTTACCTTTGTCAGACTACCGATAATCTCCTCACCATCCTTGATAGGTGTTGACTTACGGACATCGATACGTACGGAGGCATAGAACTTCAGAGCGTTACCACCAGTCGTTGTTTCTGGATTCCCGAACATCACTCCAATCTTCTCACGTAACTGGTTGATGAAGATACATGTGGTGTTGGTCTTAGAGATTGTAGAAGTGAGCTTACGCAGTGCCTGACTCATCAGTCGTGCCTGAAGTCCTACTGCAGAGTCGCCCATATCACCTTCGATTTCTTTCTTTGGTGTCAAGGCAGCCACAGAGTCAATGACAATGATGTCGATAGCACTCGAGCGGATCAGTTGCTCAGCAATCTCAAGTGCCTGTTCGCCATTGTCGGGCTGAGAGATATACAAGTTCTCGATATCTACACCAAGTTTCCCTGCATAGAAACGGTCGAAGGCATGCTCAGCATCGATAAATGCTGCGATACCGCCAGCTTTTTGGCACTCTGCGATGGCGTGAATGGCCAATGTCGTCTTACCAGAAGACTCGGGGCCGTATATCTCGATGATACGTCCCTTGGGATAGCCGCCTACACCCAAAGCGACATTCAGACCTATACTGCCAGTCGGAATGACATCTACGTTTACTACTTGTTCGTCGCCCATGCGCATGATTGAGCCTTTACCGAAGTCTTTCTCAATCTTCATCATGGCAGCCTGCAAAGCCTTCATCTTCTCTTGTTGAGGGGTCAGAGCAGCTTCTTCTTTTTCTTTTGCCATAGCCTTTAGAAATTTAAGAGTTAATAATTATAATTCGAGGTCGCCATCGAACACTTCGTGCCAAGGCAGCCCTTGCTTGTTCAATTGTTCCATGAATGGATCGGGATCGAAATCCTCTACGTTCCATACTCCCGGCTTCTTCCAGATGCCCTTGACGAACATCATGGCGCCAATCATGGCTGGTACACCAGTAGTATAGCTGACTCCCTGCATGCCCGTCTCCTTGTAGGCCTCTTGATGCTTACAGTTATTATAGACATAATAGGTATGCTCTTTGCCATCTTTGATGCCACGGATGCGACAGCCAATAGAGGTTTCGCCTTCGTAGTTCTCACCCAGGTCCTGAGGATTGGGCAGAACGGCCTTCAAGAACTGCAGGGGAACGATTTTCACCTTTGCAGTGCCAGATCCATCAGCCAGAGGCGCTTCGTATTCAATCTCATCGATACGGCTCATGCCGATATTCTGGATGACGTCGAGGTGTTTCAGATACTGCTCACCAAAAGTCATCCAGAAACGTCCCTGCTTGATAGTGGGGTAGTTCTTGACCAGTGACTCCAATTCTTCGTGGTGCAGCAGATAGCTCTCGCGAGGACCGATGTTGGGGTAGGTAAGAGGCTTGTGGATCTCCAGCGGTTCAGTCTCAATCCACTGCCCGTCCTTATAATAGAGTCCCTTCTGTGTGATTTCCCGGATGTTGATCTCTGGATTGAAGTTCGTGGCAAAAGCATGGTGGTGATCACCAGCATTGCAGTCCACGATATCAAGGTAGTGGATCTCGTCAAAGTGGTGTTTGGCTGCATAAGCCGTATAGACGCCAGATACACCAGGGTCGAAACCACAGCCGAGAATCGCTGTCAGACCAGCTTGTTCGAAACGGTCTTTATAAGCCCACTGCCAACTATACTCGAAGTGAGCCTCGTCTTTAGGCTCGTAATTCGCTGTGTCGAGATAGTTACAGCCACAAGCCAGACAAGCGTCCATGATGGTTAGGTCTTGATAGGGCAGGGCGAGGTTAATGACGAGTTCTGGCTTGTAGCTGTTGAAGAGTGACTTCAACTGCTCTACATCGTCAGCATCCACCTGGGCTGTCTTGATGTCCATTTTGTAACCAGCCTTATGGATATCCTCCACAATCTTGTCACACTTGGCCTTGCGACGGCTGGCAATCATAAAATCGGTAAATACGTCAGCATTCTGTGCTATCTTGAATGCTGCAACCGTGGCGACGCCTCCGGCGCCAATCATTAATACTTTTGCCATAGTTTATAATTATTATTGATTATTGATTTCTTCTCCTCTGATACCAAGGGCTGCCATGATAGAGTAGCCTAAGATTTCCTGCCGGAAATTGCCGCCAGGCATAGGTTGCATGGCAAAGACGGTGATACGCTTGTCATCATCATCAACCCGATTCAGAATCGTGCGTACCTTATTATATATATAGTCGTCTTCTGCATTTGGTATCACCATCACGCGCTTAACATCCTTTTGTTCAAGGATAAGTGCCAGGGCATCACAGAAATACTCTTCAGCGCCAGCAATGTCTTCAATAGGATAGGCATTGATGACAAACTCGCCAAGTTGGTCTTTGAAAGCCTTGCCGTTGAGTTCTTCCTCGTAGTTACTTGGAGCGAAATTATTCAGTTGCGTCTTCGTTTTTTTGTGGATGAGCGCTACCAATGTCTCATGCTCCCCATGACGCATGCCGCCATCGAGCGCCACGCAGTCTATCCATCGTGCCAAGTCGGCTTTGGGTATCTGGCGTTCTAGCATACGCTCGAAGTTCACACTGAGGTTAAATGCCACCTTGTCGATGTAGTCGGCATCGGCGAGAATCACATTTTCACTCCATTTGATGTCTTGAAGTTGGTTGTTCATATTCACGTGACAAAGTTACAATAATTTGTGCATACTGCCAAATTTCTCAGCAAAAATCATTTATTCGGGATGAAAAATCAAATATTTGGGGCGACTCTCCGGAAAACGACCTATCTTTGCACTATCTAATTAAATAATCAGAAGATGAAGAGTATATTAGAAGGTCGTCAGGCTTTGAAGACCGAGGTAGAGAAAATCGCGGAAGTGGCCGGCTATCTATGGCAGAATGGATGGGCGGAACGTAATGGTGGTAATATTACTGTCAATGTGACAGACTTGGTGGATGACGAGATTCGTCAGTTGCCTGCCATCAGTGACGTTAAGCAAATCGGTGTTACCCTCCCTGCTCTGAAAGGTTGCTATTTCTACTGCAAAGGGACAGGTAAACGTATGCGCGATCTTGCCAGATGGCCAATGGATAATGGAAGCATCATCCGTATCCTTGATGATTGTGCCTCTTATGTTATTATCGCAGATAAGGCTGTCATGCCAACCAGTGAGCTACCCAGCCATCTTACTGTACATGCCAACCTCATCGAACAGGGTAGTGCATATAAGGCTACTGTCCATACCCATCCCATAGAACTGGTGGCTATGAGCCATAATCCTGCATTCCTTGGCAAAGATGTGCTTACCAAAATTCTGTGGTCGATGATTCCTGAGACAAAGGCTTTCTGTCCATTAGGACTGGGTATCGTGCCCTATACGCTGCCAGGCAGTAACGAGTTGGCTGATGCCACACTGAAAGAACTTGAGGATTACGATGTGGTGATGTGGGAGAAACATGGTGTCTTTGCTAAGGGACTCGATGTCATGGATGCCTTCGACCAGATTGATGTGCTGTCGAAGAGTGCCAAGATTTATATTAATGCCCGTGCCATGGGCTTCGAACCAGAGGGCATGAGTATGGAACAGATGGCCGAGATGTCACGTGCCTTTAACCTGCCAAAGTGAAAAAACAAACTACTGATTTGATTCATATAAGGATAATTTGCACTTAAATTTGAAGAAGAATCCCCGATGCCGTGAGGCATCGGGGATTTCATTTTCCTTTGTTTATCTGTTAAATGAGTTGTGGCAGGAAACAAGAGATAACCAGAACCACAATACCAACGACAAGTACAGTAATGGTTTTCTGCGAACAACCTTTCCATTCCTTGAGGATGATGCCCCAGACATTTGAGAATACTACGTTGAGCGCCATCAGGATACAGAAAGCCAGCGTGGTTAGTGTGGGTGATTCCGTGAGAAATCCTTTACCCAGTGAAAGCCCGAAGAACTGCGAATACCAGAGCGCACCAGCTAGCAGACAGAACAAAAGATTGTTGCCCCATACAGCGGTTTTCGTATAGTCGCCCCAGGTCTTGTTGACTTGGTTCTGATAGAAACAATAGATGGCATTGGTAACAAAGCCTCCGAATGTCACGAGCAAAGTAGCAGGCAGAGTACGGAACATTGGATCGGTCAGTTCTCCGAAATTGATGCCCTTTCCAAACTCCAGGCCTACGTTGAAACATCCACTCATAAATCCTGCGAGCAGGGCGATGGCTAGGCCTTTGGGGAAGTTGAAATCCTTTACAGCAGCTTTTTTCTCCTCCTCAGAGAGTGAAGCTGCTTTCATAGAACCTGCCACACCAATGATAGCAATACCGATCAGAGTGACTACCACACCCAGGATCACTGCGAATGTCAATGACTCTAAGGCATTGAGCTCGGGGAAGAAAATATTGAGCAGCACAGGACCCATGATGGTTCCAAGTCCTGCACATGTTCCCAAGGCAATCGACTGTCCAAGAGCTACCCCTAAGTAGCGCATGGATAGGCCGAAGGTCAAGCCGCCCACTCCCCAAAGAACACCGAAGAAGATGGTCATCCAAATATTGAATGACTGTTCGGCTGTGAACAGTTCAAACAGGGAATGCCCTGCCGGCACAGCCAGCAAAGCACCCAAGAATGGCAGCACCAACCAAGCGAACACACCCTGAATAATCCAGTACGACTCCCACGACCAGTCCTTGATTTTATTGATAGGAACGTAGCAGCTCGACTGGCAGAATGCGCCGATGGCGATGATGATAAGTCCTAATACGATTTCCATTAGCTACGCTTTGAGGTGACATCCTTCTCATACTGCTGAATGGCAGCGATGTACTCTTCGCCAACGGGCACGTTGTTCTTCAGGTTGAAGTAGTCGAATACAGCGCCGAACGGCATACTCTTGGCTTCTTCCATCAGAGCGAGACGCTCGAAATTCTGGCCTTTGTCCTCATACTCACGCAGCTTTGCCTTTGGCTCGAGCAGAGCCTGCAGGATACATTTCTGAGTGGCGCGTGTGCCAATGAGGTAAGCACCAATACGGTTGATGGAAGCATCGAAATAGTCAAGACCTACGTGAGCACGGTTTAAGGCATCGCTGCGAACAAGCTCCTTGAATAGGTCGAGTGTCTGATCATTCATGATGGTTACATGGTCTGAGTCCCAGCGAACAGGGCGAGATACGTGTAGCATCAGCTCGGGCACGTACATCAGCAAGGTAGAGACAAAGTCAGAAACATTTTCAGTGGGCTCATAGTGACCTGTATCCAGTGTGTACATCTGTTTGCGGGTAGCGCAGTAAGCGGTATAGAAATCGTGAGAGCCAACGGTATAGCTCTCCAGACCGATACCAAACAACTTGGCCTCGAAACAGTTCTTTACACCATCGAGTTTCTCTTCCATGATCTCATCGAGTGAGGCTGCCAGAATTTCGCGATACTTCTTGCGCTGTACAGGCATATCCTTGGCACCGTCGTGCACCCAGATGTTCATGATACACGGATCGTCCTGTGCCTTACCCATAGCATCTGCGATACGACGGCAACGCTTGGTGTGCTCAATCCAGAAGTCGCGGATGCCTTTGTCGGGATTCGACAACGTCAGTTCTCCGCTTTTGGGATGTGAGAATGAAGTAGAGTTGAAATCAAGTTTCATGTTATTCTCTTTTGCCCAGTCAATCCAGCTCTGGAAATGCTTGACTTCAACCTGGTCGCGATCCACGAACTGACCTCCAAAGTCACCATAGATTTCGTGAAGATTCAGACGGTGGTTACCTGCGATGAGAGTCTTCACGAATTCGATGTCTTGGCGTACCTCGTCGATATTACGGGCGCGTCCAGGATAGTTGCCTGTTGTCTGAATACCACCACTCAGGGCATCGTTGCGCTCAAAACCGACCACATCATCGGTCTGCCAGCAATGCAGGGAGATCTGCTGCTGCTGAAGTTGGTTAAGGACGGCGTCAGTATCGACACCGATGGCTGCATAGCGATCTTTCGCTACGGCATAAGCTTTTTCGATTAGTTCTGCTTTCATAAAGAGTTCGTTTTTTATTAGTTAATAATCTTAAGATACTTTTCATATGCCTCGTCCCAGACGGCTTTGTCCTGGGGCTCGAATCTCGTGAGTTCTTGGGAGTTGGCAATTATCTGGCGCATCTCCCAGATGTCTTTCACTAATCCGGCTGTCTTAGCCTGCAGCATGACATTGCCAATAGCAGCACCCTCCTGAGGACCTGCGATGACAACTGCACCTGTGGCATTGGCAGTAAACTGGTTCAGATATTTGTTGAGGCTGGCACCACCGATAATGTGTAGTACCTCGAGCTTAAACGGTGCCAATTCCTGCAACCACTGGAACACCTGCCTATAGCGTAATGCCAGTGAATCGAAGATGCATCGGCAGATTTCTGCAGGCGTTTCAGGCACAGGCTGATGGGTCTGCCTACAATATTGCTGGACGGCCTCAATCATTGACGAGGGGTTTGCAAACATGGGGTCGTCGGGATTGATTAGGCTCTTGAATGCCTCTACCTGCATAGCCGAACCTTGTAGCTCGGGATGGGAGAGCTTACGAACCTCTTCTGGCCACTCCAGACGGCATCGCTCATAAATCCACATGCCGCAGATATTTCTTAGGAAACGTGTTGTTCCTTCAATACCACCTTCATTGGTGAAGTTGAGCTCGTAGCTCAGGTCGTTAATGATGGCGTCCTTTGTCTCAATACCCATAGGGCTCCATGTGCCGCTGGACATGTAGGCAAATTTCTCGTTCTTGGCAGGTACGGCTGCAACGGCAGAACCTGTGTCGTGGCCAGCAACTGCGATGACGGGCACGGGGCCTAAACCTGTCATCCGCTGAACCTCATCAGTCAGAACACCAACAACAGTTCCGGGATTAACCATCTTGCCAAACATCGAACGGCTCAGTCCGAGTGAAGTCAGAAGACGCTCATCGAGTTGCTTCGTTCTTGGGTCGAGCAGCTCCGAAGTAGAGGCTATAGTGTATTCGCACACCTCATTACCTGTCAGCATCCAGCCAAGGGCATCGGGCATAAACAGAATCTTCTTAGCATGTTTCAACGCAGCATTTCCTTCACGTTTCATGCCGTAGAGCTGGAAGATCGAGTTGAAGTTCAGCAGTTGGATACCAGTGATGTCATAGACTTCCCTTTTTGAAATGACGTTCTCCAGATAATGGTTCATGGCATCGAAGGTAAAAGGATCGCGATATGCGCGCGGGTTCCTTAATATATGATTGTCTTCACCAATCATCACGAAATCCACCCCCCAGGTGTCGATACCAATGGATGTGATCTCGAGACCTCTTCTCGAGACCTCTTTCAGACCCTTGATGATTTCAAAGTAAAGGGCATAGATATCCCAGTAGAAATGACCGCCCAACTCAATGAGGTTGTTGGGGAAACGGGTGACAACTTCCAGGTCGAACTTCCCATCTTCAATGCTGCCGATAATGGTGCGGCCGCTGGTTGCACCAAGGTCAACAGCGAAGAAATATTTTTTGTTATTCATATCATGAAATATGTTTGGTTTACTAATTTGTTGGCAAAGGTACGTAATTTTTGATAATACTACCATAATAATTTGATTTTTGGACTACAATATTTGATTTTATTTCGTATCTTTGCAAGCGCAAATCGAAAACAATTAAAGTAATAAAAGCAAATGTCAACATTAACAATCGCCATTGTCATTGTTTTCTGTGTAGGCTATCTGTGTATAGCCCTTGAAGGCCTGACAAGAGTTAACAAGGCAGCCATCGCGCTGCTGATGTGTGTATGTTGCTGGACTCTGCTCATGATGGGCCCCGCATCCTTCTATCCTGAAGTGACAGCAGACAGTGTCGTCCACCACATTGCTGAGGTCATAGAGCATCATCTGGGTGATGCCGCAGGAACCCTCTTTTTCCTTATGGGCGCCATGACCATTGTTGAGATTGTCGATTCAAACGGCGGTTTCAACTTTGTGCGCGACACATTGAAGACACGCTCCAAGCGCAAGCTCATGTGGCGTGTGGCCTTTATGACCTTCTTCCTCTCAGCCATTCTCGACAACCTTACGACCTCGATTGTCATGATTATGGTGCTGCGCAAGCTCGTGCAGAGCCGAGGAGACCGTCTGATTTATGCGGCACTCGTGGTGATATCTGCAAATTCCGGAGGTGCATTTTCTCCGATTGGTGATGTCACGACAATCATGTTGTGGATTAAGGGCGTCATCACGACTCAAGGTGTTATCACAGAGATCTTCATCCCTTCGCTTGTCTCGATGCTGGTACCAGCTTTCATCCTGCAGTATCAACTCAGTGGCAAATTTGACAAAGAGCATAATTTGCCGAAGGCCGATGTGAGCCAATTCACCAAAACTCAGCGTGACATTATCTTCTGGCTGGGAGTAGGCGGTCTGTGCTTCGTGCCTATTTTTAAGACGATTACCCACCTGCCCCCGTTCATGGGTATCCTGCTTGTCCTTGGTGTGCTCTGGACGGTTACAGAGATTTTCCATTACAACACTTCAGAGGATGATACGATGGCCAAACGCGTGTCTGACCTTCTCTCCAAGATTGATCTCTCGACCATCATGTTCTTCCTGGGCATCCTGATGGCAGTCGCTGTTCTTCAAGAGGTAGGTGTACTTACCATGCTTGGTCAGATTCTCGATTCTACATTCGAGGGTAATCATTATCTTGTTACTGGCATTATCGGTGTGTTGTCATCTATTGTTGATAATGTGCCTCTTGTGGCAGGTTGTATGGGTATGTATCCTGTCGCTGCTGCAGGTGATATGGCTGTTGATGGCATCTTCTGGCAGTTGCTGGCCTATTGTGCTGGTGTTGGTGGCTCTATGCTTATTATCGGTTCTGCTGCTGGTGTCGTTGTCATGGGACTCGAGAAGATCACCTTCGGCTGGTATATGAAGAAGATTACCTGGGTAGCCTTTGCGGGCTATTTAGCAGGTATTCTTATCTACTGGATTGAACGTACGTTTATCATGGCTTAGAATACTGTTCTAGGCAAAATTAGTCCCACCCCCTGGGACAAGTAGTCCCATAGGGTGGGACACTTTGTCCCAGGGGGTGGGACTTTTATCGTGCTTTTATCTCGCTGGGCTTGCAGCCCATCTTAGCCTTAAACTTCGAAGAGAAGTAGTCTGGACTCTCAAAATTGAGGCGGTAGGCAATCTCTTTGACGCTAAGGTCGGTTGTCGTCAGCAGTTCCTTGGCTCGTAAGAGACGCAGCTCTTGCTGATAAGTAGCAGGAGAGAGTCCGGTGTATTCCTTAAACAGTTTGCGGAAATTAGAATAGCTGACACCCAGTTCTTCTGCAATCTGCTGAATCGTGACACTCGACTCGATGGACTCTCGTATGCGGAGACGCGCCTTTCCAATCATGGTAACCTGTTGCAGATTCTGACCGAGTTCGATGTTACGTTCCAGAGAGTACATCTTTCCAATAAGGTGGTTCACAAGACCTGCCATGAGTTGCTGAGAGTAGGCTGCTTCTTCAACGGCGGCTTCATACGCCTTTCGGTAGAGTGATTCGATGACATCTGAATAGCCTATATGGTAGATGGGCTTATCAGGCGTCAGGAAGCCTGCACGTACACGGTCGTCCATGTTTCTGCCTTTGAACCCTATCCAATGGCTTTTCCATCCGATGCGAGGGTCTGGGTGATAACTGTGCCATTCGCCAGGGAAAAGAAGGAACATGTCGCCAGCCTTGAGACGGGTACGTGGACAATGGGTGCTCTGAAACCACCCTTCGCCCTCAGGATTGTAAAGTAACTGGTATTCGTTTAGGATGCGCCCTTTCTCGAGGTCAAAATAGTAACCGTCGGCATGCCCCTTTGTAGGGTAAGGGTCGCCGGGCTGTATTTCTTCATAACCTACGGTGCTGACGGTAAGTCCCCATAGGGCGTCGCGCTCATTTGCTAAAAGGTATTTGCTGGTCTGCATAAGTGTTATAATAGTGAGTTAGTTTTTCTTCTCACAAGGGATCCACATCCAGAAGGTGGAGCCGTGCCCTTCACCCTCTGAAGTTACGCCGATGTGCCCATTGCATCGGTCGGCTATAGCCTGACAGATGCTAAGTCCTAAACCTGTGCCCTGAACGAAATCGTTGAGTTTGACGAATCGTTCGAAAACACTGGCCTGCTTTTCTTTTGGAATACCTGCACCAGTATCTATGCAGTAGAAAAGGAGTCCATCGGTTTCTCCGGATTGGTCAAGGGGGATACGGCGATCCCAGTGATAACCTACCTTGATGTGACCTTGGTGGGTGTATTTGACGGCATTGGTGACGAAATTAGTGAGCACCTGCTGGATGCGCCCCTTGTCAAGTACGGTCAGACACGTCTGGTATGGATTGTCCTTGATAAATTCAACACTAGGTTCCTGTACGCGCTGTGCAAGGGTCTGGCACATATCATCGAAGGCTATGGCCATATCCACCTCTGTTGGCATGATAGCAAGGGCTTGCCCCATGCTGGAAGCCTCGAGGATGTCGTTGATGAGGCGCATAAGCATGTCGCAGTTATTACGAATGATACGTATAAACTCCATACGTTCCTCAGGTGTATCAATAACAGCCAGAAGGTCGCTGAATCCTACGATAGCGTTGAGAGGCGTACGTATCTCGTGGGTCATATTGGCAAGGAAGGC
This sequence comes from uncultured Prevotella sp., assembly GCA_900315035.1. Classification (GTDB taxonomy): domain Bacteria; phylum Bacteroidota; class Bacteroidia; order Bacteroidales; family Bacteroidaceae; genus Prevotella. Next base: position 24,354 of record OMXO01000002.1, read on the forward strand.
GCTCTTCATCTTTCCGGAATTCTCAGCGCGTTCAGTCTCCATCTTGAGCTTTTGCTGGGCAGCCATAAGTTTGGTGATATCACGCGAAACGCCGAAGTAGCCGATACGCTGACCTTGTTTGTCATAGGTGGGTATGCCGCTGATGGCGTACCACACAGGATCTTTGGAGTATTGGGAATAGCGGAAATGGTGGATGACATTGAATGGCTTGCTCATTGCCGTTGCGTCGTTAATCGCAGAAGTTGCGTCACTCATATCATCTTGGTACATCCGCTTGACGTAGTCGTCCATTGATTCTGTGAATTCTGATTTACGAAGCGAATGAGAATAAGTAAGAGTGTGAGTATTCAGGTCAGAGCGCCATACAAACATTTCACTGTTCTCCAGCAGATAAGTGAACTGTTTCTCATAATTACTGATTGCCTCGTTGGTTTTCTGAATCTCCTTCTGGTGTCGTAGCTGCTCAATATACATCTGGCGCTCGTGACTAATATCGCGGGAGGTGACAACGTAGAAACGTATCTCTCCCATATCATTACTGATAGGACGGATACGAATCTCAATATACTTATCGAGTTTGATAGAAGGATAGTACATGCGGTTACAGACATGGAGAAGTTCCTGACTACCGCGTTGATATATCCCTTTAAGCATATCGGTATCAAACATGTTGGTGTTGCGGAAGAATACTCCCGCCTCGGTGTCGAAGCCACAGAGCTCACGCATCTTCTCATTAACGTCTAAGAGCCAACCGTCTTTGGAGTAAAATGACATCGCAATTAGGTTGGTCTCGAACATTTTTGCATATTTATTGCCCATTTCCCGATTGATGCGCTCTGCTTCTACGCCAGAAGTGACATCCTTGAGGGCAAATACGATGTATTGAGGCAGATTACCGCTGAATTCGACAATAGCATTACCTTCGAGTATGCGCCATTCAGGTTCGAGCGCTGTTCCGACGTTGAAGCGGCGGCTAATATAGCGTTGCTGGTTCTCACCTCTGGACAGTATTTTGATGTGTTGGATAAATTCTGCACGAGCAGAGGGCTCGAGATATGAGGCAAATTCTTCAAGTGACAGACCTTCATCTGATATCATGTGACCGTAAGTGTTGCGGAAATGGTCTGAGCGGATATCATACTCCAGCACGAAGAAGTTTCCCATCTGGAGAGCTTGCTTCATGATGTTGTTGATGTCGGCAGAACGGTTTACAGCCATTTTCAGTCGGTTACGGATGAGTCGGCTAAGCAGATAGATGATAATGATGGCGACGATGGAGCCGACGAGTGTAAAGAGAGCGAAGGGCGATGAGTCGTTGTGAATGCGCTCGGGATAGAACCACTTGTCGTAAATGGACTGGAGGTCACCAGCCTGTTCCAATCGGGCATAGGTGTCGTCAATGGCATCAATAAGTTCCTTGTCGTAGCCTATAAAACGCAGTTCACCAGGTGGAATGTCAACGGCATCAAGGATAAGACTGTCCAAAGCATATTCGCGAATCTTCATCTTCAGAGGCACTTCACCCCAGATGTAATAGGAATTACGTCCATTACGAATGGCAGTCAGGGCTTCCTTTGGCGAGCGGTATTCGATATAGAACTGCGGGGCGCGCTCCAATTGGACACGGAGGGCTGCATAGTCGTTGCTTTTCAGCATCAGCGTATCGCCTTCACCTAGTTGACTGATCTGAGAAAGTGGTTTTTGACTCTTGCGCCGTACAGCTTTTACGGGGTAATAGGTGATCATGTTCTGGGTCATCACATACGGATGCTTGCGATAGTTAATTGAGAGGGCATGGATAAGGTCAGCCTCATGGCTCTCAAAGGTTTGGACAGCCTGATACCATTCCTGCATGACAAACAGATGGGGAATGCCCAGTTTGTTAAGGATGAGGTTCATCACTTCGATATTGTATCCGTCGGGCTCACCATGGTCATTGCGGAACTCGTAAGGGGGAAACTCCCAGTCGCTGACGATAATAAGCGGACGTTCATTAGTGTATTCCCTGATCAGTTGGGACTTGGCAGGTAAGATGCCGAGAATTCCACTAATGCACGTGATGAAGAATATGATGATGCTTCTGCTCATGTATAGTTACAATTTTAAATACGTTCGACTTCAAGGGCTTTACACGGAACGGAGAACCAGGCACTTGTGCCTTTTCCAACCGTTGACTTAATATGGATGGAACCGCCAAGGTGTTCGACAAGGTCATGACAGATGCTCAGCCCCAATCCTGCCCTGGAGGTGTTACTGTCGCCCGTAACGAATCGTTCAAAGATATGGGCGAGTATATCGTCTTGGATGCCGCAGCCTGTGTCTTCAACGGCCACAATAAGCTGGTCGCCAAGATAGTCATAGCGCACAAGAACTCGGCCTGAGGTCGTGTGCTGGACTGCATTCAGAATGATTTTCTCAATGATGATACTGATATTCGAATCGTCAATCTCAACGACAAGCTTGCGGAACGAATTCTGAAGAACGTATTCCACACCAGGTTTCTTCTCATGAGCCCAGGCAGCCTCAACTTTCGATGCGATGGCGGCGGCAAAATCCACAGGACTCGTTTTCATAGTTATCATATCTGCATCGAGACGGGAGAGGAATAGAATGTCATTGATGAGTCGTAGCAGTTTCGCAGAGTTCTCTTTAATCTCGCTGATGAACACGGCCTCATCTTCTTGGCTGTGCTCCATCTGGAATAGTTCTGCAAAACCAACAACAGCATTTAGAGGCGTACGTATCTCGAAACTCATATTGTGGAGGAACGCATTCTTAATGACCTCTACTTCCTGTGCACGGAGAGTCTCTTGGGCTAGTTTTGTCTCAACAGCCTTGATTTCGCTGATGTCGCGACCCATGCCGAAATATTCCTTGAGCTTGCCTTCGTGATCGTAGGTAGGGATGAAATGGAACTGCAGGTAGAGAGGCTGTCTGCTCTTGAGCTGAAGAACCGTCTTGATATCGGCATGTAATGTCTCGGTGCTTTTGTTGTCCATACTGTTGAGAATGCGTTCGGCCTTTTTCTTTGAGGTGTCGGCAACGAGGTTCATTAAGCGAGTCTGTGTGAGTGTAATACCCTTTGTGTCTGCTTCAGGGTAAATCGTGAGTAAGTGGGTGTCGGTATTATATCTGACGATACGAATACCACCGACGGAGAGCACATAGTCAATATTGTGGATGTATTCCTTTATTTCTTCGTTGGCTTCTTGCTGTTCAAGCATATTACACTGCAGTTGCCGGTAGGATAGAGCTATTTCTGTGACATTGCGGCCTGTTCCATAGATGGCAATCAGATTCCCATGAACATCTCGTACAGGCATTAACTGTAATTCATAATAGAGCAACTCGCGCTCCAACAGATGGTTCAGAGGACGGGTGTCTGGTAGGGATTTCCTGTATATCTGTGTGACGTAAATCGTATCAAAATGCTCTAAGTCTATCTCTTCCACACCAAGAACATCCCTGATACTCAGTTTCAGATCGAGAATCGTCTTTAAATCGGTGCCAAAGGAACTGATGGTTTTCTGATTGATATCCGTGATATATCCATTGGCATCGTATGCCACCATATCGACCATAACAGAGTTGAAGATTGCCTGATAACGAAGCATCGTGTCTTTGACACGAATCTGACGGAGCAGTTCCTTGGTGACATCACTACGGGTACAAAGAATGGATGATGGTCTGCCGTTTTTGTCGTGTCGCATGACTGAGAGGGCAAGGGTATAGTTCTGCACCTTTGTGTGATCATTGTCTTCAAAGACTTCAATATCCAAGGTGATATTTTCTTTCCGTTTTTGGGCGATATCATCAATGGCCTGCTGAAGGCGTTTGACATCTTCTGTGCGGTAGCGATGAACAAACTCCTCGAGTGTGGAGTTCTGCTGCGCCTTGCCTTGCTCGTCCATCCATGTAAAAGTATGTGTGAAGACATTATATGTCCATAGGTTGATGTTGCTGGTTCTCAGAATCAGTGAAAGCCGGTCGTTACTCTTGCGTACAGCCATTGTCATGCGTTGCTCGCGGAACCGATAAATCAAATAGTAAATAAGTACAGCCAAGGCAATGACGGCTAAGGCCATAGCCATTTTTGTGACCCATGATGGGATACCTGTCTCCGTACGTTCTGGGTAAAACCATTTGTTCTGAATGGGCTGCAGCCGGTCGTCGGCTCTAAGTTGAGTGTAAACACTGTCAATCTGTTCAAGCAGGCGCACGTTGTTTGACATGAACTTGTATTCGCCGTAAGGCAAGTCAATAGGAGTGATAACCAGATTGTCGGTATGGAATTTCTGCATGAGCCATTTAAGTGACATGGTGTTCCATACGATGATGCCGTTATCAAGGGAACTGACTTTCTGAATAGCCTCCTTCATGTCGTCATAGGCCTCGATGCGGTGAGCCCAATGGTTCTTGACTATCAGGTGATGGCTATAACTGCCATCATGCACAATCACCGTATGGCGTTTGAGGTTCTTGCCAGATTCAATATTGACTGGTTGGTCCTTTGGGGTAACTACGCTATGGGTAAACAGTTGTACAATGTTCTGACTGAAGTGCCCTTTATCTTTTGTGAACTCCGCATCCATGCGAAGCATTAAGTCGGACTTGCCTTCATTCAGGTCTTTTTGGGCATCTGTGGTGGGCATCAGCCGGATAACGAATGGAATATCCAACTCCTTGAAGATCAGTTTTAACAGATCGATATTATACCCGTCAGGATCACCGTTCTCGTTGAGGAATACATAGGGCCACAAGTCCCATGCATCTTCATAAACCAATGGATGTTCAGTGGTGAATATTCTCGTACTGTCAGCCCGTGCTTGAGTTTGCTGGGGAAAAGCCATCAGCAAACAGAGGAGCAGTGTGCAGATAGAAGTATGCCTCATGAATCTTTTATTTTTTATGGGGTTCGGTGTTGTCTGTTTTCTTGCAGGGAATCCATACCCAGAAGGTGGAACCCTTTCCCTCGCCGTCGGAAATGACACCAATCTTGCCGTTACAACTTTCAGCGATAGCTTTAGAGATATTGAGTCCGAGTCCTGTACCTTGGACATAATCATTGAGTTTGACGAATCGTTCGAAAATCTTGTCCTGATCTTCTTTCCTGATGCCAGCACCAGTGTCTTCGCAGTAGATGTAGAGTCCACCGCCATCATCCTCACGATATTCATAGCCAACCTTGATGTGTCCTTGCTGGGTATATTTTACGGCATTGGTGACAAAGTTTGTGATGACCTGTGTCAATCGCTCCCTATCGATGATGACCATAAGAGAATCGTATGGATTATCTTTGATAAACTCCACTTCAGTTGCCTGTACGCGTTGAGCCAATGAGATGCAGATGTCATTGAAATCTTGTGAGAAATCGGTTCTGATCGGCTGGATGTGGATTCCTCCATCGCCTAACTCAGAGACAGCCAACATGTCATTAATGAGGCGTAACAGCATATCGCAGTTATTCATGATAACGCGGATGATCTCTTTTTTCTCTTCTGGGGCGGTGAGCATTGGCAGCACGTCTGAGAACCCTACGATGGCGTTCAATGGGGTACGTATCTCATGTGTCATGTTTGCCATAAAGGCACTCTTCATGATACCCGACTGGTTGGCCCGTTCTGTCTCACGCTTCAGTTGCTCTTGTTTCTCTATGAGTGGCGTCACATTGCGGACGACACCATAGGTGCCAATCAACTTCCCCTCACTGTTGAAGGAGGGCACACTGTCGATGAAGTTCCATTGCAACTCATCGCCATCATGGAAGAAGGGGTGCATTTGGGTAAGGTCGGTACGAGGAACATTGAAGTAATTTTCAAAGTCTGTCAGTCCCTGGCGGAAGGGACTGTCAACGAAGTGCTCCATGAGTTCGTCGAAGGGCATCTTGTCTTCCGCTTTGTTCATACTCTTATAGAAGGTACATACCCGTTCTGGATAGGTAGTACGGAAGAAACGCATATCACAAGCGTCCATCAGATACTGAAGCTCGTTCTCATACTCCTGGATTTCTGCATTTGCCCGGCGTATATCGATATCGTTCTGCTTGTTCTGCAGATAGAGTTCACGTTCTTGAGTGACATCACGGATGGAGAGGGTTATGAATTGTAACTGACCGTTCTCATCATGGATGGGGTGCAGACGTAACTCTGTATAGCAATAGACACTACGCTCTACGATGACACTTAATGTGCAGAAATAGAAATCCTCACAGAGTTGTTTGTCTAGTACATTACGGAATGACGGCATCTCATAAATCGTATGACCATAGTAATAAGGGTCGTCTTCTGATTGGAAGTTGAGGATTTCCCGCATTTTCTGATTGACGGTAAGCAGATGTCCATCGCTATCGTAGAAAGCAAGGCCTACAATAGACTGCTCAAACATCTTTTTATATTTACCTGTCATTTTCTTCTCTTCATTTTCCAAATGGACCTGTTCTGTGACATTTGTCAGAGTACAGAATATATTGGTTGGGCGCTTGTCTGTCTTGTTGGCATATTCTGCAACACCCTGGTCGCGCATATACCACCATTGACCCAGATGCTGGTCTCCGCTGATATCCCAACGGAAAACGCATTCTGCATTAGTGGTCTCTCCTTTGACTAAATCAATGATAAACTTCCTGAAAAGGGGGCGGTCGTCAGGATGAATGAACTCAAGGCTCTTTTCAAAAGCAATGCCTTTCTCAGGAAGCATATTTCCATGCAGATTGTAGGCTGTTCTTTCACGTACATCGACTCTAAGCACATAGTTCTTGGTGATATCAAGCGTGTGCTGCATAATCGTGGATATCTCCTTGCTCTGATTGCTGATCTTTCGAATACGGAGTACGCTGATACGGTTAATAGCCCAAGTCGCAAGAAATACGATGAGAATCAATAGCACCATCATGAGAGAAATCATGTCGTCGGCACCAAAGACTATGGCTATGATATTTGCAAGTGGATAGTTCATGACACTGGCGGTTAAATGATGATTTCTGTTTTCTTCTCCATACTGTTCATCTCACAAGGGATGATAATGTATGCGGTATTTCCCCTATCTTCTTCGGATTGTATCTCAATAGATCCTCCCATCTGTTCAATCATTTCCTTTACAATCGGCAAATCGAGTCCTGTGGTGAACTCAGAGATATCTTTGTTCCTGGCAAAGCGGTCGTATATGTGTGGTAACTGCTCTTTGCTGATACCCTTGCCTGTGTCTTCGATAGAAATGCTCAGTTCCCCATGGTGATATACATATTTGGCACGTATGGTACCTTCTTCTGTATGAAGGGCGGCCAATGTGCATAATTTCTGGATAGCTGAACCAAGGTGCTGCTCATCGATAGTTATCTTCAGACTGTTGTAAGGGTTCTCTGTAGAGACAACGACATTAGGTGATACGGTACTCCAGCCCATGTAGCAGTATCCGTCGAAGAGCGTGGCAAAGTCACACTCCTTCTTGTTGAACTCCTCCATCTTTGCGTCGAGGCGTGAGATGTAGAGTATATCGTTAACCAATTGAAGCAGTTCAGAGGTGTTACGCTTGATCTCCTCTGAGAATATGGGCTCGTCTTCATCTGCATGGGGATTGTTGAAAAGTTCTGCAAATCCCAGTACAGCATTCAATGGAGTTCGTATTTCGTGGCTCATGTTTTTCAGGAAGGTGTTCTTCAGAGACTCTGTCTCTTGTGCCTTCTGTGTCTCAACCATCAGCCTCTTTTCTGTATAGACCATCTCTGTGTTGTCCTGGCACATGCCGAAATAATGTGTGATGCCGTTTTTACCCGTAACAGGTACAACACTGAAAGAAAGGTAGATGTTGCGCCCCTCTGAATCATGGAAGATGGTCTCGAATGTTGACTTGAATGTTCCCGGATGGCGACGGTCCATTCTTTGGAACAGTCCTTTCGCTCTTCTGCGTTCATATTTTTGCAGTAGTGTGACGCATCGTATCTGTGGAAGCTTATATAGCGGATTGTTCAGGTCGCTCGATATCTCCAAGACATGGGTATCGGGATTATAGTTGATCATGCGCACATTGCTCACATGGAGTGAGTAGTTGATGTTGTCGATATACGCCTGAATGTCACGCGTCTTTTTGGCTAACTGGCGACTTGCCCATTTCTGGTGGTGTTGCGATTCCACCATTTCCGTAATATTACGTCCCGCCATAACAATGCCTTCCAGTTCACCTTGCTCGTTATGTATTGGCGAAAGGATCTGTTCGTAATATGACTTTTTGTTGCCCCAATGTTCTTCAGTTAGGCCACCGATGGGCTTCTCTATATTCGACAAGTCGGTGATAGATGATGAATGTTGCAGTTCTATATGTTGCAAATCGAGGTCTTGCATCGACGGAACGTCTTTGATATTGGGCTTTGAGGCAAGTAGTTGCTCACGGTCAGCTACTTCAAAAGACTCACATGCTTTCTCGTTGATGTCAGTCATTGTGCCGTTGGCATCGTAATAAATCATATCCACCAGTGAGGAATTGAATACCGTATGGTATTGCAAGGCCAGGTTGGCGGCATGTTCTTTTTTGAGTTTTTCGTCTGTGATATCCCGTTGTATTCCCAATAACACGGCTGGTTTGCCTTGGGCATCGTTCTGGAGAATGGAGATGTTGACAGTGAAAAGCCGTTGTGGCTCATCGGTATTGCTGTCCTCAGTCTTCCTGCTCCTGATTGTCGTGATGCCTGATTGAGTCTTCCCACTGACAACACTGGTGATGGTCTTCAACAATTTGCTGAAATCATCGTGATGGTAGAACATCGAGAAGTCTATAGGTGAATAATCTGTGCGCTCTTCACCATGATTTGACAATTGGGTGAAGAATTCCCCGGCAGTGTCATACGTCCATATCTGAGTCTTGTTATAGTCGAGCACCAGTGATAATTGAGTGTTCTGCTGCTGTGCTTTAAGGTTTACAGCCTTTTGCCGGTAATAGAACACACGGTTAGAGAAAATCATGACAAAGACTGCAATCAGCAGTCCCGCCACCAGATAAGCTGCAAGGTGGTGGATGTCGGCGATTGTTTCCATGTTCTCTTTTTGCGCAAAAGCCTGAGAGACGTAAACCAGCAGGCTGAGGGTCGCCAAGAGTCTTAGTTTATTGGTTCTTTTCATCAGATGCCATGTAGTAATATTCGGCAAAGATAGTCAAAACTGATTAAATAACAAAATATTTGATGCGAAAAATGCGCATTTTACATGAAACAACAAAAAAAAGCGTGAATTATTTGGAGGATTGGGGGAAAAATGCTACTTTTGTCATCAGAAAAAGCTAAAACTGAAAGATTATGTTAGATGTAAAAGAAACTTTGAAGAAGAGCGAGGAGCGCATGGAGATGGCTGCTATGTACCTTGAAGAGGAACTAAACCGTATTCGTGCAGGTCGTGCTAATGTGGCCATCCTCGATGGCGTGCGTGTTGAATTATACGGTAGCAAAGTGCCCCTGAATCAGGTGGCTAATGTCAGCGTGCCCGATCCTCGTACCATCGCCATCAAGCCTTGGGATCGTAAGGAAATCCGTAATATCGAAAAGGCTATTATGGATTCTGATGTGGGCATCACGCCAGAGAATAATGGTGAGATTATCCGTCTAAACATCCCTGTTCCCACTGAAGAGCGTCGTAAGGATCTTGTGAAGCAGTGTAACAAGATAGCAGAGAAGGCTAAGGTGGAAGTTCGTAATGTGCGTGCAGATATTAAGGATAAGCTGAAGAAAGCCATTAAGGATGGACTCAGTGAGGATAATGAAAAGGATGCAGAGCTTGAATTGCAGAAATTGCATGACAAGTACATCAAGAAACTTGATGATTTGATTGCAGCAAAGAACAAGGAGATTATGACGGTGTAGGATGAAAGGCCTCGTCGTCAAAAATACTGGCAGCTGGTACACCGTCCGTACAGACGATGGCCAGCTGATTGAGTCTAAAATAAAAGGCAACTTCCGCCTGAAGGGTATTCGTAGCACTAATCCTGTGGCTGTAGGTGACAGGGTTGAATTAGTCGTTAATCAAGAAGGAACAGCGTTTATCACGGCTATTGATGATCGCCGAAACTATATCATCAGGAAGTCTCAGAACCTTTCTAAACAAAGTCATATCATTGCCGCTAATGTGGATCAGGCATTCTTGATTGTTACGATAAACTATCCCCAGACCTCTACGACCTTCATTGATCGTTTTCTGGCTTCTGCCGAAGCCTATCGTGTCCCAGTTATTCTTGTCTTCAACAAGACTGATCTTCTCGATGAGGATGATCGCCGTTATCAACAGATGATGATGACCCTTTATGAAAATATCGGATACCAATGCATAGCTATCTCTGCAGAAAAGGGAACAGGCGTCGAAATACTGGAATCACTATTACAAGGTAAAACAACTGTGCTGAGCGGGAACAGCGGTGTTGGAAAATCGACGCTTATCAATCGACTCATCCCTGGTGCGAGCCTCCGAACGGCAGAGATCAGTGATGCTCACAATACAGGTCAGCATACCACCACTTTTAGTGAGATGATAGAACTGCCGGGTGGTGGCTATCTCATTGACACGCCAGGCATTAAAGGGTTTGGCACTTTTGATATGGAGCCCGAAGAACTGACGAGCTACTTTAAGGAAATCTTCCGTTTCTCCAAAGACTGCCGTTTCTCTAACTGTACACATACCCATGAGCCTGGCTGCGCGGTGCTTCAGGCTCTTGAGAACCACTATATTGCCCAAAGCCGTTATCAATCATATCTCTCCATGATGGAAGATAAGGACGGCGGTAAATACCGCGAAGCTTTTTAACAAACTAATCTGTATGAAATGATGAAATCTTTTGCTCTATTTTGCTTGGGGACATTGTGCCTGTCTCAGCCGGTTATTGCTCAGACGAGAACAGATATCGGACAGTTTAATCTGTCGGGTCCCTATCCTGTTTCTGCCCCTGTATCGCTTGATACGGTTGATGTTCAAGGGAAGAAATTCGATGAGACAGCCTTCTGGAAAGGTATGTCGCTCGATGCACCCATGACGGAAGTGTTCTCAGGAAAAATACTGCCGTCAGTAGCAGATAGTCGGAGTGTGGGTCTTCTTACTTTCTATGTGAATAACCGCGACTACCTGAAAGGCAAAGTCGTTGTTAAGGGACCTAAGCACTATAAGATGTATATTGATGGTAAAGAGGCCGGCGAAGAACTGAAACTGGCTCCCGAGCACCATACTTTTTCCATCCAGTTTCTGGCAGAACCGAAAGACACCGATTCTATCCAGGTATATTTCGATGCGCCAGTGGCCGTTCCTTATGCACTTGAGAAGCGTCATCCCTATATGGTTCATGATCTTACTGACGGTAAGCGCGTAAGAGGCATTTCGTTGTCTGCTGATGGAAGTTACGTGGTTCTTGCCTATCAGACAACAGCTCGTGGCGGCAATTCACAATGGAGTTACGAGTTGCGTGATACAAAGACTGGACGTTTGGTTAACCTTCTCTCCAAGAACGTGCGCTGGATGCCAAAGTCGATTGCATATATTGAAGAGGAACAGGAGGGTGATAAGCGCGTGCTCTACAAAGTGAATCCCACTACGGGCGACCGTACAAGGTTTGCCTATGGTATTCCTGAGGGGAGTTACACGTTGAGTCCGACAGAAGACTATCTGATTCTTTCTATTGAGGAAGAAGGACCGAAAGAAGATGAAGAGGTCTTTGAGGTACTGGAGATGGACGATCGCCAGCCTGGATGGAGAAAACGTAGTTATCTCAGTAAATATGATATCGCTACAGGTCTTACCCAACGTATGACTTTCGGGCATCAGAACACGTACCTGGAGGATATCTCTTCCGATGGAACCAAACTGCTTATAGGAACTTCATACTCCCGTTTGTCTAAGCGTCCGACGGAGGTGGGTGATGCTATCGTGATGAATGCTAAGACCTTTAAGGCCGATACGTTATTCATTGGCGAAGGTTTCCTTGGTGGCGGTTCTTTCTCTCCTGATGGCAGTCAGATTATCTTCATGGGCACTCCCGAGGCCTTTAATCGCATAGGATGCCAGTTACCAGCAGATTGTACACCAAGCATGACGGAGTACGAACTGTTCCTTTATGACATCGCTTCAAAGAAAGTGACCCCTATGACCAAGGAGTTTGATCCGTCAATATCAAGTTTCGACTGGTCTTGGTCTGACGGCATGGTATATTTCTCTGCTGAAGATCGCGACTACGTCAGTCTTTTTGTGCTCAATCCAAAGACTGCTAAGATCTCTAAGCTTCCAGCAAAGGGCGATTATGTATATCGTTACGATATGGCTGCTCATGCACCGTTTGTCGCCTATCTTTCTTATAAGACGATGGAGCCAGCTTCTGCTTATGTGCTGAATCTGAAGAATAGACATAACCAGACGTTCTTCGATGGGCGTCAGGCTTTAGGCGATGCTGAGATTGGGACTTGTGAAGACTGGAACTTCACTAACAGTAAAGGTGATACCGTTTATGGACGCCTTTATCTGCCAAAAGATTTCGATGCCTCTAAGAAATACCCGATGATCGTGTATTATTATGGTGGCTGCTCGCCTGTGAGCCGTTACTTCGAGTCACCTTATGCACCGCAGTACTGGAACTCGTTGGGCTATGTGGCCTATATCCTCCAACCCAGTGGCGCCACAGGCTTCGGGCAGGAGTGGGCATCGCGCCATGTGAACACTGCTGGTCGCGGACCTGCAGAGGATATTATCGAGGGCACCAAGAAAATCTGTGAGGCCCATCCCTTCATCAACCCGAAGAAGATTGGTTGCATGGGTGCCAGCTATGGCGGCTTTATGACCCAGTATCTGCAGACGCAGACCGATATCTTTGCCGCAGCCGTTTCTCATGCAGGCATTACAAACCACACCAGTTATTGGGGCGAGGGCTATTGGGGCTACAATTATAGCGAAGTGTCGATGGCCAATAGTTATCCTTGGAGTCATCGTCAGCTCTACGTCGATCAGTCGCCCCTCTTCAATGCCGATAAGATTCACACCCCGTTGCTGCTTCTGCACGGTAATGCCGATACCAACGTACCGCTGATAGAGAGCCTTCAGATGTTTACTGCCTTGAAGCTCTTGGGACGTGAGGTCGCCCTTGTCGAGGTAGAAGGTGAGAATCACCATATCCTCGACTACTCTAAAAAAGAGAAATGGCTCGCCACGCAGATGGCCTGGTTCGCCCGCTGGCTGAAAGACGATCCTACCTGGTGGGATGCTCTCTATCCTAAAAAACATCTATAAGTCTGCTTCAAGACAGTTTTCTTAGGCCTTTTGCCCGATGATAATGTCGTAGCGCGACATAAACGAGGCTCCAGGCTGGAGGTGGTTCATGAGAGGTTTGTCCTTGAACTCACCGTTGAACCCACGTGGGTCACCGATGCCATACCAAGGTTCGATGCAGACAAAGGGAGCTTCCTTGCCATAGGGACTCCAGAAGGCTACAACAGGCGTGCGGAACTCGACTGTAACCTCTGGCTCGCCATTCTTCCCTAAAAGTTCAGCACGATGTAGCTGGCTTTTGTGTACTTTGATGGAGTCGTTACGCCAGGTGTTGTTAGAGAATTCGATGATACCGTTCTCGGCCTCTACGAAAGGCACCTCGTCCATCGTGTGAGAACTGTCGGGATAGCTGTGGAGGACATCCATTGGTTCCTCGTTGTCGAGACGAATGATACCGCTCTGCTGTTCCCCAGCTTTCATGCCAGGTACGTTGAAGGCTGGGTGCCCACCAATCTGGAAATGGATTTCGCGGGTATCGGTGTTGTGGACGTGCCAGATGACGCCTATCTTATTCTCGTCGAGTGTGTAGCTGATGGAGAGGGTGAAGTTGTAGGGATAGACCTTCTTGGTTTCCTCAGACGATTCGAGGGCGAAAGTCACCTTGCGGGGGCTTTGGGCGATGAGCTTGAACTCGGCATCGCGGGCAAATCCGTGGCGAGGCAAGTGATAATCCTTCCCATCCACGCGATAGGTCTCGTTGTTGACGGCACAGACGATGGGGAAGAGGATGGGGGAGTGACGGCTCCAATACTTCGGGTCTGCCTGCCACAGATATTCCTTACCACTGGCATCCTTGATGCTCTGGAGCTCGGCTCCTTTTTCTGATACGAGGATGGATAGTTGTTCGTTCTTGAGTTGTACCATGATAGTTTGTTATTTTGATTTGTAGATGATAATTGAGAACAAGACGGTTTCTATGGGGAAGAGGCCGACGACTGCCAGGATGGGAATGACAGACGGTGAATTCATACCAAGTAGGGTATAGGCAACTGCCAGAGGTGTTAACAGGAATGTGATGCCCATCACCCGAAGTAGCCGGATGGTAAGTTCTACCTGACGGATATTCCTGATTTCGAAGGGCATATTGATGTGTCGTGGGAAATAGGCGCATACCATACATACGACGGCTCCTATTGTCAAGATGATGCAGGGGATGAGTAGTCCTGTTGGCGAGCCGTAGGCATTCGGCTTACCAGAAGCATCAAAATGGGTAGGCACGATGTCTGGTGCACGATGGATCATCCAGATTATCAGCCCCCAGACAATGATGGCTAAAATGACGAAAGCCACTTCAAAAACCGTTCCCTCTGTTGTGCGATGCACCTTGACGGACTTCAAATCAAAAGTGTTCTTCTGTTCCATTTTTATCTGCTTAGTCTTACATTGGTGGGAGTTTGCGGACAGCCAGTAGTGTTGCTATGGTGCAAACAATACCTACTGTTAAAATCGAGAACGTGAAAGCCGTCACGCTCATGACATGAGACGTGAACAGCACTATCAGCATGGCAAGGAGCATGAACTGAAGTGCCATGATCAATATCAACGCTTTTTTCCTATTCATTGTTGTCATCAGTTGGGGGGTGTTGTTTCTTTTTGGGCAGGCGTTTGGCTTTGCGCAGAGCCTCGGTGATGATCCACTGCAGTTGGCCGTTGGTGCTGCGGAACTCATCCGCAGCCCAGGCCTCTATAGCGTTCATCGTCTCAGCATCAACGCGGAGGATAAAACTCTTGGTATTTTTCTCTGCCATGAATTAGTGGTTTAGTGTACCTGTATTGACTACGGGCTGAGCGGCATCGTCGCCACAAAGCACGACGAGCAGGTTGGAGACCATCGCAGCTTTCTTGTCATCGTCGAGGTCAACGATGTTTTCATTGGAGAGCTTGTCGAGCGCCATCTTCACCATCGAGACGGCACCTTCTACAATCTTCTCACGAGCTGTGATGATGGCGGATGCCTGTTGACGGCGCAGCATGACGGCTGCAATCTCTGGAGCATAGGCGAGATAGTTGATACGGGCTTCCACTACTTCGATGCCAGCAAGGGCCAGGCGTTCGTCGAGTTTCTGCTCTAGTTGCTCGTTGATTTCATCGGCACTTGATCGCAGGGTGGGCTCACCAGCCTTAGTATCCTCATCGTCATAAGCATATTGACCAGCCACTTGGCGCAGGGCAGCATCACTCTGTACACGGACAAAGTTTTCCAGTGCATTCATCAGACCTTTGGTGTCGCTGCCTACTGCATTGGGATTGGCAGCCATTGTCTGGGTGTCCACTTCAAACAGGGCTTTGTAGGTATCCTTGAGTTTCCATACCAGTACTAGTCCGATCATCACGGGGTTGCCCGTCTTGTCGTTGACTTTAATGGGTTCTGCATCGAGATTGCGTGCGCGCAGGGATACCTTCTTCTGACCGTAGAAGGGGTTGATCCAATAGAAGCCTACTTGCTGGAAAGTGCCAGCATACTTGCCAAACCAGTTGATGACCTTGGCCTCGTTCGGCTCAAGCTGCATGAAACTGCACATGCATACGATGTCGGCAATGAGCAACAGGATGCTGCCACCAAGCAGCCATCCGCCACAGGCGCCGTCGCTGCCGTCGAGCTGAATGATGCTGAATACGATGCCTATGATAGAGGCAATGGCCAGTGCAAGTGTGACAAACAGCATCACAAAGCCGTTGATCACCGTTCCCTTGAAAACATACTCTTTATTCTCCATAATGTTTAATTGTTTAAGATTGATATCATTTTGATATCGCAAAGATATGTATATTTTTTGAATTGACAATGAATTTCTTCTGTTTTTTAACAAGAATTACGAAAAATGTTGTATCTTTGCATCCGAATAGTTTATTATATATAAGGTATGCGTAAATTGATCTTGTTTTTTCTCATGATGTTAATTCCCTTGTCCGTCTGTGCTGGTGATGGCGAATCAGGGAAAAAGCAGCCTTTTATAGTCAAGGGTGTGATGTGGGTGAAGACATTGATTGATTCTATGGCTGTGGCAACGGTAGATCGCAGTTATATAGAACAGCCAAAGAAACCTTGGGCCATAGAAGTTAGAACGGATGCGAGTGAGAACTCTCTGAAGATGACATCTGAGTTTCCAAGGCCGAATGGTGGAGTGGCTTCTCTTACTGCCAAAACAAGCACGGGCTTTTCCACTTCAGCAGGTTTGTGGCTAGGCTATAGAGGGTATGGATTTGGTTGGTCGAAGGATCTGACAGGTGAAGGAACAACGTTCTCTTTGGGGGCGATGGGAGGAAGTTTCGGTATTAATTTCCGTATCAATACCTATCGTAGCGATACGCCGGATGTAACAATTAACTATTCAAGTACTGAGAAGAGTTACAACGAAACGGAAAAAGCTGAATTAGATGATCCGATTCGTGTCAGGTCACTCTTCCTCGATGGCTATTATATGTTTAATGGTAAGCACTTTTCTTATGCAGCAGCTTACGATCAATCGCTTATACAGAGAAAATCGGCTGGCTCTTTGATGGCCGGGCTGATGTACTATCACACCAGCGTATCCTTCGATGATAAATCCAATTGGCCATTGGTGGCTTTCATGAAAAATATAGGAAAATTGAAATTCTCCCAGGCCAGTGTAGGGGCTGGCTATGCTTACAACTGGGTGCCCGCCAGAGGCTGGCTGGTCAACGTGATGGTGATGCCCATGCTGCAGTTCTACAATAGTATCAGTGCATACGCCTACCGATTCTATGAGGATGGTATAGACATCACTGACGATATTATAATTGACTTTAATGACGGGAAAGACGAGGATGTGGAGTACGGAGAGATAGATGAAAGCAACTTGGAGCTGAGAATGGGAGAGGTTTATAAGACTAATAACCGTATTGGCCTTAATTTCGATGCCCGTCTGGCGGTGGTTTATAATTGGAATAATTGCTATCTTAGGCTTTTCGGACATTATAATCGTTTCCCTTATCATAATGACAAAAGTAATGGGCGTCTGGCAGAATGGAGAGCCTATGCTGCTGTAGGATTCAGATTTTAGTAACAAGGAAGTGAATATTCAGGAAATAGAAAATAAGCGAATAGCGGTGCTACTCTCGGGTGGAGTGGATAGCAGCGTTGTGGTCTATGAGTTTGCAAGGCTCGGGCTTCATCCGGACTGTTTCTATATCAAGATTGGTCCAGAGGAAGCGGAAGAGTGGGATTGTTCCTCAGAGGAGGATTTGGAGATGGCAACTGCTGTTGCCCGCAAGTTCGGATGCAGGCTTGAGGTGGTAGATTGCCATCAGGAATACTGGAATCAGGTGACAAAATATACGATGGACAAGGTAAAGTCGGGCTTCACCCCGAATCCTGACGTGATGTGTAATCGACTCATCAAGTTTGGAGCCTTTGATGAAAAGCGGGGCCATGACTACGACCTGATAGCTACAGGACATTATGCCCAGACTGAAATGGATGAGGACGGTCGAAAGTGGCTCGTTACAAGTCCTGATCCTGTGAAAGACCAGACCGATTTCTTGGCTCAGATATATGATTGGCAGTTAAGGAAGGCTTTATTCCCAATCGGACATTATGTAAAAGATGAGGTACGACAGATTGCTGAGCGCGAACATCTTGTGAATGCCAAGCGCAAAGATTCGCAAGGCATCTGTTTCCTTGGTAAGATCAATTATAACGACTATATCCGTCGCTATCTGGGAGAACAGCCAGGTGATGTGATTGAACTCGAGACTGGGAAGCGTATCGGCGAGCACAAAGGGCTCTGGTTCCATACTATCGGACAGCGTAAGGGTATGGGCTTCAGCGGAGGTCCTTGGTTTGTAGTGAAGAAAGATGTTGAAAATAATATCTTGTATGTCTCACACGGATACGATCCTGAAACGGCTTATAAGCAAGACTTCGCTATTCACGATTTTCACTCTCTGACGATGCCAATCTCTGATTTACGTCAGATTACATTCAAGATCCGGCACACACCAGGGTATCTGCCTGCCAGCCTGGAACCGACAGGGGAAGGTTGTTTTATCGTGCATGCCAAGGACAAGATTCATGGTGTCGCCCCTGGTCAGTTCTGTGTGATCTATGATGAACAGCATCACCGTTGCCTAGGCTCGGGAGAGATAGCATTCTAAAAAGAAATCCCGTCAATCGACGGGATTCTCATTTTTTATTTTTTTGGAAAAACTGCCAAAATAGTCGAGGCAGACTTTACGCCACTCACGGGCATTCTCCAGTTGATGCTGCATGCGGGTGTTAACCTCTTGCCAGCGTTGCTCGTCGATGATGGGTTTTGCCTCCTGCCAGATGCGTACAAAGTCTTCTACTTCCTCTACACCACGGTTATAATGGAACTGCATCTCCTCATAAACCGTACGTCCACTCTTCATGCGATGACTCCAGGGAACATGATGGAACCAAAGCAGATAACGTTCTGGGCAAGTGTTGATATCGTCGTACATCGAGCAATATGGCTCGCGATACTGTGCTGTGGCATCAGAACCAGTATGTGTTCTGTCAAATCCGATACCAAGGGAATCGGCTTTGTGATAGTAAACTGGGCACCACTCGATGGGGTATTGGGGGATAAACCCATTGGGCTCAGGACCATAATGGTGATCGAAAGCAAAGATGTGGTGGAGTCCGATAGGCATCATGTAATCGACGCATGCTTCTCGACTTCGGAGCATCATGCTTAAAAGAGGTGAGAGGTGAGAAGTGAGAGGTGAGAGATTATCATTCTGAGTTTTAAATGTTTGGGCGAGCCACTCCTTTGCGATGGCCTCGCTGGTAAGCATCGGGTTCCATGCTAAACGACCAAAAGCATACCAGTTTGCTTGTGCGAAATGATGGCCACACCAGTTCTTGTCAAGTCCGATGTTGGCTACACCAGCAATACCAACCAGCCTTTCTGGTGCCACAAAGCCGAAGAACTCACGCCACATGGGTGCAAGATATACCAGATGACGTGAATGTCCCAGATATTCTTGTGTTATCTGGAGCTCTGCCATCTGTTTCGTCCTACGGATGTTGTCGAAGATGGGAGCATAAGGTTCACGGGGCTGGAAATCCAGTGGGCCGTTTTTCGACTGGAGAATCACATTACTACGGAATTTGCCATCGAGTTCCTTGAATTCAGATACAGCCTGTTTTACACGGTCTTCTCCTTTATGTTTGGCACCATAGACAAACGAACGCCACATAATAATGCCCTTATAAGGGGCAACAGCCTCTGCCAGCATGTTTGCACCGTCGGCATGGGTACGGTTATAGTCGAAGGGACCAGGCTGTCCTTCAGAATTGGCTTTGACGAGGAATCCTCCGAAATCCGGGATCAACTGATAGATCTCCTTGGCTTTAGCCTTCCACCAGGCCTTGACTATAGGGTTAAGTGGATCGGCTGTCTTCAATACCTTCCCATTGTTGATACCTTTCATGGGAACAGACATTGGTGAGGCGAAATTCACAGAGAGATACACCTTGATGCCATAAGGGCGCAGTATGTCTGCATACTCTTTCACCTTATTAATATATATGGCGGAAAGCATCTTGGGAGAAGCGTTCACATTGTTAAGTACAGTACCGTTAATACCGATAGAAGCATTTGCGCTTGCGTATTCTTCGATGAGAGGAGTGTTGACGGCTTTCGGCTGTCCGTTCTCCAAGTCCCAAAAGATGCTACGCCCTGCATAACCACGCTCGATAGAACCGTCGAGGTTGTCCCAGTGGTTCAGAATGCGAAGATTGAAGTAGGGGGCTGAGTAACCCTGTTCTCCTCTCAGCAGTGCATAGGCACCATAGAGTAAGCCGATCTCATTTTTGGCAGTAACGGTACTGCCCTTAATCTGATAAGCGTCTTCTTTCATGGATGGGTCAAGAACCAATGTGGCGTTCTCGCCTAAAAAGTACGTCCGGAGTTTGTCTGCCGCCAAACACTCCGGGCCAGTTACCTTAGCTTTATTAACAGGCTGGTAGCGCAGCCATAATTGATGACCGTCTTCTGCCTTCGTTAGTTGTACGAAGACCATAGTCAGAATGAGTAATGTTAGTTTTCTCATAATCTACAAATTTTTTGCAAATATATAAAAAAACTCCGTAATTCATCTCTTCCGTGTCTAAAAATTTGTATCTTTGCAACCATTAACTAAAGAAATGATACAAATGAAGAAGGTGAGACTACTACTATTGATGTTTTTCTTGTCGATGGCCTTATTGGTGCAGGCTGATGATTTTACCGTCGGTAACAAGACGTTCTTGTTGAACGGGAAGCCCTTTGTTGTAAAAGCAGCAGAGGTTCATTACCCCCGCATTCCTCGCCCGTATTGGGAACACCGTATACAGCTGTGCAAGTCGCTGGGTATGAATACACTCTGTATCTACGTGTTTTGGAATATCCATGAGCAGCGTGAGGGAGAATTTGACTTTACGGATAACAACGATGTGGCAGAGTTCTGCCGACTTGCCCAGAAGAATGGGATGTATGTTATCGTTCGCCCGGGTCCTTATGTCTGTGCAGAGTGGGAGATGGGGGGCCTGCCTTGGTGGCTGTTGAAGAAGAAGGATATCCGCTTGCGTGAACAGGATCCATATTTCATGGAACGTGTGAAAATCTTCGAGAAGAAGGTCGGTGAGCAGTTGGCACCGCTGACCATCCAGAACGGAGGTCCTATCATAATGGTACAAGTAGAGAATGAGTATGGCTCCTATGGGGAAAATAAGCCCTATGTTGCGGAAATCCGTGACTGTCTTCGCAGTATTTATGGTGAAAAACTGACATTGTTCCAGTGTGACTGGGCCAGCAATTTCGAAAAGAACGGACTCGATGATCTTGTGTGGACCATGAATTTCGGTACGGGAGCCAATATTGATGCTCAGTTTAAGCGCCTTGGTGAATTACGGCCTAATGCACCGAAAATGTGTTCAGAATTCTGGAGCGGGTGGTTTGATAAGTGGGGTGCCAACCACGAGACTCGGCCTGCAAAGGATATGGTGGAAGGAATCGACGAGATGCTGTCGAAGGGCATAAGTTTCTCGCTCTATATGACTCATGGCGGAACGAGTTTCGGTCATTGGGCTGGTGCAAATAGTCCTGGCTTTGCACCAGATGTAACCAGCTATGACTATGATGCTCCCATCAATGAGCATGGGGCGCAGACTCCCAAATTCTTCAAGTTACGTGAAACGATGAAGAAATACAATGACGGTCCGTTACCAGAAATCCCTAAAGCACCAGCTAATTTCATTAGTATTCCCCGCTTTGAACTGACTGAGCGTGCAGATATCATGCTGGGTGTTGACTCTTTGGTGATGGACAGTCCGCTTCGTACGATGGAGGAACTTGATCTGGGTTGGGGATCCATGATCTATATGACCATGTTGCCAGAGATACCACATGAAAGCGTGCTGACTCTGAACGATTGCCATGATTTTGCACAGGTCTTTATCGACACTACTTATATTGGTAAGATCGATCGTGTACGTAACGAAAAGAGTTTGCGTATTCCTGCAGTCAAGAAAGGACAAGAATTGAAGATCCTTGTAGAAGCTATGGGACGAATCAATTTCGGACGTGCCATTAAAGACTTTAAGGGTATTACCGAGAATGTAACGTTGGCCTCTCAAGAAGACGGGCACGATTGCACTTGGGACTTGAAAAGATGGACTATCATGACAATCCCCGATGATTATCAGACGGCAGTCAAGGCACTTGATAAAGCTAAGCGTGATAGCTTGACAAACGCTCCTTTTAAAGGATCAGGCTACTATCGTGGCTATTTCCGTCTGAAGAAGGTTGGTGACACCTATCTGAATATGGAAAGCTTTGGAAAAGGACAGGTTTATGTCAATGGACATGCCGTCGGCCGCTTCTGGTCAATAGGTCCTCAGCAGACGCTTTATGTGCCTGGATGCTGGTTGAATAAAGGACAGAACGAGGTGATTGTGCTGGATGTTGTCGGCCCGTCTCTGGCAGCCTATGTGCCTTCTGCTATTAAGGCGGTGAAGAGTCGGATTAAGCCATTTTACAGAAAGAACCAACCTGATGATGGTTCTCGTTCTTTGCATCCTTGCTTGTTTGCACAGAATATGCCGGAACTCGATAAACTGAATGTTGAAAAATCTCGGACTCACAACAATCCTGGCGATAAACCAGACCTGAACTCTGCTTCACCAATTGCTGAGGGACAGTTTGCATTTGGAAATGGCTGGCAAACGGTGCGCTTTGCCTCTCCGAAGAAAGGCCGCTACATTGCGTTGCAAGCACTTTCTACGCAGGCAGGTGATGCTAACGTTGCTGTAGCAGAAATCTATGTTACTGATGTGAAAGGAAACAGGCTGAGCCGAGAGCCCTGGACGATAAAGTATGCAGACAGTGAGGAGATTCATCGTGGTAACAATACCGCTGATAAGACCTTTGACCTTCAAGAGTCAACCTATTGGCGTACTGCCAAGGGCTCAGACTTGCCTCATCTGATGGTTATCGATTTAGGCAGCGAACAAACAGTCACAGGTCTTGAATATCTTCCCCGTGCTGAAGAAGGCGCCCCGGGAAGCATCAAAGGATATAAGATCTTTGTATATTGATTCGTTTCGTGTGAAAAACATTTTTAGTTTTTTCATACACTGCATACACTGACCATTTATCAGTCTGGCAATCAGTCTGTTGGTTAGTGTATGCAGCCTTTTTTTTAGTGTATGCAACCGCTGTTTTTGTGCATCTAACGTCATTTTTGTGTATCCAATACCATTTGTTCCCATTATCATGCCCTCTGCCATTACTGATTGGTTGTCTTAATTTCATTGCAGACAGGTAATTTGTCCCATGGGGTGGGACCAATTGTCCCAGGGGGTGGGACAAAAACTGCTTCCTAATCAAATGATATCGGTCGTTTCCTGGCGACGAACTCTTTAAAGCTTGGTAGATGCTCGTCCTTGACAGTTGTGATAATCTGATTCTTACCTCCTATTCTGTCAACAGGCCATTTTATGTCAATTTCTGGGTCATCATATCTGATACCGGATTCATGCTCAGGTGCATATCTGTTAGTACATTTGTTTAAAATGATGCTGTCATCCTCTAACGTTAACGAACCATGTGCAAATCCTTCAGGAATATAAAAAACGGTATGGTTTTGTTCTGTTAGTTCAATTCCTTGCCACCGGCCAAAGGTCGGACTTCCAAATCGCAAATCAACCCCCACAACATAGATAGATCCCTTGATGACGCGCATATATACCCCTTGGGCATATTTTTGCTGAAAATGCAGACCTCTAATCGCACCTTTTTGAGATTTTGATTCACTAATTTCGTAGAAATTACTAGGGAGGCCATTCTCCTTATAAAATGATTGCTCAAAATCCTTTAGAAAGAAGCCTCTTTTATCCTCAAAGAGGTGGGGATGTAAAATGATGAGACCTTCTATTTTTGTTTTTTCTATTGATAGTGCCATGTTCTTTTTAATTACGACTGCAAAGGTACGAAAAAGCTCTGTTTATTGATAACTATGAATGTTAAAAAACATAAGCCATGGTTATTTTGATTGCTTTTATTTGTAGGATTAGAATAAAAAGGCTAACTTTGCAGTCCGTACATAGGAGAATTCAATGATACCCTTGTTTAAACCATACATGCCTGAAGAGTTACCAAAGATAGATGAAATCCTTCATTCTGGGATTTTGATCTATGGGAATTGGTTGCATAAATTTGAAAATAAACTGAGAGAATATATTGGAAATCCTTATATACTTACAACAAATAGTTTTGATGCAGCCTATCAAGTTGCTATTTCCACGCTTGGTCTTCAGCCTGACGACGAGGTTATTGGGTCTCCTATAACATGTATTGCCTCAACTCAACCGTTTGCGACTCATCGTGTAAAACTGATATGGGCAGATATTGACCCCAATACAGGGATGTTGGATATTGATGATGTTCGCAAGAAAATCACCCATAAGACCAAAGCAATTCTCTTGTATCATTTTTGTGGCTATGTTGGTCGTGTAGATGATATCTTAGAGTTGGCACAGAACTTTGGACTTTATGTGATTGAAGATGCCATAGAGGGATTCGGTTCTGAATATAAAGGGAAAAAGGTGGGTTGCCTTGGGGCTGATGTTACGGTTTTTTCGTTTAAAACGATACGCCTGCCAAATATAATTGACGGAGGTGCGGTGGCGTTTAAGAGTCAGGCTTTTTTTGAAAAGGCGAAGATAATTAGCGATTATGGCGTGGACCGTGTAAATCTTCGTGATGAGATGGGAGAAATAAATCCTTTCTGCGATATCGCTATTCCTGGCTTTGGAACTACACCTTCAGAAATTAGTTCCTATATTGGATGCCTGCAGATGGATGTGATTGATGACTTGCTAAAAAAACAGAGGCATCAAGCAGAACTTTGGGATAATTTGTTAAATAAAACTGCGGTAAAGCATCTTCTGCCGTGTGAAGGATCTATACCCAATTATTGGGTATATGGTGTTTTGGTAGATGATAAACGGACGTTTATGAATCAATGGCGTAGTAAAGGTTATTATGCCTCAGGGGTTCATGTTCCTAATTCGTACTATTCTGTTTTCGGTGAGCAATCAGAACTGAAAGGGGTTAGGGATTTCTATGCAAGCTATGTGGCACTCCCCTGTGGTTGGTGGATGTCTTGAGTTAATAGGTAAAATGTTAAATATTATGATGTTGTCTGAAATAGAACTGAAGAACCTGAGTCGTTTCCGCTCTGAGTTAATGGGGGCGGCCATTGTGTTTATTATGCTTTTCCATACACCATTAGAGTCTGATGCATGTTTGTTTGGTCTTTATCGTATGGGGAATGTTGGAGTAGATCTTTTCCTATTCCTTAGTGGTATTGGGCTGTGGTTCTCTTGGGTAAAGACCCCCTCTATGGGCTATTTCTTTCGAAAGCGTCTGTTGCGAATATTTCCGACGTGGATTATTATTTCGTCAATTTATTTCTTAACTCATTTTGATTGGGATGGAGCTACTGTGACAGACTATTTTAAACTTGTCGGTGACATTCTTGTTGACTGGTCGTTTTGGCGGAGTCATGAACTGACATTCTGGTTTGTTCCCGCCATCGTGGGTTTTTATGTACTTGCACCTTTTTATATGCAACTTATCCAGCGTCATCCTATTTATCGATGGCTTCCTGCACTGATGCTCGTGCTTTGCGTTTTTTTGCAATGGGTTCAGCCTGTGTTTAATTATGTTTGGGGGTATGAAGTTGCTTGGAGCCGTATGCCAATATTTTTCATCGGTATCAATTGTGGAGAACTGGTTCGGCGCGACGATCGCATAGAGCCTGCTGGGAGATGGTTGGTTTATGCTGCTTTTATCTTCACATTGGCACTTTGTATACATTTGGAATTAATGGACCAGACGAATTTCCCAATGTTCATAGAGCGGTTGGTCTATATTCCAATGAGTATTTCTCTGATGATCCTACTGACAGACTTGTATAATCGGATGCCGGCTTGGAGTCTTAAGATACTTGCTTTCATTGGCGCAATAACTTTGGAGCTATATCTAATACATGAACATTTTGTACTTGAGTGGTTAAATCCTATGAATTTGGGGTATTGGCCAACGGCTGGGTTAAATGTTGCATTGTCAATTCCGCTTGCCTGGATATTGAAGCAGGTGACAAAGAGAATCCCTATGTGAAAATCTTTGCGAATAAATATTGTATAAAAAATAAATATGTCCCGAAATGTTTTGCCATTTCGGGACTTTTTACTACCTTTGCACCCGTTATAGTGACTGACTCCTATGAATCTGCGAGCCATGGGCTCTTGTGCGGAGGTGGACGATATGACCTATATCCTTGATGGTCAAATGATTAATGATACTTCTGATTGCTGTTCAAAAGGCAAATCGGAAGAAGGGAAAGATATGTGCAGAATGGAACATAAAGATTTTAGTTGGATAGTTTTACGCACATTTAACAGGCACGAGAGGCTGTTAAGTGAGTTTTTGAAAGAAAAGGGACTGACTTGTTTTGTCCCGATGCGATATAAGGAACGGCTTGCCGGTGGTAACGGAAAGCCCAAACAGCTGATACCCGTGGTTCATGATTACGTATTTCTTGAGAATACTCTTACGAAAGAACAATTAGAAGGCTTGTTGTCTAAATGCCGCACCCCTTTGTACGTCCTGAAATCAAAGGAAACGGATTGTCCTTTTGAAATTCCAAGTCGTGAGATGGCTGAATTCAGGTTGTTGTGTGATCCGGATTTTGAAGGTCTGATAGAATTCTCATTAAACGATGACATCAAGGTGGGAAAGGAAGTGGAAATCATACATGGTCCATTCTCGGGTGTCCGAGGCAGGTTGTATAGGAAGCAGAAACAATACTGGTTTGTAAAGACTTTGGCGGGTTTGTCGGTAGAATTGCGGATTACGCGTTGGTATTGCAAACCTATTGATGAAAAAGAAAATTAATATTTCAATCGAATGAAAAAATATGTTTTACTGATGGCTCTTTCATGCTGTGCCCTCTTAGGATGGTCGCAGACGATGAGCGATACACAGGTTCTTCAGTATGTCCAGCGGGAAATGAAAGCGGGAACTTCTCAGGCACAGATTGCGACAAGCCTTCTGCAACGAGGAGCTACTATGCAGCAGTTACAACGTATTCGTAGTCAGTATGAACAGACAGGCGAGACTAAAACTGTTGGTTCTGGAACAACGACGACATCTAACGTTTCTACGACAGGTAGCCGTCAACGTAGCAATAACGGATCCGTTAGAGTAGATGCTTATGGTAACAATATAAACCAGAGTAAGTTCGCAAGCAATAGTTCTCAGATGCAGACAGGCGTGTATGGTGTAAATGGTATGGATGCTGGCTACATGACGGGAGCCGGTATGAATTATAACAGCATGGGTTCTATGCTGGATGAGAACGGCATGCTGAATGGCCGTTCTGCTGTCTATATCCCTGATACTACAGACCTGACCATTAATGGCAAGACGGTGTTTGGACGTAATGTTTTCAATCAGCGCCGACTCTCTTTTGAACCGAATATGAATATTGCTACACCAGCCTCTTATGTTGTTGGTCCTGGTGATAAAGTCTTTGTGGATGTCTATGGGGCTTCTCAGAGATCAGAGGAATTAGAGGTGACGCCTGACGGAACCATCGTCGTGATGAATTTTGGGCCAATCCATATAGGCGGACTTACCATTCAGGCTGCTAACGCCAAGATTCGTAAGACCTTAGGCGCACGTTATAAGAGTTCTGAGGTGCGATTGACACTTGGCCAGTCGCGCACTATCACTGTGAATGTGATGGGTGAGGTCGTAGCCCCGGGAACTTATACCTCAAGTGCATTTGCCAGTGTGTTCCATGCGTTGTATATGGCTGGTGGTGTCAATAAATTGGGTACTCTCCGTGATGTCAAAGTGTTCCGTGGAGGAAGACAAGTGGCTTCGGTCGATATTTATGATTACATTCTCAATGGCAAACAGTCTTCAAACATTCGTTTGGCCGATAATGATGTCATTATGGTTGGTCCATACGACTGTATCGTGGATGTCACGGGTAATGTAAAACGCCCGATGGCCTATGAGATGAAAAAGAATGAGAGTATCGCCACACTGATTAAATATGCGGGAGGCTTTACGGGAGATGCTTATAAGAAGTCTGTCCGTGTGAATCGTACTGCCGGAGATAAATATTCAGTCTATAACGTTAATGAGTTCGATATGAATAGTTTCCGTGTGGCTGACGGAGACTCTGTGGCAGTGGGTGCGATTCAGCCTAGATATGAGAACATGGTTGAGATTGTAGGTGCTGTATTCAGACCGGGACGATATCATATTGGCGATGGTGTGACAACTGTAAAGACCTTGATTGAACAGGCTGATGGTGTCACAGAGGATGCTTTTACGGCACATGCTGTGCTCCATCGTATGAAAGCAGACCGTACTTGGCGTGTGATTTCTGTTGATGTAGAAGGAATCTTGAATGGTACAGTCGCAGATATACCTTTGGAGAACGAGGACGTGCTGACCATTGCAACTCAGAAAGAGAAAGCCAATATGCGTACCATCACGATTCATGGAGAAGTACAATTCCCAGGTACTTACGAATATGCCGACAATGAGACGATTGAAGACTTTATCCTTCAGGCAGGAGGTCTGACAGATGCAGCTTCAACGGCCAGAGTAGATGTGGCGCGTCGTATTATGGATCCGAAAGCTACTGCTGACGCTAAGGAGATTGCAAAGACTTTCTCGTTTACCTTAAAGGAAGGTTTGCTTGTGGATGGGAGCAGAGACTTTACACTTATGCCTTATGATGAAGTCTATGTTCGTCGTAGTCCGGGCTATGTGCCACAGCGTAATATCTCTGTTGAAGGAGAGGTGCTATTCCCGGGCACTTATACCTTGGCCAAGAAAAACCTTCGTCTTACGGATGTTGTCAAGGCGGCAGGAGGCGTAACGAATCAAGCCTACATCCGTGGCGCTCGTATCGAACGCCCCTTGAACGAGGATGAGAAATTCCGCTTAGACCGTTTGCTGGCTATGGCTCAGATGCAAGCAAGTTCAGGTCTGGACTCCACGAAGGTGGCTCAGGATAGTGTATATTATGTAGGAATAGAATTAGATAAGGCTCTTGCTCATCCTGGCAGTGATTATGATGTCGTACTACGCGAAGGCGACCGACTTGTAGTACCAGAATATAATGGAACCGTTAAAATCAATGGTAATGTGATGTATCCGAATACGGTTGCCTACATGGATGGTAAGGGATATAAGTGGTATATCAATCAGGCTGGCGGCTATGGTATTGGTGCCAAACGCTCAAAGGCTTATATCTTGTATCAAAATGGAACCGTGTCTAAGGCTAGTAAAGGCAAGATAGAACCTGGTTGTGAGATTATCGTACCGAACAAGACACGTTCGGCTAGCCAGAACATTTCAATGTTTGCGTCACTTGGTACCTCTCTGGCAACGATGGTAACCATGATTGCTACAGTTACCAACTTGATTAAGAATTTCTAATTTGAATATGGAACAGAGTCAGACAAGTATGCGTCCTAAAGCAAAGCCGATAGATTGGAAGGCGATATGGACAGCTATTAAGAAATATAAGAGGCTATACGTTTTAGCAATGGTTGTCGCATTTGTGATAGGCAATTTGATTACTTATTCTATACCAACGTATTACAATTGCAAGATTTTACTGGCTCCCGAGTCCTCAAAAGGATCTGGAACAGGGGCATTGATGTCAATAGCCAGTTCCTTTGGTATAAATATAGGAAATTCTTCCAATCAAGGAGGCGATGCTATCACTCCATTTCTTTATCCCGATTTGATGAAGAGCACCGATTTTAAGACGTCCTTATTTCCTGTTAAATTGCATCGCAAGAATGAAAAATTGTTGATGACTTATTACGATTATCTTAAAAACGAATGGAAATATCCTTGGTGGGAGGATTTATTTGGATTGATGTCTCCCGAAAAGAAAAGGGATACACTGGTTAATAATTTCGAATTGACTGGTGAACAGGCTCGTATTGCCGCCCTAATCAATAAGAACGTGGTGTGTGAAATTGACAAGAAGACAGATTTGATATCAATCAATGTTACAGCTCAGGATTCATATATTGCAGCCTTGTTGGCAGACTCAGTACAAGCTCGTCTTCAGAATTTTCTGACAGAGTATCGTACTAAAAAATCCCGTCATGATTTGGAATATTATAAGATGCTCCATCGTACTGCCAAGAAAGATTATGAGCGCGCTCGGCAGTTGTATGCTGATTTCATGGATTCCAATCAGGATGTTATCCTAGAGAGTGTTCGTCAGAAACAAACGGATTTGGAAAATGAAATGCAATTACAGTATAACAATTTTACGGCAATCAGTGCTCAAGTTTTAGCTGCCCAGGCAAAGGTACAGGAAGAAACACCTGCATTTACGACGCTTCAGCGTGCGACAGTCCCCCTTGGTCCCTCAGGGCCAAATGGGCAACGGATTGTTTTTGTTTGTCTTTTCCTTGCATTTATAGGTGTTACAGTCTGGGTCTTATCAAAAGAGAACCAGATAAATAATCTTCTTGGCCTCAATTGATTTATGATTAATATTGTAATACCGATGGCTGGTGCTGGAAGCAGGTTTGTAAAGGCTGGTTATAAGACACCGAAGCCGTTTATTGACGTTCTTGGCAAACCTATGATCTGTCATGTGCTTGATAACCTGAACATTCAGAATGCTAGGTTTATCCTGCTTGTTCGCCGAGATCATTATGAGAGTGAACCAGAGACCATTCAGTGGATTAGGATGCATTACAATGTAGAGTATGTTATGATTGATAAGTTGACGGAAGGGGCTGCCTGTACAGTACTTTATGCCCACCGCTTGATTAATAACGATACGCCATTGCTGATAGCCAACTCTGATCAGATTGTAGATATGAATGTTGCTGACTATATTGCTGATAGTGACAACAGACATCTTGACGGTTCTATTCTCTGTTTTACAGATGAGACAATGAATCCTAGCTATAGTTTTGCAAAGGTAGATGAGCATGGAATTGTGGAAGAGGTGAGAGAGAAACAGCCAATCTCAACCCATGCTACCGTGGGCATATATTATTATGCTAAAGGTTGTTCGTTTGTAAATGGAGCCGTGGATATGGTTGTTCACAATGATCGCGTGAATAATGAGTTCTACGTAGCCCCTGTCTATAACTATGCTATAGCTCAAGGGGAAAAGTTCGGTATTTATGATATTGAGTTTTCTCAGATGCATGGTACGGGTACACCTGCAGATTTGGATAAATATATTGCTTTCAAAACCCTTGAATAATTAACTTGGTATTTTAGTTTTTTTTAACATGGATATTGTTACGCTTATTAGGAAAATTCCCATCCATATACAATATAAAGTTGGTCGTTGGGCAACACAATATAAGGAATATCGATTGATAAAAGACATTGCTCCATTGCATGAACAAGCAATCAGGAATTTAAAAGGTAAGAAAGTCCTCAGATGTGTTTTTTTTGCTACGTTCGATTCTTCATGGCAATATGACAAAGTCTATGAGCAACTTGCTAAGCATCCAAGATTTGACCCAATAATCCTTGCTTGCCCGATTGTTAATAATGGCCGAGAGAATATGATTCGGAGAATGAGGGATTGCGTGGATTGCTTTACAAGCAAGGGGTATCATGTGGTAAAGGCGTATGATGAAGTAAGTGACAGGTATGTTGATGTCAGAAAAGAATTGTGTCCAGATTTGATTTTCTACTCTAGTCCTTACGAAGGACTTGTAGATAAAAAGTATTATATAACCAATTACTTGGATATATTGGGTATTTATGTACCTTATTTTATAAATAGTGGTCCTAGCCCTAAATTCAGTAACGATGCCTTATTGCACAATTTGGTATGGCGAAAGTATGCTGAGTATGATTATGAGAAGGAAACTGCCATTAAGGAACAGCGTGTTCACGGCAGAAATATGGTTGTAACTGGTTATCCAGAGATTGAGGATCTTATTAACCCTGATTATGAGTTCTCATTAAAAGATTGGAAGATAAAGGACACAAGTTTTAAACGTATTATTTGGGCTCCGCATCACACGATAGAAAGAACTCTCTATGCGCAGAGTTGCTTTATTCCAATGTGTGATTTCATGGTGGAACTTGCTCGGAAATATCGGGATAAGGTTCAATTCGTATTTAAACCACATCCAGTGTTATATAATAATTTGGTGAAATTGTGGGGAAAAGAAAAGACTGATGATTATTATGCTATATGGAGGAACTCTCCTAATACAGCTTGTCAAGAGGGGCAATATGCAGAATTGTTTCATTCGAGTGATGCAATGATTCATGATTGTGGATCCTTTGTGTTTGAATATCTGTTTATGAATAAACCTGTTTTGCGTACAGTTTATTCAGTCCCATTGGAAGAAATGTATGGCAAGTTAGGGCTTGCATGCTTAAGACAGCATTACAAGGCCAGTGCATACAGTATGGAGGAAGTAGAGAATTTCATCAAGAATGTGATAGATGGTGTTGATCCGCTAAAGGAACAACGGGCCAAGTTCGTAAAGGAGGTGATTATGCCAAAAGGACAGCCATCCCAGAATATTGTAAATGATATTTTGGACAGTATTGACAATCAGATTGTTTATCGCAGTTAATGGAGCAGGATATAAAATCCAAGTTCTTCTCGGGGCTTTCATGGGTATTCATTCAGAACGTTCTTTTGAAAGGATTGGGCATGGTCTTTTCTGTCATCTTAGCCCGTATATTGTCGCCTGAAGATTTTGGATTAGTAGGTATGCTGACTGTCTTTATTTCACTTTCACAAGTCTTTATTGAAAGCGGAATCACAGAGGCATTAATACAGAAACCTGATTGTTCGGATAGGGATTACTCAACGGCATTCTTCTTTAATATTGTTGTTTCATTAACTGTGTATGCCTTGTTGTTTTTGGGCGCGCCATTGATTGCAACATTCTATCATACACCAGAATTGTGCCTGCTGACAAAAATATTGTGTATAAATGTCGTTTTAGGTTCGCTGATTATTGTCCAAAGAGCCAAAATGACGAGAGCAATGGAATTCAGACCCTTGACGTTCATATCACTTACAAGTTTGATTATCAGTAGTGTCGTAGGGCTGGTGATGGCTTACAAAGGATGGGGGGTCTGGTCTTTGGTAGTCCAAACATTGCTTTATACTTGTGTCTCGGTAGTCATGTTCCCTCTTTTTTCTCATTGGTTTCCCAAATGGATTTTTGATAAAAATTCATTTATGAAATTGTGGAACTATGGATCAAGACTGATAGTCACAGGTGTTTTGAATGTCGTTATCTTAAATCTTTCTTCCATATTGGTTGGCAGGTATTATAAAAGCCGACAAGTGGGTTTCTATACGCGTGCTCAGAGTTTGGCAGAGGTTCCTGCTGGGTTGCTGACTACGGTTCTGTCGAGTGTTTCATTCCCTATGTTTTGTAAGATTCAAGATAATCGGGATTATCAGCTGAAAGTCTATAAGAGGATTCTTTTTAATGCTGTGTTGATTGTTGGTCCGATAGCCGTTTTATTAACGTTGTTAGCAAAACCATTAGTATTGGTACTTCTTACAGAGAAATGGTTGCCTTGTGTAACAATCATGCAATTCTTGCTCTTGGGTAGGATGCTGATGCCTATCGGTGCTACGAATACGAATCTTCTGAGGAGTGTTGGTAATACATCTTTATATATGAAATTGTATTTTATTGAAGCTCCTTTGACTATATTGGGTATAATCATTGCCGTGCCTTTTGGCGTTGAGGCAATGGCTTTTTCCACTTTGTTGGTTTCATTGATTATGTTTCTTTTGTCCTCACAGATTATTGGTGGAATGTTTGGCTATGGCTTGTTGAAGATGATTGCC
Source organism: uncultured Prevotella sp. (assembly GCA_900315035.1). Classification (GTDB taxonomy): domain Bacteria; phylum Bacteroidota; class Bacteroidia; order Bacteroidales; family Bacteroidaceae; genus Prevotella. The sequence goes on from OMXO01000002.1 coordinate 58,019, forward strand.
GATTGGAGAATGATTTTTCTTTCCTTGTTACTGATGGCTTTAGGATTATATGGCATTTTAATTGTAATTTCAAATGAATACCTCCAGTTAATCGTGGGGGGGCTTGTCGGTGCAGCTATCTATCTCATTTGTTGTAAATGCTTTCATTTGTTGGATGACGAGATAGTAGAGCAAATTCGAAAGAGAATGCCGAAGTTTATTTAACCCATTTTGATGATGAAATCTCCCCAGATTATACAACTCCCCAAGTTTCTCGACGTTCGTGGTAACTTGTCCTTCGTTGAGCAGTTCAATCATATTCCATTTGAAATCAAACGTACCTATTGGCTATATGATGTGCCTGGAGGCGAGTGTCGTGGTGGCCATGCTTACTGGGAGAACCAGGAGCTTATCATTGCCTTGTCTGGTAGCTTCGATGTGGTGCTCGATGATGGATTAGAAAAGACGATTTATCATCTTAATCGTTCTTATTATGGACTATATGTCCCTAAAGGTATATGGCGTGAGATGGAAAATTTCTCAACAAATTCTTTGGCTCTTGTTTTGTCATCAACACCGTATGACGAAAAGGATTATATTTACGATTATGATGAATTTGTAAGACTGAAGCATGATGACAAAATTTAGTGTATATGACTGTTCTATGATTGAGCTTGATAAGCATCATAGCGATAGAAAAGGCAATATTTCTGTGGTAGAGAACAAAATAACGGTTCCTTTTGATGTCAAGCGGGTTTACTACCTTTATGATGTGCCAGGTGGTGAATCGAGAGGTGCTCATGCCCATCGTGAATTGAATCAGTTGATTATTGCTGCCAGTGGCTCATTCCGAGTAACTCTGGATGATGGAAACGTAAAACGATCTTTTGTCTTGAATAGGCCTTATCAAGGTTTATTGGTTAAACCTGGAATCTGGCGTGACCTTGATGATTTCTCCTCGGGGGCTGTTTGTATGGTATTGGCCTCAGAAATATATCAAGAGGAAGATTATATCAGGAATTATAATGAATTCTTAGAATACAGAGAAATAAGTAAATCATGAAAGAATATTTTGTGCTTTTGGGGGCGAACAAACTCCTTTGGGGACAAGTTTGTAAACTGCGTGAGTTTGGTTATAAAGTTATCGTAGTGGCATGGAATGATCATCCCGATATTGAAGGTGATCTTTTTATCCAGATGGATGTCAAGGATAAAGACGGCATTATCCGGAAATTAGAAGAACTCGGACTGAAGGGTAGGGTGGATGGCGCTTTGTCGAGTATAGATCTGGCAGCACCGACGGTAAATGCCATTAACCGTTGGGCAGGTAACAAAACCATGCCAGAAAAGTTTGATGTGGTGTTGTCAAAAGAAGAAATGCGCGATTGTTGGATGAAGGCAGGAGTCTTCAATCGTATTTCCAAGATGGACGATGAATTCCCGATGGATGAACTCTATGAGACTTCCCAACACATGAAACTCATTTGTAAACCCAATGTTGCAGCAAGTTCAAGAGGTATTACTATTTTAGAAAAAGGTCAGACCCATGAGGCACTTCAGAATGCCATGTATAAAGCCCGTGAAACCTCATTTGATCACCGTTGCTTGATAGAGGAATTTGTTGAAGGTGAGGAATTCACGGTCGATATGTTAGGTGATGCCTATGGCAATGTTAATTGCTATGGTAGTTCTATTCAGCATCATTCACTCTATGCTCTGAAGAACCATGTGACAGTCATCCACCATTGGAACTCACGAAAATACGATGATGCAACTTGGAACCGTATTGCAGATTTTGGTATTGCCTGTTACAAGGCATTGGGCTTGCATAGCATGTTCGGCCATCTGGAGATTATCATGAAGGAAGATGGAACATTCACCCCTGTGGAGATGGGAGCGCGTAGTAGCGGCTTTATCTGTAGCCATACGGTTAGTGCTGCAAGTGGTCATGACTATCTTGGAGATTATGTGAAGATGCTCCATGGAGGGAAGGTGGAGCCTGGCAATTATCTTAATGGGGCCAATGCCTCCATGTGGTTTGGTTATGATATTCCTTCTGACTCTGACAGTGTGACTGCCACAAATATCACAGAATTCCTTGATCCTCGTATTACGGTACTTTTTGAGAACCACGATGGTCTCAAGGTCAATGAGCATTATGGTGATTATATCAATGATGGTGACCGTGATAAGTTTGGATACGCCATTCTTTGTGGTCCTCGAGACATTATGACCTATGAGAGTGTTCAGAAGTCAAATGAACTCTTTTTGGATAAGTTTTTAGGAAGGAAATAGTTGCAAAATGAGAAGTATTGTTTCTATTTCATTATTAGTCCGTCTCTATTTGATTATATGCCTGGTTTCGTGTTCCGAGGCTAAATTTGCCGGTGCAGATTCTATTGTTGGCGATAGTATATGGATGATTGAAAGCAAGGCCAACTTGAAAAAAATGGCATATTCTGGTGAGGTGACGCCAGAAAAAAGATATATAGCACTAGGTTTTGATGATTTTCGGACATCGGATTTTTCTTTAGTTATTCCTTTGCTGAATAAATATGGCGCTAAAGCAGAGTTTAATAGAATTCATTATTCTGCAGATGTGACAGACGAGGAAAGGCAACTTGTGGAGATGGTGTTGAATAACGGACACGAACTGGGTGATCACACATGGAAACATTATAGTTATATCTTTGATGCTCCATTATTTAATGGGCAAAATCCCGATTCTCCAGAAGGAAACCAAGTACCCTTTCCAAGCAACTCTCAACTAAGAGATGATGTGGGAAATGGGAAAAATGCTTTTGGACACATGCTCTCGGAACCCGTCAAAGTGACTCTTGGAAGTCAGGCGCCTAGTATAGATGCTACATGGAGCAATCTCACTGACGAAGAATGTCAGTATATCCGTGAATACTTTTCTGTTATGAAAGACAGGAAAGATGTCATAGAGCGGACTCCCTTGGTGAGGAGACTAGTAGATATTGATGATAATAGTGATTTGATAGATATATTGGATAACCTCTCAAATACTTATTTGGGTACTTCTGGTAGTTCAAATGGCAGTTGGAGTAGAGAAGATGGGTGTTATAAGGGGGGAATCTTTACTGGTTGTAAGACATCCGCGAATCATGAGATTTGGGAGAGAATATTATTGGTAACTAAGTTGTTTGTGCAAGATAAGTTCCATGTCGATTTGTACACTTGGTCATGGCCAGGATCAAAATCTAGCATGTGTGTGTTCCCATCAAATGGCAAATTGTATTATGATTCTCAGAATAAGCAGCTATTTAATAATTTGGCGAAATTTACTTCTTCTTTATTTAGGACAAAGGATGGAGAATACAAGACAAGAAGTTGGACGGATGTGCTTAAAAAAATGGGCTATCTAAGTACTCATGATGCAACATACCCGGGACGTAGAGATGGCCAGACCTTGCCGTGTATGTCTTATCAGTATATTATGAATGCTTCTCAGTCAAGACCAGATGCGCTGATATATTCAACTAACCGATGTGTAGATTATAGCAAGATTGCTAGTGAATATGAGAAAGACAAATCGTTTATAGGCAAAGAATCTCTTGAGGTTCAAATGTATGACAGAGGGGGAACCTTTCGAGATGCCATTGAAACATGGCGTAAACATACTGCAAATGGAATTATCTGGGGGGAGGTAATTGATTCTGAGGATACATGGTCTGAAGGCATTATTTTGGAAGGCTTGTTGAAATATGGCACTACAACAGGTATAGAGTTCGTGACAAAATCGGAGGCTTATGATATTTCTTTTAATCACTCTCTTATAGAAGGTAACCTCATTTATAATCCCCATCTAAGGAATACAGCCAAAGAGTTTCTTCCGGAATCCAAAACAGTCCCGTCAAATCCTGATGGATATGAAGGTGATTGTAGTGTGGAAAATGAAGATGATATTCCTGTTTTAGTGACAAATGACACTACTGTATATCATCATTTTGGTATTCCATGTGGCAATATTCATTATGAAGCAGTTGTGAAAGGAAAGGGATTTATAAGGGTTCGGTTCATAAAGAATAGTACAGACATCAATTCGATTGGTTCATCAGAACTTGTATGTGAAAGGAAAATAGACTCGGAAAAACAATATTGTATTAATAACATGGATTTCACGGTTCCTACCAATGATATGACTCCTTATGAGCAACGATGTGCAGGATGGGGTAATAAGATTATAGGCATTAGACTGGAATATTCTGGTGGCCTACGGATTAAGAATATTATGATGTGTAAGAAATAGTAGTTGGGATAGTTATAATATGAATATTCCTTTTTTATCATTGAAAGATGTAACGGCTCTACATGGGGCAGAGATTAATGAGGCTGTACGCCGTGTGGTTAACGGAGGCTGGTATCTCCAAGGGCAGGAAAATGAGCGGTTTGAGCAGAACTATGCTAATTTTATTGGCACGAAGTATTGTATAGGGTGTGCTAATGGACTGGATGCACTTATCTGGATATTCAGAGCCTATATTGAGATGGGGGTGATGCAACCTGGTGATGAAGTAATAGTACCGGCTAATACATATATAGCGACCATATTAGCTATTACAGAGAACGGACTAACTCCGGTGCTCTGTGAACCTAAATTGAATACGTTGGAGATTGATGACAATTTGGTAGAGAGTCTGATTACTCCAAAGACTAAAGCTGTTGCAATCGTGCATCTCTATGGCCGTATTGCCTATACACATAAGATTGGTGAGTTGTGCAAGAAATATCATCTAAAATTGATTGAGGATAATGCACAGGCACATGGATGCAAGTTCATTGATGGCAAGCTTACAGGTTCTATTGGTGATGCGGCTGGTCATAGTTTTTATCCAGGTAAGAATTTGGGAGCCTTAGGAGATGGCGGTGCTGTCACTACAAATGATGAAGAACTTGCAAAGACTATTCGCGCTTTGGCAAACTATGGATCTCAGAAAAAATATGTATTTAAATATGCAGGAAGAAATAGTAGGTTAGATGAAATACAGGCGGCAGTGTTGGATGTTAAACTGAAATATCTTTTAGAGGATAATCAACATAGAAAGAAGGTGGCTCACTATTATTATGAGCATCTTAACAATCCGTTGGTCACATTGCCCGACCAACTCCCTGATGATCAGAATGCCTATCATCTTTTTCCGATTCTCGTGTCAGACAGTCTGCGTGATGCCTTGCACGATTATCTGGCAGAGAAGGGAATTGGTACGGTTTGCCATTATCCTATTGCGCCTCATCAGCAGGAGTGCTATGCTAAAGAGGCTTGGAATCAGCCTCAGTTAAGTCTTCCGATTACTGAGAGATTGGCTGATGAGGAGCTGAGTTTGCCAATAGGCCCTGCTATTTCCTTAAGTGATGTTGAAAAGGTTGTTGATACTATTAATCAGTTTGTATAATCGCTAGTCAGGATGAGACCTTATTCGAGTCAGGATATACCTTCCATCTATAGTCAGACTTTGGATTTTGCCAGTCAGCATGCTAATGAGAGACACTGGCAAGAGACACTTGATGATGTGGAGGCGGCGGCTGTGTGGGCTTATCATTTTAGTTGGATCTATACTGACCCTAGGGCTGAACAAATGATCAGGCTCGTGGCTGATGCGACTTTGAAGAAGGTGGAGGTGACTGATAAGTATGATGATCGTGTGGTCATGATTGATTCGTTTTGCTGGGATAATCATGGTCTGACACAACAGTATCTACGAGCGATGATGCAGAATGCAATGACCATCTTGTACATCTGTACATCGAACACGATTGATCAAGGGAGTGATATCTTGCACGAACTAGGGCATTATGCGAAGGCTGAGGTCTTGTCATTCACTGATGTGAAGTTCAATCAAATAGAAAAATCTGAAAGGATGTGCGAGACCATCAGTCGGTTTGCACCTGCTCATCTATTTCTTCATATTTCTCCATGGGATAGTACTCCATTGCTTACTTGTCATGCGCTGAGCGGTGTCAATAAGTATAACATAAATATCACTGATCACGCCTATTGGCTTGGTGCGTCATTTGTGGACTACAATATCGAGTTCAGGCCTTATGGGGAGACGGTTTCCATCGAGAAACGTGGTTTCCAAGAACAACAGTTGCTGGTATTACCATTTTATCCAATCATGCCAGTGACTGATGATTTCAAAGGATTTCCAGAATTCCCTTCTGATGCAGTCACTGTGTTTACAGGTGGAGCCCTCTATAAGATGCTAGGCAGGCAGGATATCTTCTTCCGTTTGATGGACGCTATTCTGGCTATTGCGCCTAATGTCTATATATTAGTGGCAGGCTTTGACCCTGACAAACGCTTCGACCAGGGTCTGAATAGCATGCGACACAAAGAGCGGGTGTTCCAGCTTGGTCCGCGTTCTGATATTAATGCTGTCTTTGAAAATACAGACATTTTCTTAGGAACATATCCTACCAGCGGTGGACTTATGAACCAATTTGCTGCGAGACACGGGAAACCGATAATTGCCTATTGTGAGGAGGGAGATGCTGAAGGTAGAATAGAGGAACTGCTAAACCATCAGGATGCGATGTTTCAGTCTTTCTCAGTGATGGATGATCTGATGGACTATGCCAAGAGGCTGATTTTGGATAAGGATTATCGCATACATGAAGGTGACAGATTGAAACGAGGTCTTATGACAGAAGAACGATTCGCTCAAGAGTTTTGTCAGTTGGTCTCTACTCGGAAATCAGACCGGCCTCTGACCTATGATGAAATTAATTATGAAACTTTCTTCCATCGCTATCTTGACCTGGAGAATCAGAGTGGCTTCCCAGCTACCAAACAGCTGGTCATGGCATTAAAGATGGATGTGTTGAAATCAAAGGTGTGTCGGATTAATCTTCTGGAGATGCTTGGCCGTTGTACACTTGAGAAATTGCATCGTTCCATTGGCCATTAAAACGAGTCTGAATGTGACGTTTACAAGCAAGTCATGAAGAATTTGGTGAAAGCTCTGTTGGGGGTAGTGATGTGTGGAGCTAGTAGACTCTACCCTTATAAATTAAGTCTGTGGCTAAAGGCCCAGAGAAATACGTTTTATACATTATGGATCCGCCATTTCCTAGGTGGCGTGGGCGAGCATTCATGGATTGGTTTCCCCTGCCTGTTGCAGGGCGGTGGCCAAAAGCAAATCAAGATAGGCGACTATACTAGTATCGACCGACATAGTGTTCTCGGTTGCTGGCAACAGTTTGGCACGCTGACATATCATCCTTCCATTACCATCGGCAATAACTGTTGCATTGGTGAGTATAACCAGATATCAGCCTGTCAGGAAGTAATGATAGGCGATGGACTGTTGACGGGGCGTTATGTATATATTGGGGATAATGCTCATGGAGGACTTTCTGTTGAAGAATCGTCCGTGCCTCCAGTTCAGCGTCAGCTGATTTCCAAAGGGCCAGTTGTGATTGGAAACCATGTGTGGATAGGGGATAAGGCATCCATTCTTGCTGGTGTTCATATTGGCGACAATGTTATTGTTGCTGCCAATGCTGTTGTTACACATGATGTCCCTGCAAACTGTGTAGTGGCGGGTATCCCGGCAAAGATTATCAAACGTATATGAAGAAACCTCAAGTAATAGCATTTTATCTTCCACAGTTTTATCCGACACCGGAAAACGACAAATGGTGGGGTGAGGGATTTACAGAATGGACGAATGTAGCGAAGGCTCGCCCCTTGTTTAAAGGCCATTATCAGCCTAAGTTGCCAGGGAAGTTAGGCTTTTATGACTTACGTCTTCCTGAGACCCGTGAGGCGCAGGCTGATCTGGCTCGTGAGGCTGGTGTGGATGCCTTCTGCTATTGGCACTATTGGTTTAATGGCCGTAGGCTGTTGGATCGTGTCTTTACGGAAGTGGTGGATTCTGGCAAACCTGATTTCCCGTTCTGTCTCTGTTGGGCTAACCACAGCTGGTATCAGAAGACCTGGGATCCCAACAAGCCGAATCGTCTACTGATGGAACAGACCTATCCTGGTGAACAGGATTATATCGCCCATTTCAAGGCCATGTTACCCGCCTTCAAGGATCATCGATACATGAAAATTGAAGGGAAACTAGTGTTTGGCATTTTTGAACCTGATGCCATCCCGTCATTTGCCCTGATGAAAGAAATATGGAATCGTTTGGCTGTTGAGAATGGACTTCATGGTTTCTATTTCTTTGGCTTGGCTCAAGGTGAGGCTAGGGCTCATATGATTGTGAAGGAAAAATATGATGCTGTAGTATATGATAATATGGCAACGGTCTATGACCGGAACTGGTCGTTGACCAGAAGGGCATTGGACAAGATTTTGCATCGTCCCCATGTGATTCACTATGAGGATTATGCGAAAGAGACAATTGCCTATTTCAAGGAGCATCCTCAATACATTCCATGTCTTGTTCCCAATTTCGACCATTCTCCACGTTCAGGGTTGAAAGGCATTATCTTGCATAAGAGTACTCCTCAGAAGTGGGAACGGTTGTTTAAGGCGGTGTATGAGCAACAGGTCAGAAAAGAGTCACCCTTGCTGGTCATCAAGTCATGGAACGAGTGGGGTGAAGGTAATTATCTGGAACCTGACGAGACATTTGGTAAGGCATACCTGGAGGTTATCAGAAAAGTTAGAAATCAATTTTAAACATTCATAAAGAAGATGGCAAAAATCTCAGTCGTCATGTGCTGTTATAATTCCGAGCGGTACATCAAAGAGACAATCGATAGCGTTTTGGGACAAACATTTCAGGATTTTGAATTTATCATATGGAATGATGGATCAACAGACTCCACCAAGGCCATCGTGGAGAGTTATCATGATTCGAGAATTCAACTTTTTTCGGATGTTAATCGTGGAGAGGGCATGGCTGCACAGTTAGCATGTCGTCATGTCACCGCAAAATATATCGCCCGTATTGATTCTGATGATGTGTGGCTACCAGAGAAATTGGCATTGCAATATGACTACATGGAATCCCACCCTCAAACAGTTTTGTTGTCATGCCCTGTTATCTATATTGATGATAAGAGTGTGGAACTGGGACATTCATTCCCTGTGACGAGAATTTCATATCTGAAGAGGTCCATAGCCAAGGAGAACAGATTTCCCCATTCTGGGGCTATTTATCGTACTGATATTTATAATAAGGTGGGAGGGTATAATAATGTCAGGTATTTCCAAGATCGGTTGCTGTTCTGGAAAATGAGTGATTACGGCGATTTGGCCTTGCTTCCCCTGCCATTGGTGAAATACCGCATGTTGGCTGGTTCTGTGGCGCATCGGATCGATAGTTCCCCTTATAAGGAGATCATCTGGGCCTATAAGGACAAAATCTATAACGAGAAGGGTGCTAATGAGACAGACATCAAATTGTATAATACTATTTATGATTTGATTGAAAAGAATCATAATGATGCGTTCGTATATAAACAGGATAAACTGAACAAACTATATAATGTGTTACGTAAATTGCTGGGTGATGTCACAGCTTACCAACTCATTGTCAGTATCAAGAATGTCGCCTCATTTCTGTTTTAATGTGGTAGGATTCCCCCGATAATATCGAACTAATGATGAGAAAGCTTATATATACGATTATGCTGTGTCTAGGCTTCGTCAGCTTGCAGGCACAAGAGACTAGTAAACGTGAGTCTAATTTCCATGTTGGTGTTGATCTGCAGACCAAGTACATTTGGCGTGGTATGGAGATGATGACAGAGGATGCAGCCCCAGTGATTTTCCCTTGCCTGAACTATTCTAATAAAGGTTTTTATGCTTATGCGATGGGTGGCTATGCCATCAATGGCAAGTATAGTGAGGTTGATTTAGGTCTTAACTATACCTATAAGTGGCTGACCATTGGAATCAATGACTATTATTATCCGACGTTAGACACCCCCGAAGACCAGTATTTCAACTTCAAGAGCCGTGAGACAGGCCATTGGTTGGAGGCCGTCCTGACCATTGCTCCGGAGACAGTACCTATTCATTTTGTACTGAGTAATTACTTTGCTGGTGCTGATAAGAAAGTTGATGGTAAACAGGCTTATTCTACGTATGCAGAGCTGGGTGGCCACTATGAATTCCTCAACGACCATCGTTTAGGGTTGAATACAGGTGTGGCATTCAACAAGAGTTGCTATAATGGCTATGCCCACAGTTTCGGCGTCTGTAATATCGAGTTGAAATATACCTATAGATTAGCTATGAAGAATTTCACCCTTCCGCTAAGTGTCGCCTATATCGTCAACCCTGTTTACGAGAAGTCACATGTGAATTTCATCGCATCATTTGCCTTTTAAGAAACGATGAGAACAGCAGTCATTCTGGCAGCTCGAAGAGAAAAGGACTCGGAGACTCCATATCCTCTGATACCTTTTGATGGAAATGTCTGTCTTATAGACAGAACACTAGACATCCTTTCCCGTTTGGGATTCGACCATATCGCCATTGTTGTAGGCTTCCAGGCAGGACTCTTTGGGAAATATGCCAGCCCACAGGTCAAACTGATCCAAGCACCGGATTATAAATATACGGCTTCAATGGCTTCACTGGCAGTTGCCAAGGACTTTATTCAGGAAGATTTCTTGCTGGTAGAGGGTGATACCTTCTTTGAGAGTAAGGTCTTGGAGTCCTTGGCTAAGACAGCGCAAAAGAACTGTCTGACCATCACTGAGGAGTCTGGCAGTGGTGATGAGGCTTTTGTAGAGACAAATCAAGGCTTTATTACAAAGGTTAGTAAGGATAAGCATCAGTTATGTCGATTTGAGGGCGAACTGATGGGAATTAGCAAAATCTCCTTCGAAACATATCAGCAGATGCTTCGCAGATGGAAGCAGTGTAACAATTCGCTAATGAACTACGAATATATGTTTATGGATTGCACCTCTGTCTTGGAACGCTCCTTCCTGCGGTTTACAAACTTGATTTGGGGCGAGGTTGATAAAGAAGAGGACTTGTATAATCTTCGAAACTATATCTATCCCAAACTGAGACGCAAGGAAAACCCTTTCGATCATGATAACCTGGTATCTTATCTTCAGAAGATGTTCCCTAATGTAGATGTGGCTTCAAAGGCAGTCATTGAACAGATAGGCGGATTGTCAAATAAAAATTTTAAAGTGACGTTTCCTGACCGGGAATACGTGCTTCGGGTTCCTGGTAATGGCTCCCAGGGCATGGTTGTCAGGACTTTCGAGGAGCAGAACTCGTTTCAGGGATGTCGGTTGGGTATCAGTCCGAATATATCTTATTTTGATCATCAGACAGGTATTAAATTGACTGACTATATCCATCAGGCGGAAACTTTGAATGCTGGTACGATTCAACGTAAGGACAATCTTCAGCAAGTGGTGGGTATCTATAAGACCCTTCACCATTCAAACATCCGTTTCAATAATGATTTTAATGTCTTCCATGAGATTCGGAAATATGAGACCCTGATGGCTCAGTGTGATGGACATATGTATGATGGTTATGAGACTATTCGTGAAGACCTGTTTGCCATGGAATCAAGACTGAATCAGCTCGGTGTACAGGTCCTGCCTTGTCATAATGATGCCGTTCCAGAGAATTTTATCAAAGATGAACATGGCAAGATCTATATCATCGATTGGGAATACAGTGGAATGAATGATCCTCACTGGGAGTTTGCGGCTCTATTCTTGGAGTCAGACTTCTCTGAGGAAAGCCAGGAATTCTTCTTGGACTGCTATTTTGAGGGCGATGTACCAGCCAAGGCCAAGAAAAAAATCCTTATTTATGAGTTCCTTCAGGATATACTTTGGTCCATTTGGACGGTCATCAAGGAGAAACAAGGCGATAACCTGGGGTCCTATGGCATTGACCGGTTCAATCGTGGTTTATCCACATTACGTAAATTGAAACAACAGCAAAACTAAAAAATGTCAGAGATAGATAGTTTGAAAGGGCGCATCGACTGGTTGACAACGATAATCCCCTTCGTAGGTGTGGCTGCCCTTGGTACAGTGTTTATGTTATGGCCCGATGCCTCCAAAAAAGTGTTGGAGGCTATCCGTCTGTTTATTGGAGATGATTGTGGCATCTACTATGCCATCCTAGGTGTGGGGGTGTTCTGGCTCACAATATGGACAGCTTATTCTAAATACGGTCATGTGAAGCTTGGAGGATTGGAGCAGCCTCAGTATGGCAATTTCATGTGGGGTGCCATGATCTTTACCTCAGCCCTTGCGGCTGACATCATGTTCTATTCGCTCTCAGAATGGGCGATGTATGCAAGCGATCCTCATGTGAAAGCCATGGGTAGTATGCAAGATTGGGCACCTACCTTCCCGCTGTTTCATTGGGGACCGATTGCTTGGTGTTTTCATATGATGCTGGCAGTTTGCTTTGGCTTTATGATCCATGTTCGTAAACGTGAACGTCAGCGTTTTTCTGAGGCCTGTCGTCCTATATTTAAGGATATGGTAGATGGTGGCCTCGGACGCTTTATCGACATTATTGCTATCTTAGCCATGTTGGCAGGTATTGCCACTACCTTTTCATTGGCCACCCCTTTGATCTCTGCTGCCATCTGTAAGGTTTGGGGCTTGTCTGACAGCATCACACTGACCATAACAATCTTAATTCTAATTGCTTTCATCTATACTTTAGCGGTATGGTTTGGTATGAAGGGCATCTCCAAGATGGCCAAGTGGTGTATATATTTCTTCTTTACCTTCTTGGCCTATGTGCTCCTTTTAGGTGGTGAGGCTAGATATATTTTGGAAACAGGTTTTCAGTCAATTGGCAATCTAGTTCAGAATTTTATAGGCCTTTCAACTAATTTGGATCCTCTGCGTGTGACTTCCTTTCCACAGAACTGGACCCTTTTCTATTGGGCATACTGGATGGCTTGGACCATTGGCACACCTTTCTTTATAGGTATGATTAGTAAGGGCCGTACCATCAAGAACACTCTCATTGGTGGTTATGGCTGGGCTTTGGCCGGTACTTTCACGTCGTTTATTATTTTGGGTAACTATGGTCTTGCCCAGCAGATGAAACATGGTCTGGATGTGGTAGGCCTCATTGACGCTGGTGGTACCTATTATGATGCCATCCTTCAGATTTTGGGCACCTTGCCGATGCCAAGTATTGCTTTGTTATTGTTAGTGATTACCATGGTGATGTTTTATTCTACCTCTTTCGATACGTTGACGTTGATTGCATCAATCTATTCCTATAAGCGTTTGGGTGATAATGAAGAACCGCATAAGGCTATCCGAGGTTTTTGGGCCATTATGTTTATACTATTCCCCATCGGTTTGTTGTTCTCTGAGAATTCCATGTATGGTCTGCAGTCTGTATCGATCATTGCAGCCTTCCCCATCGGCATCATCATCATCATCATGATCTGGTCGTTCTTTAAGGATGTTAATCTATATTTGAAGGAAATGAACTAAAATGAACGCGATTATTCTGGCTGCAGGCATGGGAATGCGCCTACGGCCATTGACCAACAATGTTCCCAAGTGCTTAGTCTCTGTATGTGGTACACCGATGGTGGAGCGTCAGATATTATTCCTACATGAAGCAGGCATACATGAAATCACTCTTGTCTCTGGTTATCAGGCTGTTCGCTTGGAATATTTGAAAGATAGATATGGCGTCGATATCGTTTATAACGAACGCTTTAACTCGTGCAATAATATTTATTCGCTTTATAAGGTTCTTGACCGCTTTGGTGATTCTTGGGTCGTAGAAGGTGATGTCTATATGCACGGGAACTGTTTTACGACAGCTATCCAGCAGTCTACCTATTTTGCCAAATGGCATGATCATTATGACAACGAGTGGGGGCTGGTGACGGATGCTGAAGATCGGCTTGTCAACATTAATATCGGAAGTGGGCAGGGGTGCATCATGTCTGGTATCTCTTTCTGGACTAAGGCCGATGCCCAGGCTATTGCAGATAACTTGCTTCAGAAGATGCATTCTGACGATTATACCAATCTTTTTTGGGACCAGTCTGTTGTTAGTCTCTATCCGTCTCTCCGGATTCTGGTTCGTCGTTTTGATGACCTCTATGAGATTGACACGGAATCAGAATTAAGAACAGTTGAAAAGCAATTGATGAATATAAAGAAGATATGAAAGAATTAACTATCCAGGAAATAAAGGATGTCCAGCTAGAACTGCTGAAAAGTTTGGATGCATTTTGTACGGAACACCATATTTCGTATTCCTTGGCTTATGGCACGCTGATCGGTGCTGTTCGCCATCAAGGGTATATCCCTTGGGACGATGATATTGATGTGTTTCTCCTTCGCAGTGACTATGATCAGCTCATTCAGTACTTTCTGGATACGGCTCAGTATGGCTTTGCTTCTTTGGAAAGTGATGTACGCTGGAACAGACCTTATGCTAAGTTTTATGATAAACGAACCTTGTGTGTCGAATTGGCATCGAATAATACGGGAATAGGTTTGGGTATCGATGTTTTCCCTGTGGATCAGATTCCAGAGGATGTCGCAGAAAGAAATGCCTATCGGCGTAAGCTGTTTATGCTGCGAAATGTTTATCTACTGAAATCATTGGCTTGGTCAAAGAATCGGGCTTTGATCAGGAATATCCTGGCTGCGTTGGGGCATGTGATACTGGCTCCATTCTCCTATCGTTTCTTAGCTCAGTGTATTAGTCGTTATTCACAGAAGTATAATCAACGGGATAATTGCCTATTGAGTGATAACACCTCTGGCTATCCGGAGGCAGCTCCCTATATGAAAACCTCTTTTGCCAAAATGGTCAGAATGCCATTCGAAGACACGACGGCAATGGTGGCTCAGGGTTATGATGATATTTTGACGAAGGATTTCGGCGATTACATGAAGTTGCCACCAGTGGAGAAACAGGTAAGCCATCATTCTATAAATGTCTATTGGAAGTGAAATCTGGTGAAGATTATGTTAAGTCTGTATTATTATAGAGTGTTTCTGCTAATCAACAGCGCGGCATTGTTCCTCGTGTATGTGATTTGGGGCATGGATATAGACTTGACGCCTTATTCCTATATTTATGTGCTGATGGCTAATTTCTATATGCTCTTGCAGTCACGTAGGAACTTCCTGCTATTTATTATCTTCTTTATCATCCTGTTCTCCAATTACAGTATCATCTATTCCAACTTCATCATGAGGTTTGACAATACGATCTTCACAGATGCGTTGTCAAGGAGTACGACCAATATATCATTGAATATCTTGGCATTGTTCAATCTGTTACTGTTCCTCTTTGTGAAGTGGGATTTTATCCTGCCGAATCCTTCAGTCAACATCTTTGTGAAACCTGAAAATCTGGAAAGATGGAATTTGTTGTTCCTTGTGGTAATATTGGCAATTGTTTTCTTTTTCGGCTTTACACCTCCTGAGGAAGAAGGACAGCGAGGGTCTCCCAGCCCTTTGTATGAATACTCCCTGATTTTCTTTGCACTTTATTTCTATTATTGTGGCATGAAAAGAATCTATCTGATGGTGGGGCTCTTTATGATTGTATTGTATAGCCTCCAGAATTTTGTCTTTGGAGGTCGAATTCTGGGTGTCCAATTCATCCTGTGTGCCTATATCATGCTGCTCATGCATAGGGTGCGTATGCCTATTGTCGTTGGTGGTATCACGGTGATGTTCTTCCTGATGAGTATCATTGGTGTGGTGAGAGGCGAACTTTTATCAGGTAACTTTGAAGTCACTTCTATTCTATCCTCCCTTGTAGAGAGTGGCTTTGCGCTGGATACGGCCTATTCGGCCTATTATACATCAGAGTCGTTCGTTTATATATTGGATAAGTTCTCTGTTCAGGAAGTCTTCGTGTATTTTGGGGAATTTGTGAAGTCAATCTTTATTGGCGGTGATCCTGATATGCACCTGACAGCCATCTCGCATGACTATGTCGTACATTATGGCGGTGGCTTGGTTCCCTTTTATTTTTATTTCTATTTAGGTGAGTTAGGTGTTTTGATAGCAGCTTGTTTGGTAGCTTTTTACGTGAATCTGTCCATTGACATTGAAGATGTGTCATCTGGATTGAAAAAATGTCTAGCCGTCTGGGTCGCCAGTACTACCTTCCGTTGGTATCTGTATTCCCCCATAGGTCTATTAAGAGGCGTACTGTTCCTAGTGATTGCATATTATGCTTTCGTATTTTGCGCGTATATGTTGAATCGGATGTTTGGCTATGAATTATCTGATTAATTGCTCTAATCTTAAAATAGGTGGTGGAATACAAGTTGCTGACTCGTTCTGTTCACAACTCAATCGCTTTCCGCAACATCATTTTGTAGTGGTGTTGTCTTCCAACTTGTCGTCAACCAAGGAAAAGTTAGCAGAGCTTCAGCATGTGGAGGTTTGTTCTTACAATATGCCTAATAATTTAATGACCATTATTACTGGGCGTGACCGGTTTATGGATAATCTTGTGTCTGGGCATTGTGTCGATGCAGTCTTGACTATTTTCGGTCCCTCGCGATGGTGTCCTAAGGTTCCTCATCTTAGTGGATTCGCCATGGCTCAGTTGGTTATTTTAGAGTCGCCTTTTTATGCTCGGATGACAAAAAGAGAGCGCATAAAATGGTTTTGGTGGCGTAAAATCCGTCAATATTCATTCAAACAGAGTGCAGATTTCTTTTGGACGGAGAACCCCTTTATCAGCAAAAGACTTGAAAACCTCTTTGGGAATAGGGAAGTGTTTACCATCACCAATTATTATAATCAGGTATTTGATACACCCGATGCATGGCAGAAATCTATTATTTTGTCAGAGTTCACGGGTACGACATGCCTTTCCGTCTCTAATTATTATCCACATAAGAATTTTGAAATACTCATTGGTGTGGTTCGATGTTTAAAGACAAATCATCCTGATTTCCTTGTACGATTTGTTCTTACCTTTGACCAACAGGAGATGCCTGTGCCTGACGATATACGCGAAGCTTTCGTCTTTATAGGTAAGGTGGATTTTAGGGAATGCCCCTCGCTTTATACTCAGTGCGACATCATGTTCATGCCTACATTGATTGAATGCTTTACGGCGACATACCCAGAGGCGATGCGGATGAAGAAACCTATTGTAACTACTGATCTTCAGTTTGCTCGTGGCTTGTGTGGTGAGGCTGCTTGTTACTATAATGCGGTAGATTGCCAATCTGCAGCTGATGCCATTTATAGAGTGGCTACGGATCAGGCCTATGCACGACAGCTTGTTGCAAACGGAACAGTTCAGTTGAAGCATTTCGACAATTACGAGCAGCGTGCAGATAAGCTTGTAAAGATATTGGAAAGAATAAGTAAATAACTCTATATGTCAGTATTTAAAGATAAAACCCTGTTGATAACAGGTGGTACCGGTAGTTTTGGCAATGCCGTTCTTCGCAGGTTCCTGGATTCCGATATTAGGGAGATACGCATTTTCTCTCGTGATGAAAAAAAACAGGACGATATGCGCCATTACCTTCAGGCGCAGCGTCCCGATGTCTGCAATAAAGTGAAATTCTACATCGGTAATGTCCGACAGCGCGAGGCTGTAGATTTTGCCATGAGTGGTGTGGATTTTGTCTTTTCTGCAGCGGCCTTAAAACAAGTGCCATCGTGTGAGTTCTTCCCCATGGAGGCTGTTCGTACGAATGTTGAGGGCACAAACAACGTGTTACTATCTGCCATAGCTCATGAGGTGAAAAATGTGGTGGTGTTAAGCACAGATAAGGCAGCTTATCCGATCAACGCGATGGGTATCTCAAAAGCTATGATGGAGAAGGTGGCCATCGCTCAAGGGCGTGCTCTTGGTGATCATGCTAAAACTACTATCTGTTGCACGCGCTATGGCAATGTGATGGCTTCCCGTGGTAGCGTTATCCCCCTGTGGGTGGAACAGATGATGGAAGGTAAGCCCATTACTATAACAGATCCTAATATGACACGCTATATGATGACTCTTGATGATGCTGTCGATTTGGTGATTTTTGCCTTTACCCATGGCCGTAATGGTGATTTGTTTGTACAGAAGGCTCCTGCAGCAACTCTTGAGACTTTAGCAAAAGCATTGAAGGAGGTATATGCACAGATTGACCCTAAGTATGGTGAAACAGAGGTCAAGGTCATTGGGACTCGCCATGGTGAGAAACTATATGAGACGCTTGTTACCCGTGAAGAAATGATGCGTTCTGAGGATTGTGGGAACTATTTCCGTATTCCTTGTGATTCTCGAGACCTGAACTACGATAAGTATTTTACTGAAGGTAACTCGGAAATTTCTAAGTTCGAGGACTATCACTCTCATAATACTCATCGCTTAGATGTAGTGGGAATGAAGGAGTTGTTGTTGAAATTGCGCTTCATCCAGGAAGACCTTGGAATGATTCCTAGGGCAAAGGCGCGTGATATCCGTTCTGAATAATATAAAATCAAGATGAAAGTATTCATATTAGGATGTAACAATACCATAGGACATGTTGTAGCCTTATATTTCAAGGAAAAAGGTCATGAAGTGATGGGGTATGATCAAGAGAACCTTGGTCTGGTTCGTCAGGTGACAGGAAATTACCATGATGTGGTATTGATCCAGCAGACAATAGAACAATACTGTCCAGAGGCTGTTATTAATTGCATTGCTGTCGTCAATCAAGATGCAGAAGCGGACAAGGCAGAGGCTGCCTATGTTAATTGCTATTTGCCTCATTGCTTGGAGAAGATTACTGCAGGCACTTCTATTGTGGTGGTTCATCGCAGTACTGATTGTATCTTTTCTGGAGAACGAGGCCAATATACTGTTAATGATGTGCCTGATGCAAAGAGCTTTTATGCCAGAACCAAGGCTGTCGGTGAACTAATAAACGATAAGGATATCACCATTCGCGTGTCACTCATTGGACCTTCTTTGAAAGAGGATGATGGTAGTCTGTTGAACTGGTTCCTTCGCCAACAAGGCCAGGTGAATGGTTTTGCCAATGCCATCTGGACTGGTGTGACTACCGAAGAATATGCCCGTGAAATCGAACTTCTGTTAACTCAAGGCAAGCATGGCATTTTCCAAAGTACTCCTACATTGTCAATCAGTAAATATGAACTACTGAAGCTCTTTGAGAAACACTTTCCTCATGGGCGTGAAGTACTCAGAATAGATAACCAACGAGTTGATAAGTCATTAGTACAGGATTTTGGCGATGCAGACATTGTTGTGCCTTCTTATGACAAGATGGTTGCAGATGTCAGACGGTGGGTTCAGTCACATCGTGAATTGTATCCGAAATATTATAACGATTAAAAAGATAAACATTATGAGTAAACTTAAGTTGATGATAGTCATGGGTACACGACCTGAGATTATCAAACTTTCAGAGATTGTCAAGAAGTGTGATAAATATTTCGATTTGAAGATCGTACACACGGGGCAGAACTACGATTATAATCTGAACAAGCTTTTTTTTGAGGAATTGGGCCTTCGTGAACCTGATTTCTATTTGGGCGTTGTCGGTGACAATCTTGGACAGACGATGGGTAATGTGCTGGCAAAGTCGTACGAACTCTTTGATGCAGAAAAACCCGACGCCATCCTTGTATTAGGCGATACTAATTCTTGTTTGTGTGTCATTTCTGCTAAACGTCTGAAGATCCCCATCTTCCATTTGGAGGCTGGTAACCGTTGTAAGGACGAGAATCTTCCAGAAGAGGTCATCCGCCGTATAGTTGATGTTACGAGTGATGTCAATCTCTGCTATTCAGAGAATGCACGACGTTATATCCTTGATCAAGGAGTCCGTCCAGAGTACACTTATTGTGTTGGTTCTACGATGGCAGAGGTACTAACTGCAAACATAGATAAGATCAACAATAGTGACGTATTGACCAAGCTTGGTCTTGAGCCACGTAAATATATCTTACTTTCTGCCCACCGCGAGGAAAATATTGATATTGAGTCCAATTTCTTCTCCCTGATGAATGCTGTTAATGCGATGGCGGAAAAGTATGATATGCCTATTCTCTACTCATGTCACCCTCGGTCAAAGAAGTACATCGAACAGCGAGGCTTCAAGTTTGATAAACGTGTCATTCAGCACCAACCTCTTGGATTCTTCGATTACAACAAACTGCAGCAGAATGCCTTCTGTGTTGTTTCCGATAGTGGTACGATACCTGAGGAAGGCAGCTATTTTAAGTTCCCTGCTGTTTCTATCCGAACATCTACGGAACGCCCCGAGGCTATGGACAAGGGAGTGTTCACCATCGGTAGCATCACCTCTGAATATGTTCTCCAGGCTGTCGACCTTGCTGTGTCAATGTGGCAGAATGGAGATGCTGGCCTGACTGTACCTGCTTACAGCGATGAGAATGTTTCAACCAAGGTTGTTAAGATTATTCAGAGTTATGTGGGTATCGTCAATAAAATGATCTGGCGCAAAGCATGAATATCCTAATTGTCACAGAAGTTTTCTATCCAGAGAACTTCCATGTCAACGATTTTGCAAAAGCTATGGTTGAACGAGGTCATCATGTTAAAGTGATGACCCGTCAGCCCGCTTATCCTGCTGGTCATGTTTATCCCGGATATAGTAATGACAAGTATTCTGTAGAGAAATGGGGGGAAATTGAAATTCATCGGTTTGACATTATTGAAGGTTATCGGGATAGTAAACTCAAGAAGATTGAAAACTATTTTTATTATGTCAAACGAGGGAAACAAGTTATATCCCAGCTGGTTGATGGTATGGATATTATCATCGTTTATCATACAGGCCCTCTTTCTGTTGCTCTCCCTGCCGTCTATGCCAAAAAGAAATTCGGTATTCCAGTGATTGTCTGGACCCATGACATATGGCCTGATACAGTCTATATGTATGGTTTCCCCAATGTTCCGCCTGTTTCTACCATTACCAATCATGTCATTAAAGATGTCTATGGGCATGCTGATGCAATCATGGTCAGCAGTGTGCGTTTTGGTGATACCATCCATCAGTATTTCCCAGACGCGGAATTGACATATGCACCAAACTGGATGGTGGACTCTGAGGAAAAGCCGACTTCATTATCCTTTGATAGTTCTAAGATTAACTTTGTTTTTACTGGCAACGTGTCCAAGGCTCAGAACCTTGAAAACACTATACGCGGCTTTGCAAGAGCCTCACTCAATGATGCTGTATTGAATATCGTTGGGGATGGCTCCACTCTTGATCATGAGAAAAAAGTTGCAGAAGATGTGGGGTGTAAGAACGTTGTTTTCCATGGTAGGATTCCCTATGAAGAGATAAACAGCGTCTTGTCGAAGAATGATTACTTGGTGTTGCCTCTGACACCGATGGCTGGTGTTGATAAAACGGAGCCCTATAAACTCCAGTCTTATCTGAAATCAGGAAAGCCTGTTTTGGGTATTATCAAAGGTGCGGGAAGAGAAATTATAGAAGAGAATGGCCTTGGTGTATGTTGCGATCCCGTTGATGTGGAGGATATTGCCAGAGGATTCCGTGAGATGCTGAATTTGACAGATGAAGACAAGGCGCGTATCAAGGCTTCTGCCGAACATTTGATGAATACGCGTTTCTGTCGTGAAGCTATTGTTGACAGAATAGAGTCGCTGTCAAACGGCCTGATACGTCACTGACCACTTTTTCTCCCTTTTGTTTTTTTTGTCCGTCAAAAATTTGGTTGATATGAAAAAAAGTAGTATCTTTGTCGCCGATTTAGGCTGAGGCAAGATACTTAATGATATATTATTCGATACTTATTCCCCTATTCTTGGCGGTTTTTCTGTCACTCTATATAATCCCCCACATCCTTGTGGTAAGTGTGAAAAAAGAGTTGGCAGATGAGACTTCTATGGAATTAACTGGAAAGAAAAGGCGAAACGTACCCAGACTGGGGGGCGTTTCGCTTTTTCCTATTTTGGTGATTAGTGTCGGCATACCTTTGGCAGGTACTTTCTTGTTGGGAGGCTCTTTTAATACTAATGGTGAGACTGCCGATTATTTTGTGGAATTCGTCATGATGGTCGCTGGTCTTACTGCGATGTATCTGGTAGGTGTGATGGATGACCTCATCGGTGTTTCCATGCGTTCAAAGTTGATCATTGAACTTCTTGCTGCTCTGATGATCCCGTTGTCAGGCCTTTGGATTAACAATCTTCAAGGCTTGTTCGGCGTATATGAACTTTCTCCTTGGATAGGAATCCCTCTTACGGTAGCTGCAGTGATGTATATTTCTAACACTATCCCGATGCTTGACGATGTCGATGGGCTTGCCTCAGGTCTGGCAGTGATAGCTTATAGTGTCATGGGATTCCTCTGTTTTTGGGGACATCAGTATCTTATCCTGATGTTATGTGCCGGCATGATAGGCGTCCTGTTACCATTTATGTTCCGCAATGTTATGGGGTGGCGTCTTTTCGGTTGGCGTAAACTTTTCTTTGGTGAAACGGGCGGCCTTACTATTGGTTATTTGTTGGCATTTGTTGTAATTGTTGTAGGTCAGATGGGAGGCAGCCAGTTGCCAACAGGGGTTGGAATGATTTGTTTTGGTACCCTGTTGATTCCCATGTTCGATGTAATGCGTGTGGCCATTACCCGTCTGGTGAATGGTAGGAACATCTTCCGCAGTGGTGACCATAACCATATCCACCATCGTCTGATGACTGCTGGCTTACAGCCTGCTACGATTTTACTGACATTGATGATAATCTCGTTAGGCTATATAGGTCTGAATGTGATAGGTGTCATGATGGGTTCCGATCTGTCTCTCCTTTTGGTAACTAATGTTGGTGTTTGGCTGATTATGCAGGTGGTCATCATGTATTATAAAAATAAAGGGGAGGGCCGCTATGTTTAATTTGATAGAGGTTATCACGTCTATGGGTATCGATGTGAATACCTTCCGTACTTGTTTCTCTGTTATAGTCCCCTTTGTCGTTTCCCTGGCTCTTGGATGGCTGTTTGTACCGCGTGTCCTGTTACTCAGCCGTAAGAAGCACCTTTATGATATTCCCGATTACCGAAAGCTGCATACCAGTCCTATTCCCCGTTTGGGTGGTGTCACGTTCTTTCCTGTGTTGCTGATGAGTTTCTGTCTTACAGTAGGCTTCTGGATTTTATTCTCCATGGATGGGGTCTTGGCAGACGTTGATTCTTATATGGCCCGTTTTATTTTGTTGACCGTGGGTATGATGGGCTTGTTCCTTACTGGTGTCACCGACGATTTGATAGGCGTCTCTTATCAGGCAAAGTTTGTAGTGCAGTTTCTCTGTGCCATGTTGTTTCCCTTGTCGGGTTTATGGCTTAACGATTTCTCTGGGCTATTCTGGCTACATACGATACCAGCCTGGCTCGGTGTGGCCATTACGGTTTTCCTGATTGTCTATGTGATGAATGCTGTAAACCTCATCGATGGTGTTGATGGTTTGGCTTCTGGGCTATGCTCAATAGCATTGTTTACATTCGGCTTGGCTGCTGCTATGAAAGAACAGTATTTGTTCTGTATGGCTTCTTTTGGTATGTTGGGTGTTCTGATTCCCTTCTGGTTCTACAATGTTTTTGGCAGTGCCGATAGAGGTAAGAAGATCTTTATGGGTGATACAGGTAGTCTTACTTTGGGATTCCTGTTGAGCTTCTTGATAGTTTATCTTTCGGGCTTGGATAAAGATAGCAGTCCCAAAGGCATGTTGTTGATAGGCTTGTCAACCTTGTTGATTCCGTTGATGGATATTCCACGTGTCATGTTAGCGCGTATTCGTCAGGGGCGAAATCCTTTTACGCCAGATACCAATCATATTCATCACAAGCTGATGCGTGCAGGTCTGTCGCCCAAATGTACTATGGCTTTCCTGTTAGGAGCCTCTGCTTTTCTGGTGGCATTCACAATACTATTGATTCATTTAGGATGCAACTTAACTTTAATCCTCCTATTAGAAGTCGCTTTAGACGTGGCGCTTCATATAGCCATCAATCGTTTTATTGCCCAAAAGGAACGATAATATTTGCTTGTATTTATAATGATTAATCCCAGCAGATTCTGCTGGGATTAATGCTATTTGATAATCAATCCTCCATTGGGGTGGATCGTCACCTTGGCAGTTCCTTTTTTATCAAGTTTTAGAACCGAATGGCTAGGTGCTCCAGACTTGTTGTCTATATATATGTTAGGAGTGGAAAGATTGAAATCCTTCAAATTAAGGGTAAGTGTCAGTGGCTCTTTGAGAGCATTGAGCCCCGCAATATACCACTGACCATTAGTAGCCTTGCGTGCCAGAACGATGTATTTTCCTGGATATCCATCAATGAAGCGCGTTTCTTCCCAACAGGTTGGAATCTGGCGCAGGAAATCAAGTTCGAACTGTGGCAGTTCTCCAAGGTTATTGGGTTGCATTGCCACACATTGGACAGAGGTCTGCATGATAATACCTGCTGCCATCTCGAATATGTCTGTCGTATGACGTGGATGGCGGCTCTTATTATCGGGTGAAAGATACTTATTCATGATAATGCCGCCCCAATCCATCGCAGCAGTGGCATTGCGACAGAAAGGATGAAGAGTGAGATCAAAAGGTTCTTTGATAGCTGCTCCCTCGTTGAAGAATACGTTCTCTGAAGCCAGAACAGCCTCCGAGGCTACGTAATTGGGGTACATACGTTCCCAACCGCGAGGGATGGTGCAACCATGGAAGATAACCTGAAGACCATAGCGATTGGCATCAGAGAGGATATCCTCATACAGTGCCATTGTTTCTTGTTTGTCACCTCCGAAGAAATCGACCTTAATACCTTTAATGCCGATACTCTGCATCCATTTCATCTCGCGCTCACGTGCAATGGCTGTATTCATGCAGTTGCGAGGACCTTGGGGAGCATCGTTCCAAAAACCATTGCTATTATACCAAAGCATGAGGTGAACGCCCTTTGACTGAGCATATTGGGAAAGCTCTGCAATACGCTCGCGACCAATCTGTGTGTCCCACCAGTTATCTACGAGGCAGTATTCAAAGCCCATTGCTGAGGCGAGATCAATGAATTTCACTTGGTCATTGTAGTTAATAGAGTTGTCCTGCCAGATGAGCCAACTCCAAGTATATCGACCTGGCTGATAGTTGCAGGATGGCTCATAAAGGGGCTTAACGACATCGTAGCTGATGGTGGTCTCTACAATAGGTTTTAAATTGTTGCCTACAGTAATCGTTCGCCATGGAGTCTCACCAGGTAGAGGAATACCCGCAAAGTCTGCACCAAAGCCATTGTTCTCGCCTTTATCAGGATAAGAAATGGTATAACCCATGCCAGCCTGATAGTCAGAGAGGTGAGAACCGCAGTAGTTAGAACCAACACCCGTCTCCGAAACTAGAACCCATGCATTGGGTAGATGAAACAGGGCTGGGAAGATATAGCCATGCCCGTACTGTGAAGCTACAGCCATGGGCGCATCGGTAGAGTAGCCTTCTTCGTATGAAGGCTTGGTCTGTTCCCAACCTGTTTCTGGACCTATCTGAGGAGAAATGAAAGTGGTTGTGGCTTCTGGGAAGTTGAAACTACTGAGTTCAGAAAGGATTCTCGCGCGCTTGTACTCTGTTTTTCGAATTTTCTGGCGAGGTATCTGATAGCGGAAGGCTATGTCGTTGTCTGATACTTGGAAGAGGATGCAGAAGGTGCGCCCGTCCTTGTTCTGAAGGTTTAATGTCAATGTGTTGGCCTTGTATGAGGCAGAAGATGCCTTGGTGCCACGCATCTGATAAGATTCGCTAACAGATGAAAACAAGGAATCAACAATTGATAGTTCTTTGGTGAAATCGCCCACAGAGGTCTTGAGGCCTAAAGCAGAAGGTAATAGCACTTGTTGCCCGTCGAGGATGGCATTGTAATACACTCTGCCTGCCTCACAATTAACGTTCACCACCAATCGTCCGTTGGGTGATGAAACCTTAACGTCACCAGCCCAGGTTAGGACTGATGACGTTATGATGACTGCTAAAAGAAAAAGTTTCCTCATTAGTATAACTGATCGCTTTCGATGTCTTTGAAATATTTATAGGTAGAAACCTTCAGTTCGTCAGCGGCTTCCTCATCACTGACAATGATACCATGTTCGTGCATCTGGAGGGCAGAGATGGTCCACATGTGGTTCACGCTTCCCTCGATAGCTGCTTGCAAAGCACGGGCTTTGGCATGACCATTCACGAGGATCATGACCTCACGTGCATCCATCACAGTGCCTACACCTACAGTGAGGGCATGGGCTGGTACGTTCTCAGGCTTGCCTCCGAAGAAGCGGGAATTGGCGATACGGGTATCAGTGGTGAGTGTCTTCATGCGGGTACGGCTGCTCAGAGAAGAACCTGGCTCGTTGAAGGCGATATGGCCGTCAGGACCAATACCTCCGATGAAAAGGTCGATGCCACCGGCTTCTTCAATCATCTCCTCGTAGTGCTTACACTCCTCGACAAGATCAGAGGCATTGCCATTTAGAATATGGATGTTCTCCTTTGGACAGTCGATGTGATCGAAGAGGTTACGGGCCATGAAAGCATGATAACTCTCAGGATGGGTTTCGGGCAAGCCTACATATTCGTCCATGTTGAAGGTAATCACATTCTTAAATGAAACCTTGCCTGCACGATTGGCTTCTACGAGATAGTTGTACATGCCTACAGGTGAAGAACCTGTTGGGAGACCTAATACGAACTTGTGATCAGGAGTCGGATTAAACGCGTTGATCTTCTCAATAACGTGGTTTGCTGCCCACTGTGACATCTTTTGATAGTCACTCTGGATAATTACTCTCATAATGATTTTGTTTTTGGTTCTTAATATTTTTTTTGCAAAAGTACAACTTTTCCAAAAAAAATGCACAAATATTACTGATTTTTTTTATTAATCTGTGTTAATCTGTATCATCGGTAATGTATTTTTCGTAACTTTGTACCCATTATGAAAGAATTTGTAATCTCAGAGGTAAAGGCCGAAACGGCCGTGTTGGTGGGTCTTATCACCAAGGAACAGGACGAGGCCAAAACGAAGGAATACCTCGATGAACTGGAGTTCTTGGCCGACACTGCAGGTGCTGTGACGGTTAAGCGGTTTACCCAGAAGGTAGGTGGCCCGAGTCAGACTACTTATGTGGGTAGTGGAAAACTACAGGAAATCAAGGACTATATTAAGAAATGTCAGGATGCCTATGACGATTGGTTAGACGCTCAGGATGCGAGCCTCTTTGCTGAGGGCTTGTTGGATGAGACCAATGCTCCCCAGCCTGTGGGTATGGTGATCTTCGATGATGAACTCAGTGCCAAGCAGATGCGCAATATCGAGAAGGAACTGCAGGTGAAGATTCTCGATCGCACCTCTTTAATATTAGATATCTTCGCCATGCGGGCCCAGACTGCTGAGGCTAAGGCGCAGGTGGAGTTGGCTCAGCATCGTTATATGCTACCCCGACTGCAGAGGCTGTGGACTCACTTAGAGCGTCAGGGCGGTGGCTCTGGTTCTGGTGGCGGAAAAGGCTCCGTGGGACTTCGCGGTCCTGGTGAGACTCAGTTGGAGATGGACCGCCGTATTATCCTCCAGCGCATCACTCTGCTTAAACAGCGTCTCGCTGAGATTGACAAGCAGAAGACCACGCAGCGCAAGAACAGAGGCCGCCTCATCCGAGTGGCTCTCGTGGGCTATACCAACGTGGGTAAGAGCACGATGATGAACTTGCTTTCAAAGAGTGAGGTTTTTGCAGAGAACAAACTCTTTGCCACCCTCGATACCACAGTCCGTAAGATGACCATTGATAATCTGCCCTTCCTCCTGGCTGATACCGTAGGATTTATCCGTAAGTTGCCTTCCGATCTTGTGGAGAGCTTCAAGAGCACGCTCGACGAGGTGCGCGAGGCCGATATGCTCGTGCATGTGGTGGATATCTCTCATCCTGATTTCGAGGAGCAGATCCGTGTGGTGGAGGAAACATTGAAAGAACTGGGCTGTGCGGATAAGCCTGCCATGCTTGTGTTCAACAAGATTGATGCCTATACCTGGGTGGAGAAGGAGGAAGACGACTTGACACCTCTTACCAAGGAGAATTACACCCTTGATGACCTGAAGAAGACTTGGATGGCCAGAAGCGGTGAGAACCAGCACTATCTGGAGTGCCTGTTCATCTCTGCCCGACAGAAAGAGAATATCGACGAGTTGCGGGAAACACTTTATAAGCGTGTCCGCGAACTCCATGTTCAGAAATATCCCTATAACGATTTTTTATATCAAGACTATGAGTAATTACAGGAATTTAACACAGACAGAAATTGAAGTTTTAGAAAACAACGTCTGCTGGGCAGAAGATTGGCAGCGTGTTTTGGTAGATGAAGAGTTTAAACCCTATAATTTCCATCGCGTCATGTTTTATGGCGACATCCGTCTGGGTGCCTTCCATAAGATGGTAGAGGTGACCAAGGGCTTTCAGAAACACTCTGGCATCAACGACGCTACACTGCGCAATGTCACCGTAGGCAATGACTGTCTGATAGAGAAGGTGGGTAACTACATTAACAATTATACCATCGGCAACGACTGTTATATATCGAATATCTGTACTTTAGAGACTACCGACGATGCCACTTATGGCGAAGGCTCTGTCATCTCCGTGCTGAATGAGATGGGGGATGGCAATGTTACGATCTTCCGCGAACTGAACAGTCAGATTGCAGCCTTCATGGTGAAGCACGACCGCGACAGACAATTGAAGAAGATGCTTCAGCAGATGATTGAGGATGAACTGCGTGTGTCACGTCCGGATCGTGGCTATATTGGTAATAATGTGAAAATCATTAATGCCAAGGATATCACGAACACCATTATTAAGGGCGACTGTGAAATCAGTGGCGCTGCCCGTCTGTCGGAGTGTACGGTGATGAGTTCAATGGATGCGCCCGTGTTTATCGGAACAGGTGTTATCTGTGAGAACTCTATTATTTGCGATGGCTGTTCTATCAATAACTCTGTGAAGATGCAGGATTGTTTTGTAGGTGAGGCCTGCCAGATTACTAACGGCTTTACGGCAGAGGCCAGTCTCTTCTTTGCCAACTCGTTTATGGCAAATGGTGAGGCTTGTGCCGCTTTCTGCGGTCCGTTCTGTGCCAGTCACCATAAGAGTTCGCTGCTGATAGGCGGTGAGTTCTCATTCTATAACGCAGGGTCAAATACGAATTTCTCGAACCATGCCTATAAGATGGGACCTTTGCATTACGGTACCCTTGAGCGTGGCACGAAGACAGCATCGGGCTCTTACGTTCTGATGCCTGCCACGATTGGCGCCTTCTCTGTGTGCTTTGGTAAACTGATGCACCATCCCGATACCCGTAATCTGCCTTTCAGTTATCTGATGGCTTATGGTGAAGACTGCTATCTGGTGCCAGGACGTAACATCACTACCGTTGGCCTCTATCGTGATATCAAGAAGTGGCCGAAGCGCGATAAGCGGTCGAAGCAGTCTCGGAAGAGTATCATCAATTTCGACTGGCTCTCGCCCTTTACGGTAGGAGAGATCATGGAAGGCATCAAGATCCTGACGGCTCTTCGTGAGGCTTCGGGCGATAATGTGTCAACCTACAACTTCCATGAGTATGTCATCAATGCCTCTTCGCTCCGCAAGGGTTTGAAATACTATGATATTGCCCTGCGCATTTATATGGGTGCTGTTCTGAAGCGTGCACAGAAGGAAGGATTCTTCGGCCGTCCTACGAGCCTCGTTGGTAAAGGTCGTTGGTCTGATCTTAGCGGTCTGCTCTTGCCTGAGAGCGAGGAGATGCGTATTGTCCGTGATATCAAGAACGGAGACATCGATAACATACAGCAGTTGCTCGACCGTTTTGTAGAGATTAACGAGAACTATAGCGATTACCGGTGGGCATGGTCTTATCAGATGATTCTCGACTATTATGGTCTCGATGAGATTACTGAGGAGGATGTCGTTCATATCCATGAAGATTATATCAAGGCCCGTCGCGCCTGGATTGCAGAGATCCGTAAGGATGCAGAGAAGGAGTATGCTATGGGCGATGTGGAAAAGGATGTACTCGACGACTTCTTGGAGAAATTGGATCATGAGATTGATTACGAAAACTAATGTAGTAAAGTTATAAATGTGCATCAAGATGAAGGCTAAATTATTATTAACACTGTGTGCCTTAGTACTCGGGATGAGTGTCCAGGCTAAGGACTATAAGTATGAAACGGTGCCGGGCGATAAGATGCAGACGCGCATCTACACCCTCGACAACGGACTGAAGGTCTATCTCTCTGTCAATCCAGAGAAACCACGTATCCAGACTTACATCGCAGTACGTACGGGCTCGAAGAACGACCCCGCAGAGACCACTGGTCTGGCGCATTATCTGGAGCACCTGATGTTCAAGGGCACTAAGCAGTTTGGTACCAACAACCCAGAGGCAGAGGCTCCGCTGTTGGCAGAGATAGAAAAACGTTATGAGGCTTATCGCAAGTTGACAAACCCTGAGGCGCGTAAGAAGGCTTATCATGAGATCGACTCTGTCTCTCAGATTGCTGCTCAGTATTTTATTCCCAACGAATACGATAAACTGATGGCAGCCATTGGTGCCGAGGGCACTAATGCCTACACCTCTAATGATGTCACCTGCTATACGGAGGATATCCCTTCCAATGAGATCGATAACTGGGCCAAGATTCAGGCTGACCGCTTCCAGAATATGGTGATTCGTGGGTTCCATACAGAACTCGAGGCCGTATATGAGGAGTATAACATCGGCTTGACGTCAGACCAGCGTAAGCTCTTTGCAACCATCAGTAAGATGCTGTGGCCTACGCATCCTTATGGACTCCAGACAACCATCGGAACGCAGGAACACTTGAAGAACCCCTCGATCACGAACATCAAGAATTACTTCAACAAGTGGTATCGTCCTAACAATGTAGCCATCTGTATGGCTGGTGATTTCGATCCCGATCAGACCATCGCTATCATCGATAAGTACTTCAGCAGTTGGAAACCGGGTGCTAATGTCAAACAACCTGTTTTTGCCGCTCTGCCCCCACTGACGGTTTCAAAGGATACAACCATCGTCGGACAAGAGGCTGAGCAGATTTGGATGGGTTGGCGCGCCAAGAAAGCCAACGAACTGCAGGCAGACACCCTCGATCTGATGGAAGATGTGTTGAGCAATGGTCGCGCAGGCCTCTTCGACCTCGACCTGAACCAGACCATGAAGGTACAGCGTGCTATTGGCGGCACAGAACTGCTCCACGATCATGGCGCCTTCTTACTGTTGGGTACTCCGAAACAGGGCCAGAGCCTCGATGAGGTGAAGACGCTGATGCTCGAAGAGATCAAGAAACTGAAGAAAGGCGACTTCCCCGACAATCTGCTGCCCAGCATCATCAATAATAAGAAACGCAGCCATTATCAGTTGCTTGAGAGCAACAGTGGACGTGCCGATATGTTTGTGGATGCTTTCATCAATGAAGTGGATTGGAAACAGGAGGTTGGCCGTATCGACCGGATATCCAAGATTACCAAGAAGGAACTGGTTGACTTTGCCAACAACTTCTTTACCGATGGCTATGTCGTCGTGTATAAGAAGCAGGGTGTCGATTCTACGCAGAAAAAGATTGATAAGCCCGCCATCACGCCTATTCCTGCCAACCGCGACATGATGAGTCAGTTTGTCAAGGATATCCAGAACACGCAGGTAGAGCCTATCCAACCTAAGTTCGTTGACTTCGACAAGGATCTCACCTTTGTGAATACCAAGAAGGGACTGCCGCTCTATTATGTGAAGAACGAGGAGAACGACCTCTTCCAGCTGACCTTCCGCTATGAGTTCGGACAGAGTGCCGACAATCGCTATAACGTGGCTGATGAGTATCTCAATTTCTTAGGTACGGATAAGATGACTGCCGCTCAGATCAAGCAGAAGTTCTATGAGTTGGCCTGCAGTTTCTCTTCTATGGTATGGGACGATGCGATTACCGTCAGTCTCAGCGGCCTGAACGAGAATATGCAGCCCGCTTTGGAACTACTCGAGGATCTGATGGCCAATGCCAAGGTGGATAAGGAGGCTTACGATGCTTTGGTAGATAGAATTCTGAAGGGGCGTGCCGATGCTAAGAAGGATCAGCGCAACAACTACTTCACGCTCTGTGAGTATGGCATCTATGGTCCTCGCAATTCCAATCGCGACATCATGAGTGAGCAGCAGCTCAAGAATACCAATCCTCAGGTGTTTGTGGATCTGGTGAAGACCCTCAGTAAGTACGAGCACAGCGTGAACTATTATGGCCCGATGAATGTCAGCGACCTGTCGGCCGTCATCGATAAGGCACATCCGACAGCCAATAAACTCCAGCCTGTGCCTCATAACAAATATTATGTGAAGCAGGAGGCCAACAAGAACGAGGTGTGGATTGCACCTTATGAAGCCAAGAACATCTACATGCGTGCTTATCACAATCAGAATCGCGACTGGAATATCGAAGATGCTGCCGTACAGGCTGTGTTCAATGAGTATTTCGGTGGTGGCATGAATGGTATCGTGTTCCAGGAGATGCGCGAGGCCCGTGGTCTGGCTTATAATGCTGCGGCTTATTACAACCGTGCCAGCAGAAAGGGAGAGAAGGAGTCGTTCTTTACCCACATCATTACTCAGAACGATAAGATGATGGACTGCATCAACCACTTCAAGAAGATTACCGATGAGATGCCCGCCAGCGAAACAGCGTTCAATATTGCTAAGGAAGGTCTGACCAAGCAACTCGCCAGCCTGCGTACCACTAAGATGGGTATCATCAACCGCTGGCACACGATGAAGGAGTTAGGGCTTGACTTCGACCTCAATCAGAAGATCTACAACGATCTGCAGAAAGTGACGCTTCAGGATATGGTGAACTTCGAGAAAGCCAATATGGCCAATAAGCCCCTGCGTTACCTGATACTTGGTGATGAGAAGGAACTCGACATGGAGTCGCTGGGCAAGATAGGCCCCGTCCGTCGCCTTACTACTGAAGAGATATTCGGATATTAATTCTATTCATAAAAAAACAAACAAATACAGTTATGGCTAAAAACGTAGAGTTTAAGTATGCCCCCATGTTTCAGGTGGGCGAAGACAAGACAGAGTATCGCCTTTTGACCAAAGACGGTGTCACAACCGCAGAGTTTGAAGGCAAGCAGATTGTGAAGGTCTCTAAGGAGGCACTCACACAGCTCGCCCAGCAGGCTTTCCACGATGTGGAGTTCATGCTGCGTCGCGAGCATAACCTCCAGGTGGCTCAGATCCTGAACGATCCGGAGGCTTCAGAGAATGATAAGTATGTAGCCCTGCAGTTCCTGCGCAATGCCGAGGTGGCAGCCCGTGGTATCCTGCCTTTCTGTCAGGACACTGGTACCGCTATTATTCATGGTGAGAAGGGTCAGCAGATCTGGACTGGCTTCGAGGATGAAGAGGCGCTGAGCCTGGGTGTGTTCAACACCTTCACGCAGGATAATCTGCGCTACTCTCAGAATGCTCCTCTGAACATGTACGATGAGGTGAACACGCGCTGTAACCTCCCCGCTCAGATTGATATCGAGGCTACTGAGGGTGCTGAGTATAAGTTCGTGATGGTGGCAAAGGGTGGTGGTTCTGCCAACAAGACCTACTTCTATCCGATGACCAAGGCTACCATCCAGAACGAGGGAACCCTGATTCCGTTCCTCGTAGAGAAGATGAAGAGTTTGGGTACAGCTGCATGTCCTCCTTACCACATCGCCTTTGTGATTGGTGGTACCTCTGCCGAGAAGAACCTGCTCACCGTGAAGTTGGCTTCTATCAAGTATTACGATGGTCTGCCCACGACAGGCGATGAGACAGGTCGTGCCTTCCGCGATGTCGATCTCGAGCAGAAACTCTTGAAAGAGGCTCATAAGATTGGTCTGGGTGCTCAGTTCGGTGGTAAGTATCTGGCTCACGATATTCGTGTGATCCGTCTGCCTCGTCATGGTGCCTCTTGCCCGATTGGCATGGGCGTGTCTTGCTCTGCCGACCGTAACATCAAGGCCAAGATCAATGCTGATGGTATCTGGCTCGAGAAGATGGACTCGAACCCCTCTGAGCTGATTCCTGCAGAGTATGCCAAGG
Source organism: uncultured Prevotella sp. (assembly GCA_900315035.1). Taxonomy (GTDB): domain Bacteria; phylum Bacteroidota; class Bacteroidia; order Bacteroidales; family Bacteroidaceae; genus Prevotella. Next base: position 92,124 of record OMXO01000002.1, read on the forward strand.
CTGGTGAGGGTCAGAACACCATCGTCATCGACCTCAACGAGGGTATCGATGCTGTTCGTGCTGAACTGTCCAAGTATCCTGTCTCTACACGTGTGAACCTGAAGGGTACGATCATCGTGGCTCGCGATATCGCTCACGCCAAGCTGAAGGCTCGTCTGGATGCTGGCGAGGGTCTGCCCGATTATTTCAAGAAGTATCCCGTGCTCTATGCCGGCCCTGCCAAGACGCCAGAGGGTTATCCTTGCGGTTCGATGGGTCCGACCACAGCCAATCGTATGGATCCTTACGTGGATGAGTTCCAGTCTAACGGTGCTAGCCTTGTGATGATTGCAAAGGGTAACCGTTCCGATGTGGTGACAGAGGCCTGCAAGAAGTATGGTGGCTTCTATCTGGGTTCCATCGGTGGAGTCGCAGCTGTTCTCTCTCAGAGCTCTATCAAGAGCATTGAGTGCGTCGAGTATCCTGAGCTTGGTATGGAAGCCGTGTGGAAGATTGATGTGGAAGACTTCCCCGCCTTTATCCTTGTTGATGATAAGGGTAACGACTTCTTTAAGACGCTGAAGCCCTGGTGCCCTAAT
>OMXO01000050.1 GCA_900315035.1 uncultured Prevotella sp.
AATACGCTGTAATTCAAGCTTCGAGGAATCCACGAACTCAGCGAGTGCAAAGTCCTCAGGACTAACCTCATAGATGCCCAGCGCCTCCTGACGGTCGATGTCGCCGGAGATGATCGCCTTGATGAGGTATTCACCATAGATATCCATCGGCAGCACCTTGTCGTACTCACCACTCATAATCATGTGGCGCTCACCACCCTTGATACGGGCATCGAGGGCATACGACTTGTTGCCCAGCAGCCAAGAGAAGTAACTGCGGTGAACAGAGAACTGCTTGAAACGAGGCAGGATCCAGCCCAGCACCTCGTCGGCATTGTTACCCTCGGGAATCACGGTGATCTCAGAACTGTGAGCACCCAGGAAGCCTTCCTTCGTGGTGGGCGTGCCCGTGAGCACATTACCATTAATGATACGTACGCTCTTAGAGGTATCGTAACTGTTAGACAGCAGGGTGGCCAGTTCCTGACCTACCAGCATATCGACATAGGCGGGCGACTTGACCTCGCTGCCGCAGAGAGCCACCGTGCGGCGCAGATCGACCTTACCTGTATTGAACAGACGGCCGATGAAGAGCACAACGGTAGGATCACCGATGGTCCACACCACCTCGCCCTTGTTCACCGGGTCGATATGGTTCACCTGGACCCCCACGTTACCAGCAGGGCACTTACCGTCGAAGATGGTCAGATCGGCATACTGCTCGATACCCAACTTGCGGATCTCCGTCTGGAATTCGGGCTGAATACCCAGACCTACATGTGTCTTGGCAATCTTAGACAGAGCGATGATACCCGTCAGGAAGTCCACCTCCTGCTCATTGACCTCGTACTGGAAGTCGGCAGCCAGCGGCTTGTCTCTGAGCGCAGACACAAAAATTGCCTTAGGCTGGACGGAAGGATTCGTTGACACAGCGTAAGGCAACTGATTGATGTAACCGAAGATACCTGCTTCGAGCAGTGCATCGATGACAGCCTTGCCGTCGAGTTTGGTGACATCTTTCTTACCGAAATCCACATAACTCTGCTGGGCATCGGCATCGACCTTAATGCAGAGCACTTTCCTGCGTTCACCGCGCACGACAGCACTGACCGTACCGCTCACTGGCGAGGCAAACTTCACTTCGGGATACTGTTTGTTGACAAACAGGGCATCCCCGGCCTGAACCTTATCACCCTCACGCACGACGACCTTAGGAGTAACACCCACGAAATCATCTGGCACAAGTGCAAACTTGCCATTCGACTTCAGCAGGATCTTCTTCTCCGCTGCCCGTCCCTTCAGGTTGATGTTCAAGCCTTTGTTCAGCTTAATTACATTTACCATTTATTTAAATTTTGTTGAATAGTTGCGAGATGCGGTTGCAAAATTACTAAAATTTGGGTAGATAAAGGACAAAAATAGCAAAAAAGTGAAGAAATACCGATAAATTGTTGTATTTTTGCCACGTGAAGATACTAAAACGAATCATCAGCATCGTCATCTGGGCAGTGATCGCCGTGAACCTCCTTTCGGCAGCCGTTCTACGGCTACCGGCTGTTCAGCAGTTCGCAGGCAACAAGGTTTCAGATCTGTTGGGCGAGACGCTGGGTACCAAGGTCCAGGTTGGTCGTATCGATCTGGGATTCCTCAACCGTATCATCATCGACGATGTCAGTATCTTTGACCAACAGCAGAAACTGATGCTCCTCGTGTCGCGCATGTCGGTGAAGCTCGACTACCTGCCACTGGCGCAGGGGCGCATCTCCATCTCGTCGGCACAGCTCTTCGGTGCCCACGCCCGGCTATACCAGAAAGACGCCAACAGTCAACCGAACTTTCAATTTGTCATCGACTCACTGGCGTCGAACGACACCACGAGCCATACCCCACTCAACCTTCGCGTGAACTCACTCATCATCAGGCGATCGAGCGCCATCTACGACCGGCTCGACCAGCCCAGGACAGAGGACCAGTTCAACCCTGCCCACCTGCGCATCAGCAGCATCAGCGGACACATCAACCTGAAGGCGCTCAAAGACGACTCGCTGAACATCAACGTGAAGCGACTCTCGCTGAAAGAGAATTCCGGACTGGACATCGACCGATTGTCGTTCAGGCTGGCGGGGGGCAAGCATGGGGCGCTGTTGTCGGATTTCATCCTGACCATGCCGAGCTCCAACCTCAAGATCGACTCGCTGAAGGCCAGGTATCAGACAGACGAGAAAGGGATTGTGCCTGGCACGCTCTCCTTCTACGGCGGTATCAAAGAATCGGTCATAACTCTCTCAGACCTAAGAAGTTTCATCCCCGCGTTCAAGAATTTCCAAAGAGGCATATCACTGACAACCAACTTCAACGGGACGGATGAGCAGATCAATATCCCAGAGTTTCAGGCCGCTACCCAGGAAGGCGATATCGACATCGACGCCAACGGATGGATAGCCAACTGGCAGAAGCAGCCGGCATGGCATCTGCAGGTGAACGGACTGTCGCTCGCAGAGACCAGTATCGACTTCCTGACCAAGTCGTTTAAGTTGCCGGAGGAACTCACCCGTATCGGCTACCTGAACCTGACGGGCACCTTCGACCACGACACGCAGGGAGAGACGATGCTGAACAGTATCGTCAAGAGTGGTGCCGGAAACGTGGACCTGCAGTTCAAGATGAATGCCAACAAGATGTTTGACACATCGGTGACGACCGACAGCCTCAGCCTGAGACAACTGCTGGCAGAAGAGAAACTGGGTATCATCGCCACCAAGCTCAATGCCAAAGGCCAATGGAGAGACAAGCCTCAGAAGCCCGACCTCAGCATTGTCGGCACCATCAACAAGCTCGACTACAACCATTACAGATATAACAACATCAACCTGGACGGCAGTTATCAGCATGGTACCATCGCAGGTACCTTCAGTATCGACGACCCCAACCTGTCGGCACAACTGACAGGAGAGTTGGGCGACGCGCTGTTTGAGCAGCCAGCCACCAGGGCCAGCAATATCCGACTGCAGGGAGAGATCAGCCATTTCTCGCCTGCCAACACCCGTCTCTCAGACCAGTTTGGCGCATCGGTGGTCTCAGCCGTCATCGATGCCGACCTGACAGCCCGTCAGTTCCATGACGCACAGGGCGACGTCAGGATCAGTCAGTTCAGTCTGTCGGGAACCGACGACCAGCCGGCATACCAACTCGACAATCTGGCTCTGGCGGCAGGCTATAAGGACGACATCCACTTCATCACCCTGAAGAGCGACTTTGCCGATGCAGAGTTGAAGGGGCGGTTCGAATACGAGACATTAGCCCAGAGCTTCATCAACCTGATAGGTTCGAGGCTCCCTACCCTGCCCGGACTGCCGACCACCAGGAAAGAGACCAACAACAACTTCAGTCTGCGACTGCTGATGAGCAAGACCGACTGGCTGAGGCGCTTCTTCGGCATCGACCTGCAACTGGGACAGCCCCTGGCGCTGACGGCCCACGTGAACGACCATACCGACGACTTCGAGATGGACAGCAACCTGCCGTCGTTCGCCTTCAACAACGCCTGGTACTCGAACGGCTATATCCATATCACGTCGCCAGCAGACTCGCTGAACGGCGACATCGGCATCAGGAAGGTGATGGAAGACGGCAAGAAGATGGACCTCACCCTCCACGCCAAGGCTGCCCAGAACAACATCAACGCATCGCTGGAATGGGATAACCACGAGACAGAGGAGCACATGAGCGGACAACTGAACACAGACGTCAAGCTCTACCGCAACACACAAGGCCATCCTGAAGCACACGTCAAGGTACAACCCTCGCACGTGATCCTTAATAATGCGGCCTGGAACATCGAGCCATCGAGCGTGGTGTACTCCAAGAAACGCCTGCTGGTGGACCACTTCGCCATCAGGAGAGGGCAGCAGCACATCATCGTCGATGGAATCGCATCGGAGCACCCCTTCGACATGCTTATGGCCGACCTGAACGAGGTGGAGATCGACTATATCCTCGACCTGGTGGACTTCCACACGGTGGAGTTCAGCGGCAAAGCATCGGGACGGGCGACGGCATCGGCACTCTTCGGACGCTTCTCGGCCAACGCAGACCTGACCGTCGATGACTTCAAGTTTGAAAACGGACGCATGGGCACACTTCATGCCAAGGCCGACTGGAACCAGACGGCAGAACAGATAGACATACACGCCATCGCCGAAGACGAACCCAACGTGAAGACACATATCAACGGCTACGTGTCGCCCGTCCACGAGACCATCGACCTAGGCATCAAGGCCGAGGGCACCTATCTGGACTTCATGCACAGTTTCACGAAGACCTTCCTGAGTCATATCACGGGACACGTCGATGGTGAAGTAAGGCTGGCAGGTACACTCGACAACATCAACCTGACAGGCGGTCTCATCGTGGACGGCGAGGCCACCGTGACCTCACTCAACACGACGTACAAACTGCAGAGAGACACCCTGGTGCTGGTGCCCGACGAGATAGAACTGCGCCACATGGCTGTCTATGACCGTGACGGGCACCGGGCCTTCCTCTCAGGCGGCATCCACCACGAGCACCTGACCAACCTGAGCTTCGACCTCAACGTCGAGGCCAACAACCTGCTGGCCTTCGACTTTACCGACTTCGGCGACTCGAACTTCTATGGGACGGTATATGCCTCGGGCAATGTGGGTATCCACGGGCACGGCAACGACGTCGTGATCGACTGCGACGTGACACCCCAGAAGAACACCGTGTTCGTGTATAACGCATCGACACCCAACGCCATCGCCAGTCAGGAGTTTATAGACTGGGAGAAGCCGGGAGCAAAGAGTGAGGACGGCAACAAGCAGACAACCAGCAGAGCCACAGACACCGACATCTATCTGAACCTGCTGATCAACACAACGCCCGACGCCACCATGCGACTGCTGATGGACGCCGCCACGAAGGACTATATCAACCTGAACGGCGAAGGCACCATCCGTGCCACCTATCATAATAAAGGCGCATTCAACATGTTCGGCACCTATACCGTCGATCACGGCACCTATGGCATCACCATCCAGAACATCATCAAGAAGAATTTCACCTTCAACCGCGGCAGTACGATCGTGTTCGGAGGCGACCCCTACCAGGCAGCCCTGAACCTGCAGGCCGTCTATACCGTGAGCGGTGTGAGTCTCTCAGACCTGAATATCGGCAATTCGTTCTCGAACAACACCATCCGCGTGAACTGTCTGATGAACATCGGCGGAACGCCAGCCACCCCGCAGCTGGACTTCGACCTCGAGATGCCTAACGTGAACTCCAACGAACAGCAGATGGTGCGCTCGGTGATCAACGGGCAGCAGGAGATGAACCAGCAGGTGGTCTATCTGCTCGCCATTGGACGATTCTACAATCAGGGTGTGAACAATGCCGACGAACAGGAGACGAACAGGACGACACTGGCCATGCAGAGTTTCCTCTCGGGCACCCTGTCCACACAGATCAACACCCTGTTGAGTTCACTCATCAAGAACGACAACTGGAACTTCGGTGCCAACATATCAACAGGCAACGAAGGCTGGCACAATGCCGAATATGAGGGCATCGTGAACGGACGTATGTTCAATAACCGACTGTTGCTCAACGGACAGTTCGGCTATCGGGACAACGTGACACAGGCCAACCCGTCGTTCATCGGCGACTTCGACCTGCAGTACCTGCTCTACCCCAATGGCAACCTGGCACTGAAGGTGTATAACCAGACCAACGACCGCTACTTCACGAAGTCGAGCCTCAACACGCAAGGTGTCGGCATCATCATGAAGAAAGACTTCAACGGACTGCGCGACCTCTTCAGCAGTCAGAAGAGAAAGAAGAAGAAACTACCGGCTGCCGATATACAGGAACAGCATACCCAACAGCACTAAGGCCAGATCGAAAGCCTTGGCCTTCAGGTTCTTCTCATTGAAGATCATCGCTCCGAACAAGAAACTGACAATCACACTGCCCCGACGAATCATCGAGACAATAGAGATCATGGCATCGGGCAACGACAACGAATAGAAGTACACGAAGTCGGCTATAGAGAGGAACACACTTACCAACACGATCGACCAGGTCCAATGGAACGGTGTGGTCTGCTTGTGCTTGGGCCACCACAGAAGAACAACCATCAGTCCCATCATGACACACTGGTAAATGTTATACCACGACTGCACCATCATGCGGTCGAGGCCCACGCCCCCACTCTCTATGGGAGCCATCAGGTATTTATCGTAGAGACCACTGACTGCCCCTAAGAAGGAGGCACCAACGATCATATAGATCCAACTGTCGTGCTTGAAGTCGATGCCCTCTTTCTTGCCAGAGCGGCTCAGCATCAGGAACGATGCCACAGCGAGCAGCACACCGAGCCACTGCCAGACGTTCAGGCGCTCGCCAAACACCAGCATGGCACCCACCAGCACCATCACCGGACGGGTGGCATTGATAGGTCCGACAATCGTCAAGGGCAGATGCTTCATGCCGAAATAGCCCAGGATCCAACTCGACAAGACGATGCAAGCCTTCAACAGGATATACTTGTGCATCTCCCAACCGCCACTTGCCGTGAGGAAAATGGTGCCGTCGAGCATATCGGTAGTACCGCTCAGAACGATGAACGGCAGGAAAATCAAAGAAGAAAACAAAGTGTTAAGAAACAGTACAGGAATCACTGCATTCCCCCTCAGCGCCTGTTTCTTCAACGAATCATAGCAGCCCAAAAGCGCTGCCGACACAAAAGCCAATATCAGCCACATAAATCAATAAACAATCTTTTCTAAGAACAACGCATTGCCGGGCATCGACTCGCCGGCCTCCGTGCGCCGCTTACCTTCAATCACCTTACGGAAATCATCTAACGACAGGCGACCGCGCCCCACATCAACGAGGGTACCGACGACAGCCCGCACCATATTACGCAAAAAGCGATTGGCCGTAATCTCAAAATACCAGGTCGTGTCAGACGTCTGATGCCACTCGGCAGCCGTCACATGACAGAGCGTGGTCTTCACGTCGGCCCCACTCTTGCAGAAAGCACCGAAGTCTTCATAGGTCATCAGGATCGCCGCCGCCTCGTTCATCTTTGCAAAGTCGAGCGGATAGTGGATCTCGCAGGAATAGGCCCTGCTGAAAGGATCCTTCACCGTGTGTATATAATAATAATAGGTACGCGAGGTGGCCGAGAAACGGGCATGGAGATCATCGGGCACCCGCTCTACCTTCTGCACAGCAATATCATAAGGTAGCAACTTGTTCAACTTATAGGCCAGTTGCCGGCCGTTGATGCGCTCGTCATCCACTGGTTCGAACAAGGCATCGGTATCGAAGTGGGCCACCATCATCCGGGCATGCACACCGGCATCGGTCCTACCCGCCCCCGTGACACAGATATCCGAACGCAACAAGGTAGAGAGCGCCTGTTGCAGACGCTCCTGAACCGACTCGCCATTAGGCTGGATCTGCCAGCCGTGATAGCGGGTCCCGTCGTAACTGAACGTGATGAAATAGCGCCGGATATCGCTCATGGGTATTACACAATCTTGAAACGTACCCGGAAGGAACGCTCATGTTCGTCCCAGTTAGTACCAAGCATCTCGAAACGACCTATCTGGGAGGTGCTGCGCACATGCTTACCGATACAGGGGCACACGTCGTAGTCGCCAATCCTCACCAGACGGATGGTGTCGGAGACATCGTCGGGCAGACGACTGGGATCGATACCTTCAGGCAGTTCGTCACGAGTCACGAACTCATAAGTCACTGGCAGGTCGTCGCCAATCAGTTCATTCATCCGCGTTTCAATCTCCTTCTCCTCCTGACGGCTCGGCTTGTGATCGAGATGGAAACTCATCTTACTCTTCTTCCGTTCGATATGAGCATTGAAAGAGCGCTCACACCCGAAAAGCCTGATCATCGTCTGGTTCAGAAGATGTTCCGCCGTATGGGCAGGCGGAAACTCTTCCTTATTGTGGTCGTTCAAGATATAGTCTTCCATAAACCTATGCTTTGAATTTCAGCACAACAGCCCCTAAAGGTTCGAGATCGACCGTCACAGCCCCGTCGGGCTGTAAGGGGCGCTTCATCTCCTTATCAGTCAAGAGATCCACCGCAGTAGCATTCTTCTTCTCCTTGATCTTGAGGAACTCAAAGGCATGGGCAGGTATCGTGACATTCATCGTGGCAGGCAGTTCATCGAAGTTCACAACGACCAACAGCAGATCACTGCCAGCCTTACGCAAGAAGGCATACTGACGATGGTAGTCGCCGTTGACATACATCAGATCGAACGACATGCCGGTCAAAACAGCCTTTTCGGAGACAGCGATGTTCAACACCTTATTATATATATCCTTCAGCGCCTTCTCTTCCTTGGTCAGCTTACGGGTAGCCGCACGCACCAAGGTATCCACGCTCCAATAGTCGAAGATGGTGGTGCGACCGTCGTGGCCACTGAAGCCTTCCTTGTCCATACCCCGTTCGCCATACTCCTGACCTGCATAGATCATCATCGGATTCTGCTGAAGGAGGGCAGAGACCACGAGTCCGGGCACACCCTTACGGCCACTTCCGGCAAAGAACGAACTGGCGATGCGCTGCTCGTCGTGATTCTCGAGGAAGTAGAGCATGTGGTTGCGGATATCATCGGTCTGTTGCCAGGCAGCCGTAATGGCATGAGTGGACTGGCTGCCGCGAATCACCTCGCGCACTGTGTCGTACATACCCACCTTATCGTAGAGGTAATCGAAACCGGCATTCAAATAATTACGGTACTCAGCCGGATTATACACCTCGCCAATGAAAATCTTATCGGGACAGACGTACTTCACCTTATCTGTAGCCCACTGCCAGAAGGCGGCAGGTACCATCTCGGCCATATCGCAACGGAAGCCATCGACACCCTTCTTGGCCCAGAACAGCAGGATATCCGTCATCTTGCTCCAAGTGTTGGGGATAGGATTAAAATGCCCTACCCGACCGGCATAGTAGTCGAGACCATAGTTCAACTTCACGGTCTCATACCAGTCGTTCATGCCCGGTGCATTATGGAAGCAATCGTTTCCTGTAGCCTTGGCAGGTTCCTCCAGATAGGGAGCCTCTTCACCATGATAGAGGTCGAAATAAGGCGTGAACCGCTGTCCGGGACAGTAGTAGAAATTGTTCTGCGGACTGAAACCAAGTTGAGGGTTATCCTCCTCACCCAGATCCTTGACGCCCTCAGGCTTACAGATGGAGTGATACTGACGAGCCACATGGTTAGGCACGAAATCGATGATAACCTTCATGCCGGCCTTATGAGTACGCTCTACCAACGCCTCAAACTCCTGCATACGCTGATTGACATCGACAGCCAGATCGGGATCGATGTCGTAATAATCAGTAATGGCATAGGGCGAACCGGCCTTACCTTTCACCACGGCGGGGTGGTTCTTGGGTATGCCATAGGCAGAATAGTCGGTCTGAGTGGCGTGACGGATGATACCTGTGTACCAAATATGGCTCACGCCCATCTCCCTGATTTTCTTCAGGGTGCTGGGCGTGAAGTCGTTCATCTTTCCACATCCGTTCTCTTCAATCGTCCCACTCTCCTTGCGGGTGGTGTTCCGATTACCATAGAGACGAGTAAAAATCTGATAGATAACCATTTTATTCGATTCCATGAGCAGACACTTCACGGTTAATCTTTGCTATCATTCCCTGAAGGGCCTTACCAGGACCACACTCAGTGAAGTCATCAGCACCATCGGCAATCATGTTCTGAACACTCTGAGTCCAGCGCACGCTGCTTGTCAACTGAGCAATGAGGTTAGCCTTGATCTCTGCAGGATCAGTATGAGGCTTAGCGTCAACATTCTGATATACAGGGCATTTCGGTGTCTTGATCTCTGTCTTCTCAATAGCAGCCTGAAGTTCATCCTTGGCGGGCTGCATCAGAGGAGAGTGGAAAGCACCACCCACCTTCAGCGGCAGGGCGCGCTTGGCACCAGCAGCCTTCAACTGCTCGCAAGCCTCGTTGATAGCATCGACATTACCAGAGATAACCAACTGTCCAGGGCAGTTATAGTTAGCAGGAACAACAACACCCTTGCCCATCTTGCTGACCTCTGCGCATACCTCCTCGATCTTCTCGTCGGGAAGTGCGATGATAGCAGCCATCGTTGAGGGCTGAGCCTCGCAGGCTTTCTGCATGGCCATGGCACGGGCATAAACCAGTTTCAGACCATCCTCGAAACTGAGGGCACCAGCAGCAGTCAGAGCAGAGAACTCACCCAGTGAGTGACCGGCTACCATCTTCGGCTCAAAAGCCTCACCCATACAAAGGGCCGAAATCACGCTATGAAGGAAAACGGCAGGCTGTGTCACCTTCGTCTGCTTCAGGTCGTCATCTGTACCATTAAACATAATGTCTGTAATACGATATCCCAAAATGTCATTAGCCTTCTCAAAAAGTTCTTTTGCAAGCGGATTGGTGTCATAAAGATCCTTACCCATTCCTACAAACTGTGCTCCCTGACCGGGAAAAACAAATGCTTTCATCTTTCTTTCTTTTTTAAATATGGTTATTTCAAGGTGCAAAATTACGACATTTTTCTGAAAAATGCACCTCCACAGCCAATTTTTTAGTGAAAGTAGTGCTAATATCGAAAATTTTGTGTAAGTTTGCACGTTAGAAAGAGAACTGATACCGAAAATGAAGCTCATCGTAATGACAAAACCCACCTTCTTCGTCGAAGAAGACAAGATTTTGTCCAACCTTTTTGAAGAAGGGTTGGAGAATCTCCATTTGTACAAGCCAGGCGCCTCTCCGATGTATTCTGAGCGGCTGCTGACATTACTGGGTGACGACTACCACAGCAAGATTACCGTACATGGGCACTTCTATTTGAAAGAGGAGTTCCGCCTGCGTGGTATCCACATCGACGACGCCCATACGGAGCCGCCCGTCGGATATAAGGGCAACATCTCACGCACCTGCCATGCCATCAATGAACTGAAAGAGGCCAAGAAACATTCAAATTACGTATTCCTTCACTCCATCTTCGACAGTCAGACGAATGCCGATGAGAAACAGTCGTTTACCATGGAGGAACTGAAAGAGGCATCGCGTCAGGGGCTTATCGACAAGAAGGTATATGCCTTAGGCGGCATGAACCTTGACACGGTACGCGAGATCAAGGATCTGGGCTTTGGAGGTGTGGTGATCTGTGGTGATCTCTGGAACCGTTTCAACATCCACAATGAGATCGATTACAAGGAGTTGCTCAACCACTTCGGGAAACTGATGAAGACTATTGATTAAAAACATATTATAAAACAATGAGTGACAAGAACTCTTACATGGTGTTTTCAGGTACGGCCACAACGTACCTTGCAGAGAAGATCTGCCAGAGTCTGAACTGTCCGCTGGGTCAGTTGCTGATAACCAAATTCTCAGATGGTGAATTTGCCGTATCTTACGAAGAGAGCATTCGTGGGCGCGACGTCTTCCTCGTGCAGAGCACATTCCCCAATTCTGACAATCTGATGGAACTGCTGCTCATGATTGATGCAGCCAAGCGCGCCTCAGCACGTACCATCAATGCCGTTATCCCCTACTTCGGATGGGCACGTCAGGATCGTAAGGACAAACCGCGTGTGAGCATTGGTGCGAAACTGGTAGCCGACCTGCTGTCGGCAGCCGGCGTGAACCGTGTCATCACGATGGACTTGCATGCTGATCAGATTCAGGGATTCTTCGATGTACCTGTCGATCACCTGTATGCATCGAATGTGATCCTGCCTTATGTGGCAAGTCTGAAACTTGATGACCTCGTGATCGCTTCTCCTGACGTGGGCGGTTCAAAGCGTGCCAACGCGTATGCCAAGTATCTGGGTTGTCCGCTGGTACTTTGCAACAAGACACGTGCCCGTGCAAATGTAGTGGCATCGATGCAGATTATTGGTGATGTGGCCGGTAAGAACGTGGTGATTATCGACGATATGGTTGACACCGCAGGTACCATCACCAAGGCAGCCGACATCATGAAGGAGGCTGGAGCCAAGACGGTGCGCGCCTGTGCTTCACACTGTGTGATGAGTGGTCCTGCCAGCGATCGTGTGCAGGCATCGGCTCTTGAGGAGATTGTCTTCACCGACTCTATCCCCTACACCCAGCGCTGCGCCAAGGTCAAGCAGCTGTCGGTAGCCGTCTTGTTTGCCGACGCCATCCGCCGCGTCATCGACAACAAGAGCATCAGCGACTTGTATATCGTCAAGGCATGAACATCAGATCCATTTCACGACTGGCAGTAGCTGGCATCATGCTTGGCTCCTGCCAGTCGCGTTTTTATCAGATAGAAGGTTACGCGCGTGACTTTGCAGAAGGTGACACTATTTGTCTGGCCACGAGCACAGATGCCTCGCACCCCTTTGCCATCGTATGCGTCAACGAGGGCAAGTTTCACTTCACTGGTGAGACAGACTCTATCGCCATGTGCCTTTCCTATGTGAAGAACCAGCCTGCCTGTCACGCAGAATTCTTTATGGAGCCAGGCACCACAACGACGATCGAATTGAATAGTCTGCCCAAAACTTCACGTGTCTCTGGTACGGCCATCAACAATGCCTGGCAGCAACTGGCCGACTCTATCAATGCATATGGCAAGGAGATGGCTCAGATATTGCGCATTCCTATCAAGGATACGCTTAGTGCCCAAGCCCGTACGGCGGCCGTTGACAGCCTGCATCGCCAGATGTCGGAATGTATTCTCAGAACAGCTTCACGCAACAAAGACAATCCGTTAGGAAAATATATTCAAGCAAACTATAAAGCGCCCGAGTTCAGATGAACCCGGGCGCTTCGCTTATACAGACTGTCTCACTGACGATTAGCCATTGAATGCAGGCAGCTCCAGCCACTTCACGTAGCAGAAGTCCTGACGGTGAGGCAGGTTCTTGTTCTTTGGATACATACGGACAGCACTCTTGTACTGACCGAACTGACGGGGAGCCAACTCAGCCTCGAAGGTATAGTTGTTGCCCTCGTGACCCGTCATCTTCAGAGGCTCTACAGAGAAGACCTTCTCCTCGCCGTTTTTATCAACAAGCACATTTACCTTCTCCAGACCGATAGCATCGTCGAGGCCCTGCTCGTTGATGACATACTTCAGTTTGTACTTCTGACCAGCCTCAGCACCATTTACAGGGAAATCCCACTCTGCTGATACCACGTTGATAGCATCCCAACGCTCAGCAACTGTTTCCTTCCACTGAGCAATCTCCTTAGCCAGACGATTGTCGTTCTTTGAGATTTCCTTGAAACGCTTAGCCTCTTTCTCATAGAACTTTGAATAGTAGTCGTCGAGCTGACGCTTCATCGTATAGTGAGGAGCAATCTGGGCGATAGAGTTCTTGATGACTTTACACCAACCCTTAGAGATACCCTTCTTATCCTTATTATAATAAAGAGGAACAATCTCGTTCTCGAGCAGGCCATAGATGGTTGCAGCGTCGAGCTGATCCTGATAGCCCTGATTCTGGTAGGTACGCTTCTCGGTCAACGCCCATCCGGCACCTTCGCGATAACCCTCGAGCCACCAACCGTCTTTCACACTGAGGTTGACAACACCGTTCATCTCGGCCTTCTCACCAGAGGTACCAGAAGCCTCAAGAGGACGAGTAGGCGTATTCATCCAGATATCAACACCTGAAACCAGACGACGAGCCAGCAGGAAGTCGTAGTCCTCGAGGAAGATAATCTTACCGAGGAACTCAGGACGCTGAGAAATCTCATAGATCTTCTTGATGAGACCCTGACCAGCACCATCAGCGGGGTGAGCCTTACCTGCGAAAAGGAACATAACAGGGCGCTCAGGATTGTTGACAATCTTTGAGAGACGCTCCAGATCGGTAAACAGGAGGTGAGCACGCTTATAGGTAGCAAAACGGCGGCAGAAGCCGATCATCAGACACTTAGAGTCCATTGACTCAAGCAGTGAGACCACACGTGAGGGATCACCCTGATTCTTCAACCATGTATCACGGAACTGATTCTTGATATAGTAAATCAGGTTCTGCTTCATCGCAAGACGAGTAGTCCAAAGCTCCTCATCGGGACAGTTGTAGATACCCTCCCAAAGCTTAGCGTTAGACTGATCGCTCATGTATTTCGGATCGAGATACTTCTGGTAAATATTTGTCAGCCAGCCTGTTGCCACCCAAGTTGGGAAGTGAACACCATTGGTAACATAGCCGACATGGTTCTCCTCGGGATAGTAGCCGTTCCAGATAGGAGCGAACATCTTCTGAGACACCCAGCCGTGCAGCATAGACACGCCATTGACTTCCTGACAAGTGTTGCAGGCAAAGGTTGACATACAGAATTTCTCTCCGTGGTCATCGGGGTTCGTACGACCCATACCAATGAACTCATCCCAGGTGATACCTAACTTCTGAGGATAGCCACCCATGTACTTGCCAAAGAGACCCTCATCGAAATAGTCATGACCTGCAGGAACAGGTGTATGAACAGTATAAAGTGAAGAAGCGCGGACAAGCTCCATAGCCTGGTTGAATGTCAGGCCCTCTTCGATATAGTCGCAAAGACGCTGCAGGTTGCAAAGTGCTGCATGGCCCTCATTGCAATGATAGATATCCTTCTTGATACCGAGTTTCTTGAGCAACAGCATACCACCGATACCGAGCAGGATCTCCTGTTTCAGACGATTCTCCCAATCACCGCCATAGAGAGCGTGTGTAATCGGTTTGTCGAAATCTGAGTTCATCTCGTTGTCAGTGTCGAGCAGATAGAGCTTTACACGTCCAACATTCACGCGCCAAACATAGGCGTGAACCTGATAGTTCGTATATGGAACATCAATAACCAGAGGATTACCGTCCTTGTCGAGTTGACGCTCGATTGGCAGACTGCCGAAATTCTGCGTCTCATAGTTGGCAATCTGCTGACCATCCATGCTCAGAGACTGTGTGAAATAACCGAAACGATAGAGGAAACCGACAGCGCACATATCAACGTTAGAGTCGGAAGCCTCTTTCACATAGTCACCAGCGAGCATTCCCAGACCGCCAGAGTAAATCTTCAAGGCAGAGTGCATACCATATTCCATGCAGAAATAAGCCACAGAAGGGCGATCTGAATTAGGCTTGACATCCATATATGCACGGAACTTAGCATAAACGTCCTTGATACGTTTCATAAGGGCCTTATCCTTCAGGATGGCTTCCTTACGCTCATAGCTCAGACGTTCCAACAGCATCACGGGATTATGTCTCACTTCGTGATAGATTTCGACATCGAGTTCACGGAACAGGTCGCGTGCCTCGTGGTTCCACACCCACCACATATTGTGGGCAATCTCGTCCAAACACTTCAATTCTTCGGGAAGAGTAGCCTTAACAATCAGCATCTTCCAAGAAGGGGCATTTGTGTAATCTGCTTTAATTTTCATAATTATCTCAAAATAATGATTTGAATTTCTGATGTTTCTTTCTCTTATTGATGCGACTTCTTACGCTCTTCTGCTTTCGTAAGCGCAATGTCGTATGCTTCGTAATAGTACTTGATAAACTCACTCCACAAGGCTTTCTTAGACAGGTCGCCAGCGTGCTTTCTGCAAGCATCGACCTCTTTCTTGCTCATCGCAGAATAGGTTGCCACTGTCTCCTTGATAATATCAGCCACCTCAGAGTAGTTATAGTCCGTACGATGAATCACCTTCACACCGTCAGCCAACTGTCCCTCATGCCCAAAGACAGAATTAGCCCAAAGACCGAAACCTGCCAGATCAGTCGTGATACAGGGCACTTTGAAGGCAACTGCCTCCAATGGTGTATAACCCCATGGCTCATAGTAAGAAGGATAAATGCAAAGGTCGTTACCAAGCACCACATCATAGTATGTCATATTTACGATACCATCATTGCCGTCCAAGTAACAAGGCAAGAAAATCACTTTCACCTTCTCATCCTTACGGTTATGCATATCGTAATACTTCATCATGCCCAGTACATTATCGTGGCTCATGTTGTGGAGCCAGTGTGTCACCTGAGGTACATCCAACGGCGTATCATATTTCTTGCCGCTCTCCAGTCTCTCCTGCAGATCTTTGCGGGGCTCCCCTACCCATCCGGGTACCTCGATGAAAGCCACCACCTTCTTTTTCAGGTCACGATCACGAAGCAGACGGTTCATCGCTTCCACAAACACGTCGATACCCTTATTGCGGAACTCATAACGTCCAGAGGTTGAGACAAGCAGAGTGTCATCATCAAGACTCTCGCCCAGCAAAGCATTGGCAATGTCCAACATCTTTCTACGGGCAGCCTTACGCTTCTGTGCAAACTTCTGGCTACTACTTGGCACGAAACTGTCGTCAAAGCCATTCGGCAACACAACATCCACTGGCTTATCAAGTAACTCTACACACTCTTTGGCCGTGATGTCGCTCACAGTCGTGAAACAGTCGACATAATGAGCCGTCTGCTTCTCAATAGAGTGCTTCGACTGCATGTTCAACTCTCCTGCCATCTGGTCGCCGTTATAAGCGAAGAGGTAGTCGTAGAGCGGTTTCATATTACCAGCAATAGAACGGCCGATACTTGTAGCATGGGTCGTAAAGATGGTACCTATCTCTGGCAATTTATTGTTGATATAGAGCGCACCCAATCCACACATCCACTCGTTTGCATGGTAGATGACTTTCTTCGAACTGTCTAAATAATGATGATAGAAACTTTCCACCACCAGGGCTGCAGCATATGAGAACATCGAGGCTTCATCATAATCGCCATAAGCATGGAGGCTGTCAACACCATAATGTTCCCACAGCCAACCATAGATCTGATCCTTCTTTTCGAAGAACGGATTAAAATCCACTAAGATTGAGATTGGTTCACCAGGTATGGTCCAACGGCCTACCCTTATCTTAAGCCCCTGCTCTTTAGCCTCTTCTTGCCAATCAGCAAAAAGAGAATTGTCCTCCTTGAAATAAGGACTCTCTTGTTCTTTCCAAAAATCAGGTCCGATAAAGATTATCTTATCCTGAAGTGCCTCCTGTAGGGTCTTGGCACGTGTCGAAAGGACTGTATAGATTCCACCTACTTTGTTGCAGACTTCCCAACTTGACTCGAAGATGTAGTCTGGCATTAACTGCTTTTTTGCCATATTAGAATAATAATTGGGCGCAAAGTTACTTAAATAATTTTAAAATCCACCACTTTTTCCCTAATATTTTTAGTCTGTTAGAAGAAAAAATGATTTAGATTAGTAACTTTGTCAGCAAATAAGAAACATTATGATTATGAAGAAGTTATTTGCCTTTGCACTCGTTGTTCTTTCAACCCTCTCAACCAATGCCCAGGAGAAAGAACCCTTTCGCGCGTACCTTTTTAATAAAGAATATGATGTTTTCCTCCGTATCGACTTATACAACGAGTCAATCACCATCCCAGGACAAGAGCTTTACGGCCAACTTCCAGGCTATCTCGGGAAAATGCACAATAGTTTCTGCTGGGTGATTACTGCCGCCAATATCAACGGGAATACGGCTGAACTGCAGATGATCAACGACTTTGGCAGTGAAGATCTGAATGCAACGCTCACTGTAGAAAATGATTCCCTCTACCGCCTGAAGCAGGTAGAGGGAAGTACGTTGAAAGTTCCTAAGAACGGAAAATGGCAGAAACTGCCGAAAAACCTTGTGTTTAAACGCCGGTAAATCACTTTACCAGTATCTTCTTGCCATCTTTCACATAGATACCCTTAGCAGAGGGTGTCCCGCTAATTCGTGCACCCGACAGTGAATACCATGGTGTATCGATATCACGAGAAACTTTGGCAGCAAGGGGTTCGATAGCAGTCGGTATTGCATTCTTAAATGTAGCAGTATTGCCTTTGACGGTCATCGTGACAGCAAGGGATTCCGCGTCCTGCATCAATGTCCAATCCTTTGTCCAGTCCTTAGCATTCACATCGATAAGGATTCCAACCACCTTGTAAGTGCCGTCGCCGAGTCTACTACCAATTTCCAGATCTTGTTTAACTTCCCTAGAATCCCATCTCAGGCCATATCCCAAATTCACCTCAATGCCAGTCGCTATCTCAGCAAAACGGACAACAGGCACAATGTTTCCGTCTTTGTCAAATAAAACCAGTGCTGGTACCGTTGTGCAAGAAGGCGTATGAATATTCGAAAATCCAACAAAAAAGTCAGAAACCAAAAACGGATCATTCTTGCTTAACCGCTTATAGGTTTTACCCTCTTCACCGATGACGAATTCATCCATACAAAGGGCTGGAGCCTGACAGGTAGTCATACCTTTTCCAGTCGGTCCAAGACCACATATCAGAGTCTGATAATCAGTAAATCCCTCTTCATTTCCATCATCACCTATTATCCAACCTGGACTCATCACATCTAGCAACACATAGCCATCGTTTTCACCATCCCAACCCCAATTGGCGTAGAAATAGTGGTTGCTGTTCTTATACTGATAGCCATCGAGGATAAATTGATGACCGCCTTGAGTTGGCGTTTGTCCAGCAAACAAAACAGGACCGACCACTGACATCTCCTCGTAAACAGCATCAATCCAGTCTTGTTGGGATTCGTACTCAACTTGAGATTGCAAATAGACATCTTTATAGCCCATTACATTATAAAAAGCAAAAACCAAAGAGTCGGTTCTTGCTGTTGACTGTTGTATTTATTATAAGGCTTCTTTGTTTCGTAATTCCATGTGTCATATTGATCTACAATATTCGCCCAATCAATCTTCGAACCGGCAGGAACGGCTTCGGCTTTCCAGTCAACCTTAACTGTATCGACTTTAACTTGCCCTTGACTTTCTATGCTAACTGGCACATCGGCTGTACCTTCGAAGCCGTCGCAATCTACCAAAGTAGCATCTGGATAGCGGTAATAGTTGAGAAGTTGTGCCATCGCCGTTGCCACACAACCAGTAGCAGCATGAACCGTTGCATCTTTGTCCTCCCAAACCACATGCAATTCTGGTGAATGCAAGTTATATGGATAATCTTGTCCCCAAGCTGTTTCCAGTTTCGGTTCAATCTTCGATTTGGCACCATCAGCACGGGTACCGGCCTGACGAAGCACCGAACCAGCCGACAACTGCTCTATCTTACTTACATATCCTTGGAGCCAACTTTTCATGTTTACAGGCAGGCGATTCTGATTGATTCGTCCTTTCTCACTGAAGGCCAGAATCTCAGCCGTGCGATCATCACCCGATACAATCACATAGCCGCCACCTTCGCAGTTGAATGCATAGAGGGGGGCATCGACTACTGACCATGCTGCAGCCTTTGTCTCCAATGGCAGATAAACCCTGGTAAGGTTGGGTTCAGCACTCCTGGTACCAGCATTCTTTTTCATGAATGACAATGCCTTTTGACTGGCTTCAAACTCTCCCACATGTCCAGCCTGAACAGACATGACAGACGTCAGCAACAAAGCAACGATAATCAGATAATTCTTCATAAGCTCAAAATATTAATCATCATCTTTTTCCTCTTCATCTTCTGTATCAATTTTGACACCGTCTTTTATCAGTTCCTGCATCAGTTCTCGTATCTCCTGCAGCCCATCATCACTGGGTCCCGCATTTGAGCCATGCGAAGAAATACTTGTACCATCAGAAAAAACAGCAGTGAAAGTCCAACTCCATCCATCAAGAACACGCACCATCGGACGATAACTATCCTTATACTTATACATTTTATTCGTTTCGATAATCTGACGGAATTTCTGCAAATCATTAGCAGACAGTCTTTTCTCGAAGAGAGGGCCATAAGGTTCCTTCATTGCCGTCAAAGTGATAACTCCACTCGAATCTTTCTCGACGCGACCCTCGTACTCATAGCCTGCCCTCATGCCGCTACGAGCAAATTCCAAACTTAACAGATCACCTTCAGGCATCTTTTTTACACTGCAACAAATCAGACTGAACAAACTGCCCAGCAAGCAAAACAATATGCAATTCCGCTTCATCTATCCTTTCTTCTTATTATAATAAATAAACGCACCGATGATAATCAATGCGACTACTGCTATGATATCAAGAGTTCCCATAAGCAAATAATTTAGTTTAATGGTGCAAATATACAATAAAAAAATTAGATTTACCTCTAAAGTAGTGTTAATATATCACATTTCCATTCATCTTTAAAGAAAAATAGGTAACTTTGCAACCCAATGAAAAAGATTTGCAAACTGATATCAGACTATATGGGCATGCTGGTGCTGCTAGCCGCTGTTACTGCATTTCTCTGGCCAGAGGCCATTAGTCAAGTCAAAACGACTATTATCAATCCAATGCTGGGTGTGATCATGTTCGGCATGGGACTGACGTTACATTTAAAAGATTTCCGTATTGTTTTCAGTCGTCCAAAAGACATCATAATTGGCTGTTTGGCACAGTTCACAGTAATGCCGCTGATGGCCTGGTCTTTGGCGCGTATCTTTAACCTTGACGAGGCGCTAACTGTGGGTGTTGTTCTTGTAGGATGTTGTCCTGGTGGAACTGCCTCAAATGTCATCACCTACTTGTCGAAAGGCGACCTTGCTCTCAGCGTAGGGATGACAGGTGTGTCAACACTTATAGCTCCTATCGTAAC
Source organism: uncultured Prevotella sp. (assembly GCA_900315035.1). Lineage (GTDB taxonomy): Bacteria > Bacteroidota > Bacteroidia > Bacteroidales > Bacteroidaceae > Prevotella. The sequence goes on from OMXO01000050.1 coordinate 20,636, forward strand.
ACCATTATTAGTTTGGCTCTTGGCAGGAAAGGCTGTTGACGTCGATGTTGTGTCTATGTTCCTAAGTATCCTTTGGGTCGTCATCCTACCTATTATCTTGGGACTGATAATAAAACATTATTTTCCTCGTCTTACAGAGCGAACCACAAGCTATCTTCCGGCCTTGTCGTCACTCACTATTGCAGCCATTGTTATGATTATCATAGCGGCAAGTGCTCACAGACTGATGGAAGGAGGACTCATCATCATACTAGTCGTTATACTTCACAACTTATGCGGGCTGTCTATCGGCTATCTCATTGGATTCCTACTGCGACTACCCTGGGCAAAGCGAAAGGCACTCTGTATCGAAGTAGGCATGCAGAACTCTGGGCTCGCTTCATCGCTGGCCACACTACACTTTGCAGCATACCCAATGGCCATCATCCCGGGTGCGATTTTCAGCGTCTGGCATAATATCAGCGGTACCATTGCCGCCCGTATTTTCGAACGCATCAAATAAGTAAAATTTTCAATTGATTGCCCAAGGGTTCTCTTTTCAGAAAACCCTTTTGCCTTTTTTATACTACAAATAGTCAAATAATTTTAAAAACAAGATAAAAAAACTGCATTTTCTTGCACTTTACAAAAATATGATTTATATTTGCATCGTCAAAAGGTTAATAGATTGTTTTAGGTACCGGAATCTGCAGTGAGTGCACGTTCCGGTTTTTCTTTTTCTCAAGGAATCTCAGTTTTCAAATATACTGGTTTCATGCCATCCCAGGTCAGTATATGACGAAGCGGTCCCTCTTTCCCCCACTCTGAGCCAAAGCCGACATAAAAATACTCAGCATGAAAGCCACCATCACCATTCTTCTCATATGTCTTCAGAATATAAAAAAAAGCCCCGAAGATATTGTATCTTCAGGGCTCAAATAAAAGTGGCGGCCTCCTACTCTCCCGCATTGCATTGCAGTACCATCGGCGCAGGCGGGC
>OMXO01000042.1 GCA_900315035.1 uncultured Prevotella sp.
TGTTCGAACTCGTAGTTTACCATCATTACTTCACGATCCTTGTAACCGTCAACTTTCATTGATACTGGAGTCTTTGCCATAATTTTTTTCCTTTCTTTAATTTTTAAATGTTAATACTATAATTATTTTCTAACTCTTTTCTTTGTTGTCGCGAGTCGTGTTGTTGACTTTTGACGTTGCAAAGGTATGACGATTTTTAGCTCATTCCAAACATTTTTATTGTTTTCATCTCAAGTTGTAGCGACACGAGGTCAGACATGCGACAGACAGGGCTAATGGCCTGAGAATTTGTCGTTTGAAGGGCTGAAAACGACTTAATAAGCGTGGTCGTTTCTGATTTCCTCCTTATCGAGTTTCTTGGCATCGATGGCGCGCCAGGCATAGACGATGTAAGCCAGCACGAAGGGTACGAGTAGGGAGACGTAGAACATCGTACGCAGCGTGAATTCGCTTGAACAGGAATTGACCATCGTGAGTGACGACTGCAGGTCGGCCGTTGACGGGTAGTAGGCTGTGTGGTTCCAGGCGGAACAGAGTAGTAGGGCAAGTACGGTCAGCACGGTGCCTATGCCTGCAGGCCAGATGCCGCCGATATAGGTTTTGGAGACTATCGTCTTGCCGATGCCAAAGAGCACCAGCACGACGCCGATGACGAGGATCGCCAGCAGATACCACATATCGAGCAGGTTCGAAAGATACTTGTAGGGTTCCATGTAGATGACACCATCGTCGTTGTAGGCGAATCCGTCTTTGAGAACCAGGTGTACAAGATAAGCCACGAAAAGGATGACGAAGGGGATGGCTGCCCCGATGAGTCGTACGGAGCCCCGGGAGCGTATGTCCTCGTCATTGACATTGTTGATGACATAGAGAATGCCAAGTACGCGGGCCAGGAAGACAACGGCAAAGCCGAGGACGAGCACCCAGGGATTAAGCAGGGCGTCGAGTCCGTGGGAGGCGTTGGCCCATCGGGAGATGATCGGGGTGATGGCATCCGGATTGACCAGATTGTCTTTCTCGATGATGAAGTTCGACCCTTCGAAGAAGGTGGCTACGGCTCCGCCAAGGAGCAGCGGACCAACGATGCCATTGAGGGTGAGGAAGAACTGGAAGGTCCGTGGCCCCAGAATGTTGCCTATCTTGTTTTGAAACTCATAACTGACGGCCTGTAGCACAAACGTGAAGAGGATAATCATCCAGAGCCAGTAGGCGCCTCCGAAACTGGTTGAATAGAACAGCGGATAGGAGGCGAAGAATGCGCCGCCGAAGGTGACGAGCGTGGTGAAGGTGAATTCCCACTTACGGCCCGTGGAATTATAGACCAGCCGTCGGCCTTCCTCAGTATATCCCAGGCTGCGGGCTACAGAGTTTGCCCCTTGCACGAAAAGCAGGAAAACGAGCAGAGCTCCAAGTAGTGCGACGATAAAGCACCAGTAATGCTGTAAGAATTCGTATGTCATAATAATACCTTTTTGCTGTTATACCATGTTACATGCCAGAGTATTCCGGGCCTTTCTTGATCTGTTTCAGCAGAATGTTGATTTCTACCGCCAGCATCGTGGTGAAGAGCACGAGAAAGAGGAAGAAAGTGATCATCACGCTCGACGACTGGAGGTCGGATACCGCAGCCCATGTGGGGAGCATGTCTTGAATGGTCCATGGCTGACGTCCGAACTCTGCCACCAGCCAGCCACTCTCTGAGGCGACGTAAGCCAGCGGGATGAGGGCAACTGCCAGCCAATAGTGCCAGGCGGGCAGGGCTGTGATGTCGTACTTGCCAAACAGCGCTTTGGGGAACTTGTAGGCTACTGCCAGCATGACGGCAAAGAAGAGGATAAACAGACAACCCATGCCGACCATGATGCGGAATGCCCAGAAATTGATGGGGATGAAAGGCACGAGTTCTGACTTGTCGCGGATATAGCCATAGCCGAAATATTTCATGTTCTCATTAAGTATTGCCAGATGAGCGGCAGCAGTCTCACCATCGTCACTCGAATGGAACTTTGCCTGACGATAGGCGGCGAGGGCAGCAATGGCTTTCTTGCCCCGTTCGATCTTCTCGTCGGCTGAGGGTTCCACACGACCGTCAGGCGTCGTATAGCCATTGAGGATATCGTTGATGCCTGGCACAAAACCATGTGGGTCGTTGGTCGCCATCATCGACAGGGCATAGGGCATCTCGATCTTCAGCGGAGCCGACTCCTCATTGGCATAGTCGGGCTGGGCAAAAGGATTGATGAGTGCCACAGCGGTCAGTCCCTGATCCGTGCCGCCGTTATAAAGTGCCTCCATAGCGGCAAGTTTCATCGGCTGTACCTCAGCGACATCCATGCCCGACTTATGGCCAGTAACTGCAGCCAGGAGGGAGGCCACGAGTCCGACGGCAGCACCAATCTTCAGGCTCTCGACAGCGAGTTTCGTCTCGCGTTTCTTCAACAGATACCAGCTGCAGACGCCCACGCAGAACACAGCACCGATGATCCAGGCTGAGGTGACGGTATGGCAGAACTTTGAGATGGCAAACGGCGACAGGGCCACTTCGAAGAATGATACCATCTCGTTGCGCATCGTGTCGGGATTGAACTCACAGCCCACAGGATACTGCATCCAGGCGTTGGCCACAAGAATCCACCAGGCGGATATCGTGGCGCCGAGACCTGTCAGCCAGGTGGAGGCAAGATGGAAGCCTGGTGACACTTTCTTCCATCCGAAGTACATCACAGCCACGAAGGTGGATTCCATGAAGAAGGCTACGATGCCTTCGACGGCGAGTGGGGCTCCGAAGATATCACCTACGAACCAGGAGTAGTTTGACCAGTTGGTACCGAACTCGAACTCGAGGATGATGCCCGTAGCCACACCCATGGCGAAATTGATGCCAAACAGTTTCTGCCAGAAGATGGCCGCATCTTTCCAGAAGAGGTCTTTCGTACGATAATAGTAGGTCTCGATGATGCCCATGATGACTGCCAGCCCGAGGGTGAGAGGTACAAAGAGCCAATGGTAGATGGCCGTGAGGGCGAACTGGGCTCTCGACCAGTCGATGGTGGCAGCGTCAATGTCTAAGAATAGATGTTGGAACATAAGTATTTGAGGTTTGAGTTTTGAGCTTTGAGGTTTTAATTATTCGCAGCGCGATTGGTAAGTTCTGTGGCTACAAACCCGGCTTCATCGCCTTGGGCATGCTGCTTGAGGAAGTTCGGGAAGAAGAACAGCTTGAGAACTGCGAAGATGATGAACAGTTTAATGAGGATGATGGCCCAAAGCGTCTTGCCGAGACGCATGGAGCGGAACCCGTCGTAATACAGGTGGAAAGCCCGATTAAAGAAACTGTTCGTGGCCATAGGCATACTTTTACTGCGCAAATATACATTATTTATTTAAAAGTTCCAAACAATTTCCATTTTCTTTTGTATTTTCACAATATTTGTATAATTTTGCACCGTAAAATTGAAACTTTTTGAAAATGAATAAGAAAATACTGATTCCTCTGGTGGTGCTGATCCTGGCTCTTTGTGGTGGCATGTGCTGGTTGTTTATGGATCTGCAGGAGCAGAAACAAGTGAACAAAGACATGCAGGAACTGGCAGAACTCGACAAGAAGGAGATGGAGAACGAATATGAGCGCTTTGCCTTGCAGTATAGTGAGATGAAGACGCAGATTAACAACGACTCTATCGTGGCACAGTTGACACAGGAGCAGATGAAGACGCAGCAACTGTTGGAAGAATTGAAGAAGGTGAAGGCTTCTGATGCCCGTGAAATAGCCCGACTGAAGAAGGAACTCGCTACCGTGCGTGCTGTGTTGCGCGACTATGTGATGCAGATTGACTCGCTGAACCGTCTTAACGAGAACCTGAAGGCAGAGAACACCCGCGTCAATGCCGAACTGGAACAGCGTAACACCCAGATCGCAGGTCTGAGCAGCGAGAAAGCCTCGCTCTCGGAGAAGGTGGCCATCGCTGCACAGCTCGATGCTACCAACATCAGCCTGCAGTTGCTGAACAAACGTGGTAAGGAAGCCAAGAAACTGAAAGACTGTACGCAGATGAAGACCAGTTTCGTGATCACCAAAAACGTGACGGCTTCGAATGGAAACCGTACCATCTACGTGCGTATCCAGAATCCCGGCGGAAATACCCTGAGCGGGGGTGGCAGTTTCGCTTACGAGAACCGTAACCTGGAGTGCTCAGGTAAGAAGACCATCGAATATACAGGTGAGGAAACGCCTGTGACCGTGTTCTGGAATGTCAGTCAGATGCTTGAGGCTGGCGACTACCGTGTGAGTATTTTCGCAGATGGAAACATGATTGGATCAAGAACATTTAGTTTCAAATAACAAATATGATGAACAAGAAGATTGCTTTAGGTTTTTGGCTTCTCGCCTTAGGCTTCCTGCCGGCAGGCGCCCAGAGGGTGCTGTCGCTCGACAGTTGCCGGCAGATGGCCTTGCTTAACAACAAGCAACTTGGCGTTTCAAGACTGAAGCAGGAGGTGGCCGCCAACATGAGAAAGTCGGCGCGCACAAAGTACTTGCCTCATGTGAGTGCCATTGGCAGCTATCAATACACTAGTGAGCCGATATCAATACTCAGTGAGACTCAGAAAGCAGAGTTCAGTAATTTAGGAACCGCCATTGGAGCAGGTCTGTCTCAAAGTATGGCTGACCTGATGACGGAAATTCCGAACCTCGCTACCGTTATGGGTAGGGTCGGACCTGTGACAGAGCAGATGCTGAACGGTCTTGGACAGAAGATCGTGGACGGCTTCGACACGGACACCAGGAATATGTTTGTTGGTTCTGTGATGCTTACTCAGCCTCTGTTTATGGGTGGAAGCATCATTGCCATGAACAAGATGGCTGACATCAACGAGAAGTTGGCAGCTAACTCCATGGATGCCCGTAGGCAGGCCATCATCTATCGTCTGGATCAGGCTTACTGGCAGGTGGTATCGCTCTATCATAAACAGCAACTGGCACAGAGCTACCTCGACCTGGTGAAGAAACTCGATACGGATGTCTATAAGATGATCGAGGAAGGTGTGGCTACGAAGAGCGACGGTCTGAGCGTGGATGTGAAGGTGAACGAGGCTGAGATGACACTGACGAAGGTGAACGACGGTCTCGTGCTCTCAAGGATGCTGCTGAACCAACTCTGCGGACTGCCGCTCGATGAACAAGTGACACTTGTGGATGAACAATCTACAGAGATTGCTGTAGTAGAACTGACACCAACACTTAATGTAGAGCAGGCGGTGGCCAATCGTCCAGAACTGAAGATGCTGCAGAACACGGTGGATCTCTCAAAGCAGACCACCAATATCCTCAAGGCCGGTAACCTGCCTCAGTTGTTGCTGACAGGCGGCTATGCTGCGAGCAATCCGAATCTGTTGAATGGTTTTCAACGGAAACTCCGCGGGTTCTGGAATGTGGGTGTGACGATGCGCGTGCCTCTCTGGAACTGGGGCGACGTGATGTATAAGGTGCGTGCCTCTAAGGGTGCTACCGCCATTGCCAATCTCGAACTCGAAGAGGCGCGTGAACTGATTGAACTGCAGGTAAACCAGACCACCTTTAAGGTGGATGAAGCCAACAAGAAACTGTTGATGGCAAAGAGCAATATCCAGCGTGCCGACGAGAATCTCCGTATGGCCAACCTGGGATTCCGTGAAGGTGTCATCTCACCGACAACGGTGATGGAGGCTCAGACGGCTTGGCTGCAGGCCCAGTCGCAGAAGATTGATGCAGAAATAGATGTTAAACTCAGCCAGGTTGAACTGCAGAAGTCGCTTGGCACATTAGAATAATTAGTATTATGTCAGCAAAAAGTCAACATAACAACATCGTGCTTGCCGTTATTGGTTTTGTGACAGTTGTCATCATTGTGGCAGTTATCGGCTATCTCGCTCTCGACCGTGATCCCGATATCATTCAAGGGCAAGTAGAGGTTACTGAGTATCGTGTGTCGAGTAAGGTTCCCGGGAGAATTCTTGAACTACGTGTCAAGGAGGGCGACTATGTGAAGGCTGGTGACACACTGGCTATTATCGACGCTCCAGAGGTGCGTGCGAAGATGGAACAGGCTCAGAGTGCACAGAGTGCAGCTGCCGCTTTGGAACTGAAAGCGCAGAACGGTGCGCGCAAGGAGCAGATTCAAGGTGCCTATAGCGTTCTGCAACAGGCCAAAGCAGGCTACGAGATTGCAGAAAAGTCGTATAACCGTATCCAGCGCCTCTACGACGAGGGCGTGATGAGTGCCCAGAAGCGCGATGAGGTATATGCCAACTATAAGGCTATGGAGGCACAGATGAAGGCTGCCCAGAGTCAGTATGATATGGCAGTCAATGGTGCCCGTATGGAAGACAAACTGGCCGCTGCCGCACAGGTGGGCCGTGCTAAAGGTGCCGTCAATGAGGTGACCTCTTATATCCATGAGACCGTGCAGATCGCCCAGAAAGAGGGTGAGGTCGCTGATGTCTATCCAAAAGTTGGTGAACTTGTTGGAACGGGTTCTCCTATCATGTCGATTGCCGTGATGGACGACATGTGGGGCACGTTCAACGTGCGTGAGGACCAACTGAACGGTATGCAGGTAGGCTCCGAGTTTACGGTTTTCGTTCCTGCTTTTAACAAGGATGTTAAGATGAAAGTCTATTTTATGAAGGATCAGGGCTCTTATGCTGTGTGGAAAGCCACAAAGGCCAATGGTCAGTATGATTTGAAGACTTTTGAGGTGAAGGCGCGTCCGACAGAGAAGATCGATGGCCTTCGTCCCGGCATGTCATTGATTATCAAAAGATAAAAGGTGTTGAAGTATCTTATCGACATATGGGAAGTAGCAAAGCGTGAGGCGAAGATCCTGAAGGTGAACCGCATCTACTTCTTCAGTATGGTGGTCTTTCCGCTGTTGGCGATGGTGTTTTTCACCACGCTGTTGGATGACGGCCAGCCGCAGGAGATGCCTGTAGGTGTCGTTGACTTGGATAACACTTCTTTCTCACGGACCCTTGTGCATAAACTCGATGCTTTCCAGAGTTCGGAGGTGGTTGCCCATTATGCTTCTGTGGCTGAAGCCCGTCATGCTATGCAGAAGAACGAGATTTACGGCTTCCTCTATATCCCCTCAGGCACTTACGATGCTTTACTATCTTCGCGCCGACCTACGATTTCCTACTATTACAGTCAGGCATCGCTGACGGCTGGTTCCAACATCATGAAGGACCTCAAGACGGTGAGTACACTTGGCTCTGCTGGCGTGGGGATGGCGACACTGAGTGCCAAGGGACTTACGTCTCAGCAGATACAGGCATTCCTTCAGCCAGTGAAGATTGATCTCCACCAGATTGCTAACCCGTGGAGTAATTATAATATGTATATCTCCACTGTCTTCGTGCCTGGTATCATGATGCTTTTCATGTTCCTGATTTCTGCCTATTCTTTAGGTATGGAACTGAAGTTCGGTCGAGGCAAGGAGTGGCTCTCAATGGCCGATGGTAATATCGTTGTGGCTATTCTTGGCAAGTATCTGCCACAGGCTCTCGTTTTCCTGTCGCTGATCTTTACCTATGAGTTCTATATCTACGGCGTACTTCATTTCCCTTATCATGGTGATGTATGGGATATTGTTTTGCTGGCACTGCTTTCTGTGTTCGGCTCCATCGGCTTCGGCATCTTTGTCTTCGGCCTGATGCCATCGCTCCGCATGTCGATGAGTATCTGTTCACTTTGGGGTGTGTTGAGCTTCTCGTTGGCTGGTTCCGCCTTCCCAATGATGGGTATGGACAGCCCTCTGCAGTCGCTTACTTGGCTCTTCCCGTTGCGCCATTATTACATGCTCTATCAGATCACGGTGTTCAATGGCTTCTCGCTTATCGATGCCTGGTTCCATCTGGTGGCTCTTGTGGCCTTCACACTGATGCCCTGGTTCGTAATCAGTAAGATTAAAAACGCAATGCTCACCTATGTCTATATTCCGTAAAATATACAGTTGGCTTCTGGACGCTGCCTACGTGTGGCGGTATGAAATGAAGCAGGTCATTCACGACGAAGGCGTGCTCATGTTCTGTCTGGTAGTGCCTCTGGCTTATCCGCTCATCTATTCCTGGATCTACAACAATGAGACCGTGCGCGAGGTGCCTGTTGTCGTCGTTGACCTGTCTCACTCTCAGGAGTCGCGGCAGTTTATACGTATGTGCGACGCATCGCCCGATGTACATGTGACGAGCTATGCCGCCGATCTCGACGATGCTCAATCGCTTGTCAGTCGCCAGGTGGTGAAGGGCATTTATTATATTCCTGCCGACTTCGGTACGAATCTGAACCGTATGCAGCAGGGAACGGTCAGCGTCTATTGTGATATGGCGCTGATGCTGACCTATAAGGCCATCTTCCAGACAGCAATGGCTGTCGCTTCGGAGATGGGTGCTGAGATACAGACTAAACTCGCAGGTAATTACACAGCCCGTGAAGATCTCATTACCACCAGTCCTCTTGAGGTGAAAGATGTGCCGATCTTTAATCCTCAGGGTGGCTATGGTACCTCTGTGCTTCCTGCAGTGCTTATCCTGATTATTCAGCAGACACTGGCTCTTGGTATCGGTCTTGCAGCAGGAACAGCTCGAGAGCGCAATCGTTACAGCGACTTGGTGCCTATTCATAAGTGTTATAATGGGGTTGGGCGCATCATAGGTGGAAAGGCGCTCTGTTATCTGATGGTCTATGCCGTCATGAGTACTTATCTCACGATGGTAGTGCCTCGTTGGTTCCACTTCCTCCAACTGGCAGCCTGGCAGGATCTGTTGGCGATGTTGGTGCCTTACCTGTTAGCCTGCGTTTTCTTTGGCTTGACAGTGTCCTGCCTGGTTCATTATCGTGAGAACGTCATATTGCTCATGGTGTTTTTGTCTGTCCCGTTGTTGTTTATGAGCGGTGTGTCCTGGCCTCAGTCGTCTATCCCTGGCTATTGGCAGGGTGTGTCTTGGCTCTTCCCCAGTACTTTTGGTATTCGGGCGTATGTCCGAATGAACTCGATGGGAGCCTCGCTTAGCGATGTGATGTTTGAAATCCGTTGTATGTGGTTACAAGTCGGATCCTATTTTGCTACGGCCTGTCTGGTTTATGGTTTCCAGGTGCGCCTCACGAAGCGTCATGCACAAGAGCGTCTTGCCCATCTGAGAAAGAAACGCGAACTACGGCTTCAGTTGACAAATAAGAAAATGACGCGTTCTTAATGAATCCGCGCCATTTGTATATTAATGAGAAATGGGAACCACATCGGTTCCCATTTCTTAGTTCTGTCTGACAATGACACTGCCGCTGGCTTGGTGCGTAGCGAGGATAAGTACCTCGGCTATCTGCACGTGCTTGGGCGCATTAGCGGCATAGACAGCCACATCGGCTATGTCGTCGCCTGTGAGCGGCTCTATGCCCTTATATACGTTGGCTGCCCTTGCCTCGTCGCCACGGAAGCGGATATTGCTGAAGTTGGTCTCTACAAGTCCTGGCTTCAGGTTTGTCACGCGTACGGCTGTGTGGGCGACGTCGATGCGTAATCCGTCGCTAAGAGCCTTTACGGCTGCCTTGGTGGCACAATAGACATTTCCACCGGCATAGGCAGCATCACCAGCTACGGAGCCAATGTTGATGATATGTCCGCTGTTGCGCTCAACCATAGCAGGCACAATCAGTCTTGTCATCGTCAGCAGGCCCTTGATGTTGGTGTCGATCATGGTTTCCCAATCACTGAGGTCACCTTCATATTCCGGCTCTAATCCGAGGGCCAGACCGGCATTATTCACCAGAACATCAATCTGCTGCCATGCAGCGGGTAAGCCTTTGACGGTTTTCTCTGCGGCATCACGGTCTCTGACATCCAAAATAAGTGTCAGGACTTCTGTTCCTTTCTCTTTGAGTTCTTGACCGATAGCCTCCAGTTTCTCAGTATTTCTGCCTGTGAGGATGAGTCTGTCGCCATTGGCTGCGAATTTTCGTGCACATGCGAGACCTATTCCGCTTGTTGCACCAGTAATTAATACAGTCTTCATGTCGTTTTTATGTTTATTTCATGCCTACGATCTTGGTCTTGGGCTGTTCCTTGTTGCGTCTGTTTACTACGGTAACAACAGCCTGTGCCAGGTTGATGAATGCAAGTCCTGTAGCTGAGTCACTGTTAAGGGCGACTGGTGTTCCAGCATCGCCATTGTCGCAGATGCTCTGTACGAGCGGAATCTGCGCTAACAGGGGAACGTTCATTTCTTCTGCCAACTGTTTGCAGCCTTCCTTGCCGAAGATGTAGTATTTGTTCTCAGGCAATTCTGCAGGCGTGAACCAAGCCATATTCTCGATGAGGCCCAAGATGGGTACGTTGACCTTCTCGTTGCGATACATATCGATACCCTTGCGGGCATCAGCGAGAGCTACCTGCTGAGGTGTGCTGACGATGACGGCTCCCGTGATGGGAAGTGTCTGCAGCAGTGTGAGGTGTATGTCGCTAGTGCCAGGAGGTGTGTCGAGGATAAAGTAGTCGAGCTCGCCCCAGTCGGCATCGGCTATCAGCTGCTTCAGAGCACTCGTAGCCATTCCGCCACGCCAGAGAGTGGCAGTGGTGGGGGATACGAAGAAACCGATGGAGAGCAGTTTGACTCCATATTGCTCGATGGGACAGATAAGGTCGCGGCCGTCTTTCTTCACAGCATAGGGACGCTCGTCCTCTACGTTGAACATCTTGGGCATAGAGGGCCCGAAGATATCTGTGTCGAGCAGTCCTACTTTGTAGCCCAGACGCGCTAAGGCAATAGCGAGGTTGGCAGAGACGGTGCTCTTGCCTACACCTCCTTTTCCGCTACTTACGGCGATGATATTCTTTACACCGGGTAGTAACTGCTCAACCTCGGGACGAGGAGCCGACTTGAACTCGGTCTCGATGGTTACTTCGACATCCTGCCCACAGTGATATTTCACTGCAGCCTCAGCTGCCTTGACAGTAGATTTGAGGAATGGGTCGGTATCACGAGGGAAGAGCAGCACGATTTTTACACGCCAGGGTTCTCCCTCATGAGAAGGAGCAGCGACAGATGGCGTATCGGCCACCATGTCGCTCTCCACGAGATTCTTTTTGGTGCCGGCATACGTTACCGTAGCCAGCGCATCCATGATTAGTTTTGGATAAAGTGTCATTTCGTTATTAAAGGTTTATTTCTCTTTGAGGCCTGCAACCTTTGCCCATTTCTTATTGCTCATGTAGGCCATCTGGGTTCCTTTCGGAATCAAGAAGGTTGCGTTGACCCCCTTGAATGTATCACCGCTAATTGATGGAGGGGTTGGGCAGTTGACATTCACCTCACGTAATGAGACACACTTTTGGAAAGCGCTGCCTCCAATTTTTTTCAGTGATACGGGCAATTCAACAGAGGTAAGCGATGTGCACTCCTTGAAAGCATCACCACCTATTTCCTTTAGACCAACGGGTAAGGTGAGGGTGGTCAGAGAACCGCAGCGCTCGAAGGCGGCATCCTCAATAGTAGCCAGAACAATTGGCAGGTTGATGTCGCTCAGCTTGGCGCAACCCTCGAAGGCAGAGCTGCCAATACGTTTAACGGAAGCAGGCAATACAACCTTTGTCAAACTTGCACAACGACGGAAAACCTTGGATTCGATCTCGTCGATGAAACCATTGATGGTAACAGTCTCGAGGCTGGAGCAATCCTCAAAAGCTTCGTCGCCAAGGCTCTTGAGCATGTTAGGCAGTTCTACGGATCTTAAACTAGCACAACCTTCGAATGCGCAGTCATTGATCTTGGTAAGCGCAGAAGGAAACTTGAAACTCGTGAGCGACTTGCAATCGTCGAAAGCGTGGCTACTGATCACCTTGACAGATGAAGGTACAGTGATACTCTTCAGACTGGTGCATTTCTTGAAAGCTGCGGAATTGATGTCGCTCAGATTGCCCTCAATAGAAACTTCTTCCAGAGATTCGCAATTCTCGAAAGCAATCTGGCCAAGTTTGCTCAGTCTGGTGAGGGTGACCGTCTTCAGACTCTTGCAGTCATGGAACGCACTGGCTCCGATCTTCTCTACTGATGACATCTCGATACGCTGGAGACTCTTGCATCCTTCAAAAGCAGCCGATTCTATCTCTTCAACAGAACTGGGCAATTCGATGGCTGTGAGGCTCTCACAACCCTTGAATGCAGAACCGCCAATCACTTTGGTACCGTTGGGGATGTTAATCTGATTCAATGATTTGCAGTTGTTGAAAGCCTGGACTGCAATCTTATTGATACCATTGGGCAATGTGATGGAAACGAGACTCTTACAGTCCTCAAAGGCTTCGCTTTTAATGGCTTTCAGTCCATCAGGCAACTTGATAGATACAAGTCTTTCGCAGCCTTGGAAAGCCTCGTTCTTGATGGTGGTCACAGAAGCAGGAATGGTGACGTCAACCAGATTCTCGCAGCCGGCAAAACAGTTCTCACTGACTTCCTTGATGCTTGTGGGCAAGACTGCCTTTACAAGTTGCTTGGCACCAGAGAACATGCCCTTCGGCAGTTCATTGGCATTGGTCTTGATGCCTTCCTTGCCTTCAACGATCGTGATGCCGGAGAGGTCGATGGATGTCACCAGGCACTCGCCAGGATTCTTCTTGTCAACTTTAGTACGATTGACGATTTCCTGCAGCAATTTCAGGTCAGCACCGTTCAGTGCACCACTGACGGTAAGGTCTGCAATCTTGAACTTCTGGTCGATGGAGATTTTCGAAGCCAGCTTGCCAACAGAATCTACTCTTACATTCAGTTTCTCTTGAGCCATGGACAGCATTGGAATCACTGCCATGAGGATGATCATTAGTTTTTTCATAATCGATGGTTTTTATTTTGCTTTATCTAGTGAACTCCTTTTCGTACGATGGTAGCTGCGGTAGTCGTCGAGCTCGATTTCCACATCAGGCTCTTCAAGGTTGCATAGTCTGGGCAAATGCCACTTCATGTACTTGATGTTCAGTCCGCGTGCTATCCACATGGACTCGTAATAGGTCTGGATGGATAGAATCTTCTTGGTGGCATCGTCGATGCGGTCATCGTGGTAGAGATCTTCAGTGCGAAACTCTATCGGAAGATGATTCTTTTCCACCATATAGGTTGTGTAGGTAAATAGGAAGTTAGAATCAGTCTTCAGGTGTATGAGTCCTCCGTCAGAGAGGAAATGCCGATAACGATTCATAAAGAAAGTGGATGTCAACCGTTTGCGTGGGTTCTTCATCTGAGGGTCACTGAAGGTGAGCCATATTTCCTGAACCTCATCTTCAGCGAAGAAACGGTCGATAATCTCGATGTTCGTCCGAAGAAATGCCACGTTCTTTTGTCCTTCACGGATAGCTTGTGTGGCACCAGTCCACATTCTTGCACCCTTGATATCAACACCGATGAAGTTCATGTTGGGATAGAGCTTAGCCAGTTCCACCGTATATTCGCCTTTGCCACATCCGAGTTCAAGCACGATGGGATTCTGGTTCTTGAAATACTGCTCATGCCACTTGCCTTTCATATCGAAAGGCACGTCGTCGATGACTGAATACGGATACTGGAAGACATTCTCATAGGTCTCCATGTCCGCAAACTTTGCTAACTTTCCTTTACCCATATTGCTTGCAAAGGTAGTAATTAATGTTGAAATTCGCAAATTTAGCGGCGATTATTTGCAAAAAACAAGGCATCGCCCGTAAGGATGATGCCTTGTCATATGTCTGTAGATGATTTTACTCGATGACGACGGTTGTCCAGCCGTGCTTGTCTTCAATCTCGCCATACTGGATGCCACGGAGGGTGTCAAACAGCTTCTTGGAGATAGGACCGGGCTTATCACCGAATGAATAGCGCTTGCCTGTGTCGAGGTCGTCGATATATGAGATAGGTGAGATGACGGCTGCTGTTCCGCAGGCACCTGCCTCCTCGAAGGTCTCGAGTTCCTCCTCAGGAATAGGACGACGCTCTACCTTCAGACCTAAGTCCTCTGCTACCTGCATCAACGACTTGTTGGTGATAGAGGGCAGGATAGAGGTGGACTTCGGGGTGACATAGGTGTTGTCTTTGATACCGAAGAAGTTGGCAGCACCGCACTCGTCCATATATTTCTTTTCCTTGGCGTCAAGATAGAACTCGCAAGCGTAGCCCTTCTCATGAGCCAGATTGTTGGCAAACAGAGAGGCTGCATAGTTGCCGCCTACCTTATACTTACCTGTACCGAGAGGAGCCGAACGGTCGTAGTCGCGGATGATCACATAGGGATTAGCAGCGAAGCCGCCTTTGAAGTATGGACCTACTGGCGTAACGAAGATCAGGAAGCAGTACTCCTTGGCGGGATGCACACCTACCTGGGCGCTCGTGCCGATGAGCAGCGGACGGATATAGAGCGTGGCACCACTCTCATAGGTGGGAATCCACTCTTGGTTCAGACGAACCACCTTCTTTACCATTTCTGTGAAAAGCTCTGTAGAAACCTCAGGCATCATGATACCACGACATGTGCTCTGCAGACGGGCTGCATTCTCCTCAACACGGAACACACGTACCTTCCCGTCAGGGCAGCGATAGGCCTTCAGACCTTCAAATGCCTCTTGGCCGTAGTGTAGGCAGGTGGCTGCCATGTGCAGTTTCAGATACTCGTCGGAGCAAACCTCGATTTCGCCCCATTTGCCGTCGCGATAGTAGCAACGTACGTTGTAGTCGGTCTTCATATAACCGAAAGATAGACTAGCCCAATCTAAATTTTTCATTGTTGCAATCTTTTAAATGTCTCAAATTGCTTGCAAAAATACACAATTTGTGTCATATTAACAAGAAAAATGGCACAAAACTTACTTTTCGGCTAGGATTTTCTTGATTTCCTCGTCGGTCTTTGTCAGTTTGTCTTTGCATAGTCTGATGAGTTCCTGGGCACGTTTCAGTTGTTCAGCCATCTGGTCGATGTCCAGTTCGTCATTCTCCATCTTGCGCACGATGGCTTGCAGTTCCGCATAAGCGGCTTCATATTTGATGTCTTTACTCATTTGATGATTGATTTGAGGGTTCCTTTTTCTAAACGGGTCTCTATCTCGTCGCCTTGGCGCAGCTGTCGAGGGTCGCGCACTGCTTTCCCATTATGGAGCGTGATGCTGTAACCGCGCTTTAAGAGCAGTTGAGGGTCGAGGCTCTTGACTTTTTCTTCCAAGATCTCTAATTGATGGCATGTGTTGGTCAATCGCCGTTCTATCAACATAGGGATCTTCTGTCCGAAAGCATCGAGCCGGGCTTCATGGCGGGTCTTCACGATAGAGAACAGACGTGGAATGGCTTCCGAGACGGTTAAGAGCTGGGCATTGAGTGTTGAGAGTTTCTGTTGGACAGAACGGGTGATGCTGTTTTGGGAATTGTTGATGGTGTCGAGCACTATCTTCAGGTGATCAATGAGCAAGGCGGCAGCAGCTGTAGGTGTTTTCACCCGCATGTGACTCACCATATCGAGGATGCTCTCGTCGCGTTCATGTCCGATGCCTGTGATGATAGGTATCGGGAAATTCGCTACGTTCTCTGCCAGTTCCAAGGTGTCGAATCCTGACATATCGCTGGTGGCACCACCGCCTCGGATGATGACCACACAGTCAAACTGGTTTATGATTGTGTAGATCTTCTCCAGGGCGGCAATAATACTCTGCCCAGTGCCCTCGCCCTGCATGATGGCTGGGAAGAGCCATGTGCGGAACTGGAAACCGTAAGGGTTGTCTGATAACTGATTGCAGAAATCACCATATCCGGCTGCTGTCTCACTCGAAATCACAGCAATACGTTGGGAGAATACAGGCAGTTCCAGTTCTTTCTGTAACTCGAAGACACCTTCCTCTTTCAACTGACGGATGATCTCCTGTCGTTTCCGTGCCATATCACCCATCGTGTAGGTAGGGTCAATGTCTGTAACGATCCATGAGAAACCAAAGGCTTCATGGAATTGGGGATATACCTTGAGGAGAACTTTCATTCCTGCCGCCAGTCGCTGTCCGGTGGTGCGCTCAAAATAGGGACGTACCAGCATCCATTTTTGGGCCCAACATTTGGCTGATGCCTTTGCTATTGGGGTTGCAGAGTGCTCATCTTTCTCAATGAGCTCCATATAGCAGTGACCTCTTGACTCACGACATTCCGACAATTCTGCCTCTACCCAATATTCATGGGGCATCTCGCTCTCTATGACCTCGCGTACGAGGCGGTTGAGCTCTAAAAGGGTTATGTGTTTATTGCTATTCACTCTTGTTTCCTAATCTTCCTATCATATAAGCGCGCCAGAAATTTGGCAGACCATAGCCGTAAATATTGTCGGGCTGCTGATAACTGTTACTCGTCTGGCGTACCAGGTTGATAATCTCCAAGGCTGTCTTGTCTGGTAGCGCTTGCCAGAGACAGGCCACAAACCCTGCTACAAGAGGGGTAGAGAACGAGGTTCCCATGTCTCTGACAATGGTGCCTCGGCCTGAGATCAGGGAGGCAGGACTGCCCAGTGCCATCACGTCGGGCTTTACTCGGCCATCTTGTGTAGGTCCAACGCCACTAAATGGCGCGTTTTTCTTTTCTGTGTTCAGTGCGCCTACGGTCAGGATGTCTTTGGCATCAGCGGGGAAGGCAATTTTTTTCCAGGGTCCCATGCCCGAATTGCCGGCAGAGTTCACTAAGATAATCCCCTTCTGGGCTAGCATCGAAGCAGTCCGGCTGATAAGTGCAGTCTTACCGTCGAGGTCGCGCTGGTGATAATAGCCGGGGAAACCATCGTATTCGTTATAGCCGAGGCTGGAACTGATGATGTCGGCACCTATGCTGTCGGCGAACTCGGCTGCCATTGCCCAGTAGTCCTCTTCTACAGGTTGCTCTGTCTGCTGGTCTTCACATCTGAGGAGCCAGTAACGTGCCTCTGGGGCTGTGCCTACAAGCACTTGGGCCTCGTTGGCTCCTAAGGCTGAAAGCACCTTTGTGCCGTGATCGGTTTCCTGATAGAAGAAACGGCTGTTCGGATATACAAAATCTTTTGTTCCGGCAATGTTCATATGCTGGATGGCGGGAATAACGTCGGCATTCTGGAATCCGCCGTCGAGCACTGCGATGGTCAGCCCTTTCCCCCTCATTCCGATGTTGTGCAGCCGTTGTCCGGATAACATTTCTACCTGTTCCTTGCTGTTGCCGTAGGTCTCGTTCTTGACGCTGTCCCAGGCATTGAATGTCTCGTGGTAATCCTGTTTGATGATACCCTTGGGTATAGAGTCTGGCGACACCCATACCAGTTCGCTTTTATCGACGCAGGGTAGGACAGACAGGTGATGGAACACCAGCGTGTCGTTCGATCTGATCAGCACGGTGTTGTTCCAACGGCTGGTACCGATGATGGTCCATTCAGAGGAACGTCGCTGATTATGCCGTATTGCCTCGTTGGAGGTTCGCTCTATCTGTCGCAGGTATTTCTGACTGACTGGCAGGTCTGTGGAGTCAATCCGTAGTCCCTGACGTTTCCTGCGCTCTATAGATTTGTATGAGAGCCAGCGTCCGGGATGCTCTGTAGAGTAGGGGGAGCCTTGCTTGTCTTTCAGTGTCAGGCGATAGATATAGTATTTCCCACCCGGGTATTTTGTCATTTTCCGATTGGCGCCTGCTAAGGCTGGCAAGAGCCAGACGAGTGCAAGCAAAAGGCAAATAGGGCGCTTGATATGGAGTCGATAGCTATTTCTCTGAATCATTCTGCAAAGGTATGAAATAATTCTGATATGGCCAAACCTTTATCAAATTTCTCGTATATACGTACCTTATTTATTTGGCGGTATCGTTTTTTCTTCGTACCTTTGCACCGTAAAAATGGAAAGATTCAGGAATGGACAATAAGCAAGCCGCACTTGAACTGGGACAGAAACCTGTAGGGCAACTGCTTTGGCAGTATGCTTTGCCAGCCATGGTGGCCATGACAGCATCAAGCCTCTACAATATCATCGACCGTGCATTTATTGGTCAGGTGGTCGGTCCGGAAGCTATTGCTGGTCTGGGTATCACATTCCCCCTTATGAACCTTTCTGCTGCCTTCGGTGCTGCCGTTGGTGTCGGTGCTTCAACTTGCATCAGTGTAAAGCTCGGGCAAAAAGACTATGACACAGCAGAGAACCTCCTGGGTAATACAGTGACGCTGAACCTGATTATCGGTTTTGCTTTTATGGCTGTATGTCTGGCGTTCCTCGACCCGATACTCCGGTTCTTCGGTGCCTCAGACGTTACGCTGCCCTATGCCCGCGAATTCATGCAGGTCATCCTGCTGGGTAACCTGATTACCCATATGTATTTCGGAATGAATGCTGTGCTGCGCGCTTCTGGCAAACCCCGACACGCGATGTATGCCGTGCTCTTTACCGTTGCCATGAATATAGCCTTGGTCATTGCTTTTGTGTGGTGGTTCCGCTGGGGAATCCGAGGCGCGGCAATGGCTACAGTCACCTCACAGTCGATGGCCCTCTGCTGGCAGATGTGGATATTCTCGAACCCGAAGGAACTGCTTCATCTGAGGCGGGGCATCTACAAGCTGAAGTCCACGCTCGTCAGGAATATCATCAGCATCGGCGTCTCGCCGTTCCTGATGAATGCCACCAGTTGCATCATCGTCATCTTTATGAACAATCAGTTCGTTCGTTATGGCGGTGATATGGCAGTGGGTGCCTATTCGATAGCCAACTCTGTGGTGATGGTGTTCTTTATGTTCGTGATCGGTATCACCCAGGGCATGCAGCCTATCGTCGGTTATAATTTCGGGGCAGAGCACTACGATCGAATGTTCCGTTGTCTGTGGTTGGCCATTGGTTGCGCTACTGCCATCTTGCTGGTGGGTTGGATGCTGTCGATGTTCTTCTCACAGCAGATTGCCCGTATCTTCACCACCGATGCAACACTTATCAGCCTTTCATCCCAAGGTATCAAGATTACGATGATTGTCTTTTTCGTGGTAGGAACCCAAGCGGTGATAACGAATTTCTTTCAGTGTATCGGCCTGGTGAAAGTGTCTATCTTCCTGTCGCTCTCACGCCAGCTGATACTGTTGTTGCCGATGGCTTTCGTGTTCCCGATGTTCTGGGGACTCGACGGTGTGTGGTATGCCATGCCCGTGAGCGATTTTGGCTCTTTTGCCATGACGGTGCCTCTGCTGATGTGGTATATGAAAAAAATCAAGGCTTATGGCAAATAGTATAATTATTAACGTAGGCCGTCAGCTCGGCTCGGGCGGTCATGATATCGGTCGGATGCTGGCGCTCGATTTTGGGGCTAAGTATTACGATCGTGAGTTATTGAACCTGGCAGCCAAGGAAAGTGGTTTCTCTGAGAAATTCTTTGAGCAGCATGATGAGAAAAGGGGCTTTCTCAAAGGCCTGTTTAACATGCAGACCTCTCATTTCAGTGGTGGAAGCATGTACAAGACAAACTTTTCGCAGGAGAGTCTCTTCCAGTTTCAGAGTGATGCTATCATCAAGGCGGCCAAAGAAGGTTCATGTGTGTTCGTGGGACGTTGCGCCGACTATGTGCTGAGGGATTTCCCAAATACGGTGAACGTCTTTGTGTCGGCATCGATGGAGTATCGGGTATCACAGATCATGAATAAACAGCACCTCGATGAAGACTCAGCCATGGCTTTTATTGAAAAGCGCGAAAGTGAACGGGCGGAGTATTATAACTATTATACTGGAAAGAAATGGGGGCATGCCGCCAGTTATGATATCTGTATCGACTCAAGCGTACTTGGTATTCTGGAGTCAGAGAAAATTATTGCAGCCTTCATCAAAAAGAAATTCGGACTATGAAGAGAATCGGCATATTGAGTGATACGCATAGTTATTGGGACGATAAGTATCTTTATTACTTTGAGTCGTGTGACGAGATCTGGCATGCAGGCGACATCGGTAGTGTGGAGGTCGCTGAGCGACTGGCCGCCTTCCGTCCTTTCCGTGCCGTATGCGGCAACTGCGACGGCGGCGACCTGCGGCTAATGTATCGTGAAGTGAACCGGTTTAAGATAGAAGATGTCGATGTGCTCATCAAGCATATCGGGGGCTATCCCGGCAATTATGATCCCAGCATTCGCTCTACGCTTTTTGCTAATCCCCCACAACTTTTTATCGCAGGACATTCTCACATCTTGAGGGTTAAATACGACAAGACCCTCGGTCTTCTTCATATCAACCCCGGTGCCGCTGGCATGCAAGGCTGGCAGAAAGACCGTACCATTGTGCGGCTGACCATCGACGGGAAGGAATTCAAGGATATGGAGGTTATTGCATTAGGAGATAAACAATAAATGAAAATATGAAAAGAACAATCGTTATTACTGGTGGCGCAGGCTTTATTGGAAGCCATGTGGTGCGCCTTTTTGTGAACAAGTATCCCGACTACCACATCATCAACCTCGACAAATTGACTTATGCCGGCAACTTGGCAAACTTGAAGGATGTTGAGGATAAGCCCAACTATGAGTTCGTGAAGATGGATATCTGTGATTTCGATGCTTTCTACAAGCTGATGCAGGACAAGAAGGTGGATGGCATCATCCATCTCGCTGCTGAAAGCCACGTGGATCGCTCTATCAAGGATCCTTTCACATTCGCTAAGACCAACGTGATGGGTACACTCTCGCTGCTTCAGGCTGCCAAACTCTATTGGGAGAGCCTGCCTGAGAAATATGAGGGCAAGCGTTTCTACCATATCTCTACTGATGAGGTGTATGGCGCGTTGGAGTTGACTCATCCAGAAGGTATCGAGCCGCCATTTACAACTACCGCATCGAGCGCAGAGCATCATCTGGCCTATGGCGACAAGTTCTTCCTGGAGACCACGAAGTATAATCCTCACTCTCCTTACAGTGCCTCGAAAGCCTCAAGCGATCATTTCGTGCGTGCTTTCCACGATACTTACGGCATGCCGGTAGTTATCACAAACTGCTCTAACAATTACGGCCCCTATCAGTTCCCTGAGAAACTGATTCCGCTGTTCATCAACAATATCCGTCACCGTAAGCCGTTACCTGTCTATGGTAAGGGCGAGAATGTGCGCGACTGGCTCTATGTGGTCGATCATGCCCGCGCCATCGACGTGATCTTCCATGAGGGAAAGATTGCTGATACCTATAATATCGGTGGCTTCAATGAGTGGAAGAACATCGACATCATCAAGGTGCTCATCAATACCGTTGACCGCTTGCTCGGTCGTAAGGAAGGCGAGGATATGGACCTCATCACCTACGTTACCGACCGTGCCGGCCACGATCTGCGTTATGCCATCGACTCGACCAAGCTGCAGAAGGAGTTGGGCTGGGAGCCATCTCTACAGTTCGAAGAGGGTATCGAGAAGACCGTCCGCTGGTATCTCGACAATCAGGAGTGGCTCGACAATGTCACTTCGGGCGACTATCAGAAGTATTATGATAATATGTACGCAAACCGTTAATATATGAAGAAGATATTGCTTTTAGGCTCAGGCGAACTGGGCAAGGAGTTCGTGATTGCTGCCATGCGTGCCGGCCAGTATGTTATTGCTTGCGACCGTTATGATAATGCCCCTGCTATGCAGGTGGCCGATGAGCGTGAGGTGTTTTCTATGCTCGATGGCGATGCTCTCGAGGCAGTTGTCAAGAAGCATCAGCCCGATATCATCGTGCCCGAGATTGAGGCTATCCGTACGGAGCGTCTGTTCAAGTTCGAGGAGCAGGGCATTCAGGTAGTGCCATCGGCACGTGCCGTCAACTTCACAATGAACCGTCGCGCTATCCGCGATCTGGCAGCCAAGGAGCTCGGACTCCGCACTGCCAAGTATTTCTATGCTAAGACGTTCGAGGAGTTCAAGACCGCTGCCGACGAGATTGGCTTCCCATGTGTCGTGAAGCCACTGATGTCATCATCAGGTCACGGACAGAGCTATGTGCATAACGACGGCGAGTTGGAACAGGCCTTCAAAGAGGCCATGGAGGGTTCTCGTGGCGATGTGAAGGAGGTGATCATCGAGGAGTTTATCGACTTCGAGTCTGAGTTCACACTGCTTACCGTTACCCAGCAGCACGGATGGCCCACACTCTTCTGCCCGCCTATCGGACATGTGCAGAAGGGTGGCGACTATCGTGAGTCCTGGCAACCTTACAAGATTTCTGATGAGGCCTTGAAGCAGGCTCAGATGATGGCAGATAAAGTTACGAAAGCACTTACTGGTGCTGGTATCTGGGGCGTTGAGTTCTTCCTGACCAAGCAAGGTGAGGTCATCTTCTCTGAACTGTCACCGCGTCCGCATGATACTGGTATGGTGACACTCGGTCATACCACCAACCTCTCTGAGTTCGAGCTCCATCTGCGTGCTGTACTGGGTTTGCCTATCGCTGGCATTCACCTGGAGCATGCCGGCGCCAGTGCTGTGATCCTCTCTCCAGTTGAGGCCAAGACACCTGTCGATCGTTCACTGTTGCCCTACAATCTTGAGGAGGCCTTGAAAGAAGACCGCACGCGCATCCGCATCTTCGGAAAGCCCGAGGCTCATAAGGGTCGTCGCATGGGTGTGGTCCTCTGCTATGGCGAGGTAGGCGACGATGTCGATGCCCTTCGTGACAAGGCCAAGCGACTGGCCAAGACCGTGATAGGCACCGATCCCTACATGAAGAAATAAGTAGGGCACAAATTCAACGCTCAAGGAGATAGGCCTGTCTCCTTGAGTGTTTTTATAATCTTGGCACTTTCAAAATGATCGTAAGCGGTCATTTTAGACCGTATTGCGTACCATATATATAATGATTATCTTTGCGGCGTTTTGTTTTTAAACGCTTCATAGAATGATCAACAAGAAA
>OMXO01000022.1 GCA_900315035.1 uncultured Prevotella sp.
TTGGTTCGAGCCCTTAAGGGGCAAGTGTTCGAGTGCAAGCTCGAAGAGTTTGTTAACGTCACCCGCAGCGACGAGGTGGCAAGTATTATCAACCAGATTCGCGCAACGGAGGATAAGGACGTCCGTCGCCAGCTGAAGGCCCAGTTGCCTTTCCGCTGTCCTCACTACTTCCGTTTCCGCGACAACCACCGTGCGCAGGACTCGATTCTGCCCGAGGAGTTCACATTCCAGACCTGCGTGGATATCGACGATGCCAGCCAGGTATCTCGCGCACTGGCTCGCGCGTACCATCTTAACAAGGTGGAGGGAGAGTGGCAGGGCATGCTGCTCCATGCAGAGTATTCGGCCTCGAAGAAGCTGCATCTGGATATCCGCATCCCTGTGGGCATGACCATCGAGGAGGCGCAGCAGGCCTATACGAAGGCGCTGGACGTAGATTTCGATGCCGACTGCTGTTCACCCGAGCGCATGATCTACATCGTTGACGAGGCCTCTCAGCTCTATACGAGCGACGACTGGCAGACACGACTGTCGGACGAGGAGATTGCCCTGCGTCGCAAGGCCTATCAGGATCGCGGGCTCGACATCGATGGGCGCAAGCTCGCATTGGGTGATGACACCGCTGACGATGACACCGCTGACAGCGAGGTAATTTATCCTGCAGACTACCAGGGCATCCCCTATGAGAAGATCGTGGAGGAGCTGGCCGATCAGTTGGGAGGCGCACCGGAACACGGCAATCGCAACGACTTTATCTTCACGATGGCCTGTCATCTGCGCCATGTCTGTAACGACGATCCGCGCTGGATTCGCAGCATCCTGCCCGACTATGGAGAGGCTCACGAGCGCGTGACGGAGACCATCCGGAATGCCTGCAAGCGCAATCAGTCGGCAGCCATCACTCAGAAGATGAAGCTCTCGCTCGATCTGTGCCGCCGTCGCCAGGCAATGGAGCAAGGCATCGACAGGGAGTCGCTGATGCGCGAGCCTCAGATGCCCAGCCGTCTGCCCGCCCCTATCCGTCTGGCTATCTCTAAGGTGCCCGACCACTGTCGTGCGGCTATGGCTTCGGCGATCTTCCCCTCTTGGGCCGTCCGTATGGGAGGTGTGAAATTGGAGTATGCCGACAACTCTGAGATGGAGGCCACGCTGATGAACGTGCTGGTGGCTCCGATGGCTACGGGTAAGTCGTGTATCAAGAAGCCCATCGATATCAGCCTGAAAGACATCGTGGCCCGCGATACGCTGAGTCGTGAACAGGAGCAGTTGTGGAAGGATGAGCAGAACTCGCGGGCGGCCAATAAGAAAGGCAGCGAGCGCCCGAAGGATATCTGCGTCCAGGTGGTCGATTCCGACATGACCAATGCAGCCTTCACCCAGCGTCTGGCCGATGCCGAACGAGCCGGTCACAAGTGTCTCTATACGCGTATGGACGAGATTGAGATGCTGTCGAAGATGGCTGGCGGTAGTTCGAAGGAGATGGTGAGCCGAGTGATCTGCCGTAACTTCGATACCGATATGTACGGACAGGAGCGCGTGGGCGCTCAGTCGGTGACGGCGCGAGCTCCGATGCGCTGGTGCTGGAATGCCTCTACGACACCCGCTTCGGCCATCCGTTACTTCCGCAAGAACGTGAACGACGGTACGGTGTCACGCATGGACTTCTGCACGATTCCAGAGGTCGAAGACAATGGTGAGATACCCGTCTATAAGCGTTACGATGAGAAGTTCGAACAGCAGATGTCGGCCTATCTCCAACTGCTCGAAGAGGTCAGCGGCACGATCGTCTGTCAGCAGGCCAAGAAGATGGCATGCAAGCTGAGCCGACTGGCTGTAGAGCGCTCTGCCCTGTTCGATGATGACGGTTATCGCATTCTGGCGCGCCGTGCTGCAGTCATCGCTTTCCGCAAGGCTTGTATCCTCTATGTGATGAATGGCATGAAGTGGTCGCGCGAGATCGAGGATTTCTGCTGCTGGTCGTTTGATTACGATATGTGGGTGAAGATGTCGCTCTTCAGTGAGGCGCTCGATGAAGACCGTGAACTGGAGCACAAGGTTTGCCGCGGGGGTATTGCCAACATGCTCGACCTGATGCCCGATGCGTTCAGCCGAGAGGAGTGTCGCTCCATGCGTATCCGTCAGGGCAAGAAGAATCCGAACCCGAAGGATCAGCTTGCACAGTGGACCAAACGTGGATTCATCTGCTTCGACGAGGTCTCGAAGAAGTACCACAAGACTCCGAAATATCTCTCAAGCCATGCGGCTTGAGGGATTTTTGAGCGATTCTTTGGCTAAAACTTAGTTTTGGGGCCTGGCCCTTGTGGGAGATTTTAGGGGCGGAAGGGCTTAAAGTGGGACTCGTCGGCAAAGGCAAGGAGCTCGCGGTCGCCTCGGCTGTCGCCAAAGGCGGTGAGATGATAATCGGAACGGTGGGGATAGAGGGCGAGCAGACGGTTTACCTTCTCCTGACCGTAGCAGTTGCGGGTGAGGAAACGACCTGTAAGGCGACCTTCGGCCACCTCTATCTGCGTGCCGAGCACGGTGAGCGCGGGTAAATCGAGAGCGCCAGGAGCGGTGAAGAAAGGCTGCACCCAGTTGTCGATGCTCGCACTGACGATGACCACGTCGGCTCCCTCTGCCCTCGCCTGCTGTAAAGCCTCGATGGCCTTGGGGCGGAGCAGATGACGGCTATCGGCTGCGAAACGCTGGCAGAGAGCGTTGAACGCCTCTAAATCGAGCCCCTTGAAGAAATAGGCGAACACGCGCTGCTTGGCCT
The DNA here is from genome assembly GCA_900315035.1 of uncultured Prevotella sp. Classification (GTDB taxonomy): domain Bacteria; phylum Bacteroidota; class Bacteroidia; order Bacteroidales; family Bacteroidaceae; genus Prevotella. The sequence continues at coordinate 2,777 of OMXO01000022.1, forward strand.
TCCAGTTGGGATAGAGCCCCAGCTTCATGAGCACCAGCAGAGGGGCATGAAGGAGGAAACCTAAGACAAAGGCGCTTGTGCCCTTGGCGTATCGGATAAAGGCGATCAGGGTATCACGCGTGGTGATCGTCCCGTCGAAATCGAAGGCATACAGCTTTTTCTTCATGCGGGTATCAGGCGTTTGAGGATTTGTTGGAGAAGCCAGGCCACGGGTAGTGTGAGCAGCGTGGTGAGCAGCATCGTAGGCCAATAGCCGAGATGATAAGGCATCAGATAGTGCATCACGAAGTGGTTATGAATCAGATAGATCTCCAGACTCAGACCACCAAGGAAGATCAATCCGCGATGACACCAATCGGGAACAGCGCGAAACAGGTCGCAGAGCAACAGGATGAGCGTGACGGTAAGCGGGATATAGAGCATGCGCTCGGCGAAGAGCGGGAAACGCCCATGGCGCTCCTGTTCGAGCCAGATACAGGCTGCGGCCATCATCAGAAAGACGATCCACACGAGCCAACGGCCTGAGGGCTCGATGCGACGATCCTGCCGCACCAGTTCACCGCAGTTGATGCCCAGGAAAAAGATGGGTACGCGACTCCAGAAGATCTCAATATGTCCCACAGCCTGATGGACGGGCACTACCCACTGCACAATGACGCACCAGCAGACCATCAGCACAGGCAGCCAGCGATAGACGGGGTGGCGCTGAATCAGCCGCATGTAGAGCGGAGCCCACAGATAGAGCATCATGATGGCAGGCACGTACCAGAAGGTCAGTTCATCGTTGAGCCAGAAGCCCCAGTTGATGGTGATATCGAGGAAGAGGTCAAGATAGTCGCCCGTCGCGAAGTTGAACCGCTGCAAGTAATAGACCGACGAAACGACCAGCCACGTAGGGAAGATGCGGAGCAGACGGCGCTTATAGAAATGGCTCACGGAGGGATTCTTTACCCACGAATACCAGAGGCCGATACCACTCAGGAAGAGAAACATATCGACACCGATATTGCCACAACGGCGCAAGCCAAAGAAGGCATCGGAACGCGCCAGCGGCACATGAAACAAGATGATGAAGACGATCGCTGCGCCCATCAACTCGCCACGATAGCGACTCATCTCGGCCAAGTGGATATCGCTCAACTTCATAGCTTAGGCGAGGGTATGCGGTCGATAACCTGTTTGACAGCCCAGGAAAGGGCTATGGCGACAATGAGGTAGAGCATCAGCCCGTCGTAGATATCCTGTCGCCAGGCGACGGTGATGAAGAGTTTGCGGGCTATCGGATGGGCCACGAACATCGCAGCCGAGATAGCTCCCAGCCAGACGAACACTTTTTGCACGCACGCAGGCATCAGCTTCACCCAAGCCATCGTGCCGATGATGATCACGAGGGGTATCCACAGCCACGACTGGAAGCTGAAACTCATCAGCAGCGTGAGCCCTACCGACACCACAGCAATCAAGAACCATAGCCAACGCGAAGAAGGCCAGAAGCCCCACTGCGAGGCATAGCGCGCGAAGAGGATGCCAGCACCGAAGGGCAGCATGCCACCTATAAAATTATAGCGCAGACGATTGAGTGTGTCGCCATCGACATCGCAGAAAGCCTGCAACAGCCAGCAGACGACTACCAAGCCTGCGACGATCCACGAACTGCGGCGCCAGAGCAACAGGCGATAGACGATGTAAAGTTCCATCATCAGACCGAAGAACCAGTAGATGCCAGGCCAGATGGTCTTATCGGGGTCGGGCAGCACATTGATATACATGAGCAACTGAGCCAGCACGTTGTCCCAATGGAACGCGAATCGCCCAGGGGTAACGGCATCGACCATGAGGAAGAGCGTGAAGCCCACGATGAGCATGCGGAGCAACTTCAAGTAATGATAGCGCAGGAATCGGGGAGCACTCGCATCGTCGGAGCACTTTCCCTCGTATTTCAAGACGAGTCCGAAGCCACTGAGAAAGAGGAAGACGGGCACACCGTAATGGCCGAAATAAGAGAGCAGATGAACGGGCAGGAGCTCGTCGGGATTGGAGAGCACGTGCCAGAGCCGCTCATTATTCCGTTCCAGATACAGATACTCGTTCTCCTTCACAATCCTGCCGATGAAGTGGCAATAGTTGTGAAGCATGATGGCCATGATGGCTATTCCCCGCATGGCCGAACACTCACTGCGCGAAAGTACCTCTTTCATTTCTTCAACGTGTTATAGTCAGTCTGGCCCTTCAGTATTCTGGGGCGACGGGTGTTATACTCAGGGGTGATGATATTCAGTTCGGGGCGATAGAGGGGTGTAGCGATGCCCGCCAGATAGAGCAGCAGATGAGGGAGCGCATCGGTCATCATCGGACGGTCTTTAGCAGCCCTGATGGCCTTCCACCCATAAGGATGACGCTCGATATAAAGTGGCGAGCCCCATATCCAGAAGGGAATCTCCATCTCGTTGCGCGCCAAGCGGTAGTCGATGTTTGCCCCATGCATACGGCCGTACATATAAGGTTTGCCGTCGAAGATCTCCTCAGCATGATCGGGCACATAGATCACCACCGCATCCTTATCGATGAACCGCTGGGTGACAGCCCAGACAATCGAATCGTTATAGCGCAGCGAGTTATCATATTCGGAGAGGATGCGCCGCTGCTTGTCGGAGAGTTCCGGACGATTATACATCGAGGGTTTGAAATACTGCCTCGATTGGGGATATCGGGCGCGGTAATCGACATGAGATCCCATCAGGTGGAGAATCGTCAGGCGACCTTTTTCGGGCTTATTCTTCAACCCGTCGAAGGCTTTCAGCAGACTCTCGTCGAAACGGTAGGTCTGAGCGTTGCGCACATCGAACTGGCGCTTGCTGAACTCGGGATCGTTAAGGAAGAAACCTCCGCTGAAATCATAGACAGCCTCTTTGGCCTTAGGCTGGAACTGATTGGTGAGGAACGTGACCTGATAGCCCGCCTTGCGGAACACCTCGGGGAAAAGCGGCTCGTCGCACCACTCACCACGATCGCCCACGGTCCATAACGACATCATGTGCTTGAACACGAAGCTCGTGAGATTCCACGAAGCCACCACATCCGAGAAAGCCACCAGACTGCTGTCTGCGGCCATCTGGAGTTGTAGGGGCGTCGTAGGCTTGTTGTAGCCATAAAGTTGCGAGTGATGCTTGTTGTAGCTCTCGCCAATCACCAGCACAATCTCGGGCACGCGGAAACTGCAACTGTCAATCTGCACCTTTGCGCTGGCCGCCTCGAGCTGCACGATCTGTCGCGAGGCCAGACGGTTGGCATAGATGCCGAACACCAGTCGGTAAGGGGGTATGTAGAGTTTGGCCTGATCTTTCTTCGTGAGCTCGTGTTCCACCTGTCCGATGGTATCGTAGGAGAACAGTCGGCCCATCGCCACCTTATTATCTTTCGTCAGGGTATAGGCATCGTAGAGGCACCAGGCTATCACAGCGCCCGCGACGGCCTTGAGCCCCGTGATCAGCGTAGGCTGAAATTCAGGCAGAATCAGCCGATTGCGCCCTCGGCAGAACGCGCCTCGCAAGCAAGTCCACAGCAGATGAACCAGTGCGAGCAACAGAATCCAGCCCACACTCGAAGTGACCACATCCCAACTGAGATAGCCCGAGAGGAACTCCTGAGCCTCCTGAGCGGTGGTCTCGCCTACCAGCATGAGCATCGTGGGTGTGAGCGTAGATTCGAAACGCTCGTAGCAATACACGTCCACGACAGCCACACCATAGAGGAAAATGTAGAGCAACGCCTTGACGAAGAGGCGGAGCTTACGCGGAAGGAGCGTGAGGACGAGACAGACGGCGTAGATATCGAGAAACAGCTCGGGCACAGAGAGTTCGTAAGGCTTAGCCCCGCGATCCCTCAGATAATAAGGCATGATCTCGATTTGAGTACAGAGATAGCCGAGCAGGAACATAAAGAAGAAGAAGGCGCCGTTTTTCTGAATGGGAGAAAACAGCCAGCCTATCCACTTGAATATGTTCACGTGCTTAAACATAATAACCTTTCTCACTAATGATATCGGCAACAGCGGGCGGCACCAAAGAGCGGATGCTGCGACCATCGCGGACGCGCTGACGCACCTCTGTGCTCGAGATGTCGATAAACCCCTCGTCGCCTGGCGTGCGAGTATAGACCACAATCGGATAGCGGGCCTTGATATCATCAGCCCGATACCATCGGTCGAAGAGTTGCCAGTTGTCGCCGCCTATCATCAGCACGAACTCGCGCTCAGGATAGTCGCGGCTAAGAGCCTGGAGGGTGTTCCAAGTATAAGAAGGACGGGGCAGATGCATCTCGTAGTCGCTGGCGATGATGCCCTCTACGCCTTCGAGCGCCTTGCGGGCCATCTCGAGGCGAGCCTCATCGGGGAGCAGACTGGCCGACTGTTTCAGCGGGTTCTGTGGCGATACCATCAGCCACACCTCGTCGAGCCCCTCGCGCTCTTTCAGCTGTCGGGCCAAGGCGATATGACCATTGTGTATCGGATTAAACGACCCTCCGAAAATGCCCGTCCTGATCATCTGTTATCCGAGAAAATCCTTCACGAGTGCCAGCGTATCGGCCTTTGCGTAGTCGAGGATATCGTTGATGACAATCTTGTCGAACTGCTGGGCAAAGGAGAGTTCAAACTCTGCGCGGGCAATGCGCTGGTCGATCACTTCGGGTGCATCGGTAGCACGATGCTCCAGTCGTTGGCGCAAGGCGGCTATCGAAGGTGGCTGGATAAAGATGCTCAGCGCCTTGTCGCCATAGTGCTTCTTAATGTTCACCCCACCTTTGACATCGACGTCGAACACCACGTTCTGTCCGGCTTCCAGCTGACGTTCTACCTGTGACTTCAGCGTACCATAGAAGCGGTCGGTATAGACCTCCTCGTACTCGAGAAACTCGTCATCCTCGATTCTGGTACGAAACTCCTCAGGACTGATGAAAAAATAATCGACCCCATTCTGCTCCTCGCCTCTGGGCGCTCTCGATGTGCAGGAGATAGAGAAAGCCAGGTTCAGTTCGGGATGCTCTTTCATCAGCCAGCGGATAATGGTTGATTTACCAGTGCCGCTTGGGGCAGAGAATATAATCAGTTTGCCTCTACTCATAATTCTTATAGTGCGTTAAGTACTTGTTCCTTGATCTGCTCGAGCTCATCCTTCATCTTCACCACGATGTTCTGCATCTCGGCCTGATTCGACTTCGAGCCAGTTGTGTTGATCTCGCGGCCCATCTCCTGAGCGATGAATCCTAGTTTCTTACCCTGTCCGGCAGGCTCGTTCATCGTGTCGCGGAAATACTTCAGGTGGTTGGCCAAACGCTGCTTCTCCTCGCTGATATCGAGTTTCTCGATATAATAGATCAGCTCTTGCTCCAGACGGTTCTTGTCGTATTCTACACCAGGAATCTGCTGCAGGCCGTCGATGATGCGCGCCCTGATCTTCTCGACACGGCTCTGCTCATAGGGCTCGATCGAAGCCAGCAGGTCGGCGATGTTATCAATCTTCTCTGTGAACTTCTTCTGCAGGGCTGCACCCTCTTGCGTACGGAAATCGACAAGGTTCTTCAGAGCCTCCTTCACAGCATCGCGGGCAGCGAGCCACTCCTCTTCCTCGAGTTCCTCCACATCTGTCTTCGCCAGCACATCGGGCATGCGGAGCAGAGTGTAGAACCAGTCGGCCGGCACGGGGATGCCCGTCTTATCGGCAATACTCTTAATCTGGTTGTAATAGTTTTCTACCAGCGAGGCATTGATAGGCGTTGCATCGACCAGCGTATCTTTCTCTACCCAAAGACACAGATCCACCTTTCCGCGAATCAGTGCTTCGGCCACCATCTGGCGCATCTCCATCTCTTTCTCACGATAGAGGGGTGCAATACGTGTGTTCAGGTCAAGCTGCTTGGAATTGAGCGACTTGATCTCTACATGAATCTTTTTTTCCTTGTAAGCTACGACAGCCTTGCCGTAGCCTGTCATTGACTGTATCATATCGTTTGATTGTTTTTTTCTTCTCGTTTTGCCGTGAAAACTGGTGCAAAGGTACTAACTTTCATGCAGACTTGCAAGTTTTATCGCGTAAAAATAAAATATGTGGCACTTCCCGTATGAGAAGTGCCACTTCCTGGCCGAAAATGCCTATTAGCAGATTAGAACTTATACTTCAAACCAGCGAGAACGATACCTTGCTCACCAACACCAGCCTCAACGAAGCCGCGCAGCTTGCCGCCGAACTCAACACCGATGCCAGACACCTGGCACATGAAATACACCTTGGAGTCGTTTTCTTGACCTGTTGCCTTATAACTCATCAAGGTAGCGCCTGCAGCAACCTTCGAATAGAGGCCGAAATGATTCTTGTTTACCCAGTAATACTTCACGGCTGGCATCAGGGTGAAATAGTTACGGGTGCGGTCGCCAACCTTGACATTATCCTTCAGCTCATCCTCACCATAACGGCTATATGCGAAGATACCACCGATAGCCACTCTGTTATTACTGTTAAGATGGCGGAAATACTCGACGGAGAGACTACCGAACTGCTTATCATTGGTGTATTTATAACCTCCTAACTGTCCGAAGGCTCTGCCGATACCATTACCAATACCGTCGCCAATCAGTGAAAGACCAGCACCGTAAGAAACACCTATCTCGTTCTTCAAATCCTCGTTCTGAGCCTGAACTGTCATTGTAGCCATCATGGCGGCTACGACCATCAACACAATTTTTTTCATTTTTTTCCTTGATTAATTTAATTTTCTATCTGTCATTTTCGTTTTGACGGTGCAAAAGTACGACTATTTTCTGAATCCCATCCATTTTAAGTGTAAAAATCATATCATAAGTGATGACAGATGCCAAGAAAAGCGACAGAAGCAAGTCGGAAGGCTCAGAAATTGTCGCAAGTCACACAAAATCAAGCAGAAAAATGCCCGTTCACTTGGAAGAAATCGCTATTTTTCATATCTTTGCAGACGGAAACCAAACAACAACCCAAAACCAATTCACAATGAAGAAAAACTTATTGCTATTCATGGCCATCGGTCTATCGATGGGAGTTCAGGCACAGAAAGCGCCTGTATTCGAAACATCAGCCAAAGACGAGATTGCGGCCAACCGCTATCTGGCAGGCAGCAACTATCTGGACTACAACCGCCAGCTAACCACCAAAGCGCTGACGCCAGCTCCAAAAGGTTACGAACCATATTATATGAGTCATTACGGGCGACACGGCTCGCGCTGGCTCATCTGGGAAGGCGAGTACACACTACCCATGAACACACTGAAGAGTGCCCGCGAAGCTGGTAAGCTGACAGCTCTGGGTGAAGAGACGCTGAAGAAACTGGAAGAATTCTTCCCCACCACCGTGAAACGACTGGGCGACTTGACCACCGTAGGCGAGCGACAGCATCATGGTATCGGCAAGCGAATGGCACAGAACTTCCCAGAGATCTTCAAGACCAAAGACGTGAAAATCGATGCCCGCAGTACAGTCGTCACCCGTTGTATCCTCTCGATGATTGCCGAGTGTGAAGAACTGGCAGCAGCCAATCCCACAGCCCAGATCCACAACGACGTCAGTGAGTCGCTGCAGTTCTATCTGAACCAGCCTTGGGACGGTATCGTGAAAGAACAAGGAAAGACGGGTACAAAGGAAGACAATGCCTACAAACAGAAATACACGCACCCCGAGCGACTGATGAAAGCACTCTTCAACGATCAGCAGTGGGTATATAATAATGTGTCGTCGGGCGACTTTATGCGCAGACTCTTCGATGTGGCAGCCAATATGCAGAGCCACGATACAGACATCGAACTGCTGTCGCTCTTTACCGACGAAGAGGCCTATGACCAGTGGCGCATCCGTAATATCGGCTGGTATCTCGACTACGGTCCGTCACCCGTTTCGGGCGAGAAGATGCCGTTCAGTCAACGCAACCTGCTGAAAAACATCATTGAGACAGCCGACACCGTGACTCAGACACAAGCCACCCTACGCTTCGGCCATGAGGTATGCGTGATGCCGCTGGCCTGTCTGCTGGAACTCGATAACTGCGGAATGGCAGTAGAGAACCTCGATGAGCTCGACACCTACTGGCGCAACTACCGCATCTTCCCTATGGGTTGTAACATCCAACTGGTGTTCTATCGTCCGAAGAAAGGCAAGACGGGCGATATACTCGTGAAAGCCCTGCTGAACGAACGCGAAGCCTACATGCCAGCACAGACCGACAACTGGCCCTACTACAAATGGCAGGACCTGCGCCAGTACTATCTGGACAAACTTGCTCAGTTCGACTCAGAGAACGAAGCTAAAAAGCACTAATTGATTTTAGAAGTCATAGGGCTGCGAACACCCTTATAATTCTTCAGATACGCCTTGGCCGATCCGAAATTCAGGAACAGGTCGAGGCGTACTGGTATATGATTCTGGTCATCGGTAACGTAGAATCGGATGAGCTCGCGACTCCTGTTATCCTCCCACTCATAGAATGAGAATACCAGACAGCGGAATTTCTCCTTCGTCTCGCTGACCTTGAAGTTCTCCTTACCTCTGAACTCGAGCCATGAGTTGCTCAGACTGCGCGCATCGCTGATAGGCATAGGGATAACCTCACCCTTCTTCAACTTTGCTGCATCAAAATTACGTGCACGAAGAAAGATAGACATCATATCAAAGATACAAGCCTTATACTCAGAGGTGCGCCAATGCTGCTCACCATCGGCATCGATGCGATGCTTCTTCAGTTTGCTGTGGCCATGAGGATAGCTATACCATATCTCATCTACATAGTAACGGTCGCCTTCGCGGGCACCCTTACGGAAATAAAGCGGAGAGAGGTCCTTATCGCAATACGACAGCAGCGTATCGCGCATCGTGAAGTACTTGTCGAGTTTTTCGTTACCGCGCGTTATCAGATAAGATTTCCAGGCATCTTTCCCCTCGAACTTCGTCATCTGGGTATCCATCGAAGCAGAGCCTACCTTCATCCAGATAAACTTCCAGTTGAAGTAGAGGTCATAGGTAAGCGACTCGCCTGACTTAAAAGCCGTGTTCTCAATACCACACTGGGCAGAAGCCGTCATCGACAGCCCGCAGAACACACAGATCATCAATACTATCTTTTTCATTTTTCTTCTTTCTTATCGTCTAATTTTACAGTTTTGTCCTTTTTATACTCGATACCCAGATCGCTGGCACGCTTGGCATTGCGGTTCTGCTGCTTCTTCTGGGCCTCAGGTTTCTGTTTAACGATGGCCGACGGCTTCTGACGGAAACGAGGCAACTCTGTCAGATTCCAGCTCTGAGTGACATCCCACTTGGCCTTGCACTCTATCTCACGCGGATAGAAATAGACCGCCTCTGGCTGGAGATCATCATCATATTTGCCTGTATCCCAGATGCCATTATCATTGGCATCGACGAAGGCGCTCACATAATACTTCGCTGGCGTCACATAGTCAAAATGAGCCACACCCTTGGCTGCAACAATCTCCTTGACCTTGCCGCCAGAATTGTTGAGCAACTGCACGCGCAAAGGCAGAGAGTCGGCAATACCGCTCAGATTCAGCGTCAGCGTGCTGTATTCATCAAGGCTCTTTATCTTGATGCCCTGCTTGAAGGGGTTAGAGACATGGCCGTAGATATCCTCAAAGGCGGCCGAATCGACCTCAAAGCTATACTCTGTATTAGGATGCCAGTCGGCCAGAATCTCATACTTTCGCAACTGATACTCTACAGGTCGGAACGTAAACGGCGCCTCATACCACACGGAGTCGATCATCGAATAGAGATGAACGCCTGCCGTATCGCAACGTGTCAAGGGTACAGGCATCTCTATCGTTACCTTACTATCGGGATCCATCGACTGAGCAATCTTATAATCTGGCTTCAGTATAGTTTCTGGATAGATAGAGTCGTACTTCTCATCACGCTTCTTTTTCTTTTCCTGGTCTTTCTGCCATTTTTCAAATTCCTTCTGTTTCTCTTTGAGGCGCTTTTCATAAGGCACCTTTGGCAATGACTCAATCGTATCAGTATGGCTAACGAGATTACCCAGCGAATCGGTCATCATAAAACTGACCTCCATCCGAAGGGTATCCTGATTGACAAGCATCGTGTCGCGCAACCAATAATGAATCGTATCCTGCTTCTCTGTTGTCTCGATGACAAAGGCACTGTCAGACTTGAAGTTCAAGCCCTTGATGACAGGCAGTTCCGGATGGCCGTAACTGAAAAACAAACTGAACTTCTCGGCATCCTTACGTTCCGATTTCAACAGGAAACGGTCTGTCTGCAACTGGGTGAAGGCCATCAACGTAATATCGTCGGGAAGGAAGTGTGTATAAGGCGTCTGCTTGAAGCCATCGATATGCAGCGAGTCGCGCCAGATGGTATCTGTCCGCGTATCAGGTTTCGAAGACGGCACAAACAATTCATGATTGAAGGCAATCATCTCTGCCTTCTGAGAAAAGCGGAAATCGCCATCAACATCCTTCAGAGCAAAGGCTCTGTAAGTGCCTGGGGCGATACCCTTAACCACAAATTGCCCACGACTGTCTGTACGCGATACACGTATCATCGGCTTGGTCTTAAAGGCAGAGTCGGCCAGATCGTCGTAAAGACCTACGAGGATACCCTTCACTGGCTCCAGATTGCTGGCATCGAGCACATAGCCTGACACCTCGAGCGTATCAATCTGATCGCCGGTAGAGAAGCTGAAGGTATAGCTGCCCAAGGGATTACCCTCGTTATTGTCTGTGATCGCATCGCTGAAGTCGATGGTATAAGTGGTATTCTCCTTTAGTGTGTCCATCAGTTCTACCACAATCTTCTTTCCTTTGGCATTAATCTCAGGCATCTCCAACTGAGGAGGAGAGACGGTCACCTTGCTGCTGGCATCCTCAAGTTTGATAAACTCATCGAAAAAGATGGTTACCTTCTTGGTCTTTATATTCGTTGCCTTTTCTACAGGATCGCTGCCGAGAACCACGGGAGGATCATCGTCGAACCATCCGCCATCAGGTGATCCCATTCGGGCACAACTGACAATCACGCAGGCAATGCAGAATATGTAGAGCAGTTTCTTCATTTGTTCAACTTTAATAATTGCTCGATAGTGTCGCGCGAGTTACTCAGACGTGGCACTTTATGCTGTCCACCCAACTTTCCACGCAGTTTCAGCCATTCGTTGAAGAGGTTAGGCTTAGCCTCGATAATCTCCAAATGCTGCAACGTAATATCCTTATAGCGCTTTGCCTCATAGTCGCTGTTGATCTCTTGCAGACGCTTGTCGAGCAAAGTAGCAAACTGTTGCAGATCACTGGGCCGCTTAGCGAATTCAATGAGCCACTGATGACGGCACTTAGCATTAGCATCCATAAACACAGGCGCAGCTGTATATTCCTGCACCTCAGCACCCGTCTGTTCGCAAGCATAAGCCAGACCCTGCTCAGCATTATCGACAATCAGCTCCTCGCCAAAGGCATTGATGAAATGCTTGGTTCGGCCAGAGATAATAAACTTATAAGGATTGGTGGAGGTAAACTGAATGGTGTCGCCAATCTCATAACGCCAGAGGCCACAAGAGGTAGAGATCACCATAGCGTAGTTCTTGCCCTTCTCAACGCCCCAAAGGGGTACGGGATCGCCTCCGTCCATCGGTATAAACTCGTAGAACACCCCGTAGTCGAGCATCAGCAACATCGATTTGTCGGCAGGGTCGTCTTGTAATCCAAAGAAGCCCTCAGAGGCATTATACGTCTCCATATAATGCATATTAGGCGAGGTAATCAGTCGCTTGTACTGCTCACGATAAGGCGTGAAGGCCACACCACCATGAAAGAACACCTCGATATTGGGCCATACTTCTTCGAGATGGGTCTTTCCAGTCATCTCCATCATACAGGTCAGCACTGATAGCATCCATGAAGGCACACCAGAGATGTTAGTTACATTCTTCGTCATCGCCTCACGGGCTATCCGCTCGCGCTTCACCTCGAAGTCGCTCAGCAATGCTGTCTCCTTCTTAGGCACGCGCACCAGATTCACCAGTGGATTGATGTTCTCTATCAAGATGGCACTAAGATCACCTACCAACGAATCGGGCAGGTTATAATTAGGTGCATGACTGCCTCCAAGAATCAGCCCCTTGCCGTCGAACATTCTCGACTTGGGATTATTACGGAGATAGATGGCCACAGAGTCACGACCACCAGCATAGTGAATCTTCTGAAGGCCTTCGCTGCTAACGGGGATAAACTTCGACTTATCGTTAGTCGTACCACTCGATTTAGCATACCACTTCACACGCCCAGGCCACAGGATATCTGCCTCTCCTTGACGCATGCGGTCAATATCGCCCTTCAATTCTTCATAGGTATTTACTGGCACCTGATCGATAAAATCATCGTAGCCTTTGATGTTTACAAAGGCATGATTCCTGCCATATTCCGTATTCTTAGCAGAATGAATCAAATGTTCCAGCACAGCCCGTTGCAGTGCCTCTCCCCCATTCTGATGCTTCTCTAAAGCTTTCTGACGAGGTATGAATAATTTTCCAATAATCTGAGTCAGACTCATGAAATTGCGCAATTTTTGCTTGCAAAATTACGCAAAAGCATTGTAACTGATGAAAAATTTACGTTTTTTTTGTATAATAAGGTATAATTGAATGAGTTGAGTGGAGAATAATGCTTACTCTTCAGCAAAAGCTGCAGCTTCAGCCTCAGCAATGATGTCTTCACGAGATTTCTCCTTGTGGGAAATATCCGAGAGATCGAATTCAGCGTCGGATGAGTCGGACTGATTATCTTGAGACTTACGCACCTTTTGACTACGCTTAGGAGTTGATGATTCCTCAGCTGGTGTCTCCGTATGTTCCTGCTCAATGATGAAATTCTGCTCTTGTTCAGTATCAGGCACAGCCATCGCTGGCTCTTCCTCCATCTTCGTGCGCTCTGTCTTTGCAGCAAAAACGGCATCAACGAACTGTGGTTCACGACGAAGGCGCTGCAACGTATCCTTCGATGCCAGTTGCTGCGCTTCCTTCTTTGAAAAGCCTGTTCCCACTTCGCCTTCCACACCTTCAAGCATCACTCGGAAACTGAAAACCGGACTGCCGTTATCATCCTTCTTCTGCTTAAGCAGCTGATATTCCAGATGCACACGATTCTTCTGAGACCACTCGAGCAACTTAGACTTGAAATTTACCTCCTTGAAGGCCACCTTATCCAGATTGATATACTTGCCCAGTACACGTTCCTTGAAGAACCACAGACAAGCATCGTAACCTCTGTCGAGATAGATGGCTCCTACGAGTGCCTCAAAGGCATTTCCCTCTACATAGCTGTTATGCGAATTGGAGTGTCCTGCGGAAAGCAACAGATTACCGAGTCCCATCTCGTTTGCCACCTTGCCCAGTGTCTCTCGCGACACGAGCTTCGAACGGGTATTCGTCAGAAACCCCTCACGCTTGCCGTCAAAGTGACGATAGACGATGTAGCCAACAGCTGCATCGAGTACGGCATCGCCCAGAAATTCCAGACGCTCATTATTCAGCGGCTTTCCCTTCTCATTACGCTTGCGGATGCTCTTATGCATCAGCGCCTGCTTGTAATACTCGATGTTATGCGGATAAAAACCGAGTATGTCGTAAAGAGAAGAAAAAAGCTCCTTCTCCTTGCGGAAAGGGAGCTTGATTCTATCAATAATATTATTAAGCCTCATACTTCTTGAATACCACACAAGCATTGTGACCACCAAAGCCGAAGGTGTTGCTGAGAGCAGCACGTACCTCACGCTTCTGAGCCTTGTTGAATGTGAAATTCAGGTTGTAGTCGATCTCGGGATCCTCGTCGCCTTCCTCATGATTGATGGTTGGAGGAACGATATCGTTCTGAACAGCCAGAACGGTAGCCATAGCCTCAACAGCACCAGCAGCACCCAGCAAGTGACCCGTCATTGACTTCGTAGAAGAGATGTTCAACTTGTAGGCAGCCTCACCGAATACCTCTTTGATAGCCTTAGCCTCAGAGATATCACCAACATGAGTTGAAGTACCGTGAACATTGATATAGTCGATATCCTCAGGCTTCAGTCCTGCATCCTCAAGAGCATTCTCCATCACGAGCTTAGCACCAAGACCCTCAGGATGAGAAGCTGTGATATGATAAGCATCAGCACTCATACCTGCACCAACCATCTCTGCATAGATCTTTGCACCACGAGCCTTAGCGTGCTCAAGTTCCTCGAGAATCAGACAACCTGCACCCTCACCCATGATAAATCCATCGCGGCTTGCACTAAACGGACGACTGGCCTTTTCGGGTTCATCGTTACGAGTAGAGAGAGCCTTCATGGCATTGAAACCACCAACACCAGTTTCGCAGATAGCAGCTTCAGCACCACCAGCAACGATGGCGTTAGCCTTGCCCAGACGAATCAGGTTGAATGCGTCAGCCAGCGCATTTGAAGAAGAAGCACAGGCAGAAGCCGTGATATAGTTGGGACCATGGAAGCCGTACATAATAGAAATCTGTCCGGCTGCGATGTCGGCAATCATCTTCGGAATGAAGAATGGATTGAACTTAGGACCATTCTCACGGTTAACACCATAATAAGATACCTCTTCCTCGAAAGTCTTGATACCACCGATACCTACACCATAGACAACACCGATGCGGTTCTTGTCCTCAGTATCGAGATCCATCTTACTATCTTCTACAGCCTGCTTAGCTGCGATGATGGCAAGCTGGGTATAGCGGTCCATTTTACGGGCCTCTTTACGATCAATATAGGCATTGATATCCAGATTCTTTACCTCACAAGCAAACTGTGTTTTGAATTTTTCGGGGTCGAAAAGTGTAATAGGTGCTGCACCGCTAACGCCGTTTATAAGGTTCTTCCAAGTCTCCTCAGGAGAATTGCCAACTGGCGTTACTGCGCCAAGACCTGTTACAACAACTCTTTTTAATTCCATAAGCTAAAAAAAATAATATGGGCTGTCTCACACCTGAAACAACCCATAATAATAAGATCTATTTATTTTGCGTTCTCCTCGATGTAAGCGATAGCATCACCTACAGTACCGATCTTCTCAGCCTTGTCATCGGGAATAGAGATACCAAACTCCTTCTCAAATTCCATAATCAGCTCAACGGTATCCAGTGAATCTGCACCCAGATCATTTGTGAAGCTAGCTTCTGCCTTAACTTCTGCCTCATCTACACCGAGTTTATCAACGATAATTGCCTTTACTTTGCTTTCAATTTCTGACATAATTGTAATACTTTAAAATGTTAATAATGATTTTGCTATCTTGAAAATTTTCCAGCTCTTAGCTGAAATCGGGTGCAAAGTAACACATTTTCTTTCACTTACGCAAACTTTTTTAAGAAAATCTTATCCTCTTTTGCACAAACATAGGTTAATTGTGCAAAAAAATGCCATTTTTGTGTGCGTTTACAACTTCAAAATTGCAAAATTTGATGAAAATATGAATAATTAGTTGGTTAATTAAAAAAGTTTCAGTAGTTTTGCGGAATAAAACTAAAAATAAATATGTCATTTACAGAAAATGCAAATCAGATTTTCAATCGGGCTATTAATGACTATCATCTTACTGATGATGTAAATACCCCAATTCATAATCCATATGTCAAGGACAGCATAGAGTATAGTCTCTATCTGAAATGTTGGATTGACACTGTCCAATGGCATTACGAGGATATCATCCGTGATCCACATATTGATCCTTTGGAGGCTTTGGCACTTAAACGAAAGATAGACCGCAGTAATCAGGATCGTACGGATCTTGTAGAAGAGATAGATTCTTATTTCCGTACAGAATATAGTCATGTGGTTCCGATGCCAGATGCCCGTCTCAATACAGAGAGTCCTGCGTGGGCTGTAGATCGCCTGAGTATCCTTGCACTGAAAATCTATCACATGCAGGAACAGGTAAATCGTCAGGATGCTGAGCCTGCTCATATTCAGAAATGTCAGGCAAAGCTTAATGTACTGTTGGAACAGCAGAAAGACCTGTCGCTGGCTATCGACCAGTTATTAGAGGATATTGAAGCTGGTCGTAAGTACATGAAGGTATATCGCCAAATGAAGATGTACAACGACCCTGAAACTAACCCGATACTCTACAAGAAGTGAAAAAAGAACATATTCTTGTCATACGATTCTCTGCTTTAGGCGATGTGGCTATGGCCGTTCCTGTGGTATGGGCTTTGGCTACCCAATATCCTGATATTCGTGTTACAGTACTGAGTAAAAGCTTTGCCCGTACCCTCTTCGAGGATCTGGCACCTAACGTGAATTTCATGGAGGCAGACCTGAACAGTGAATATCATGGAGTGAAGGGACTCAATGCACTCTATCGCCGATTAGTAGCCAAGCAGTTTACAAAAATTGCTGATTTGCATAACGTGCTCCGTTCTGACTATCTCAGAATGCGATTCAATCTGGGCAGATACAGAGTAGAACATATCGATAAGCATCGTCGTCAGCGACGAAAACTCGTCTCATATAAAAATAAGGTAAGACAACAACTACCCAGTTCGTTTGAGAATTATGCTGAGGTGTTTAAACGTCTTGGCTATCCCATTGATATCAGCAAATTCCATTCAATATTTCCTGAAGAAGGCGGAAATATCAATCTGTTGCCTGCTATCTTCGGACCTAAAAAAAGCTTTGAACAATGGATAGGCATTGCTCCTTTTGCTGCTCACGATGGAAAAATCTATCCTCCTGAAATGATGGAAAAAGTGATTTTCCAACTTATACAAAAATATCCTAAAGCCCGTATCTTCTTATTCGGCAAAGGTGAGCATGAGAATAGATACTTTCGGTTATGGTGTGAACAATGGCATCAGTGTATCAATATCAGCAGATATTGTGAAAACATGTATCAAGAACTGATTGTGATGAGCCATCTCGATGTAATGCTCTCTATGGATTCTGCAAATATGCATTTGGCTTCGCTGACGGCTATACCTGTAGTCAGTGTTTGGGGAGCTACGCATCCAATGGCTGGATTCCTTGGATTTAACCAGAATAACGAGAATGTCATACAGGTTAATTTAGACTGCCGCCCTTGTAGTATTTTTGGTAATAAGCCTTGTAAACGCGGTGACTATGCTTGCTTAAACAACATTCCGCCAGAACGGATTGTTGAGAGAATAGAATCTATTATTAATAACTAAACAACAATTACGATTATGAAAAAGTATGTTTGTGACGTATGTGGTTACGTTTATGACCCAGCAGAGGGCGACGCTGATGGCGGCATTGCTCCAGGAACAGCATTCGAAGACATTCCTGAAGATTGGGTTTGCCCAGTCTGTGGAGTTGGTAAGAGTGACTTCTCTCCTGTTGACGAATAATAAATAAGGTGGAAAAATTTCCACCTTATTTATTTTATGGGACTAAAACCATATTTTTGGCAAAGTGCCAGATAATAATGCCAGCAGTAACAGAAACATTCATGGAGTGTTTTGTGCCAAACTGAGGGATCTCCAGACAACCATCAGACGCATCGATGACTTCCTGATGGACGCCTTTAACCTCATTACCTAATATGACAGCATATTTTTTATCAAATGCAGGTTTGAAATTCTGAAGCATGGTAGAGCCATGAGCCTGTTCAACAGAGTAAATGTTGTAACCAGCTTCTTTTAATTCTTTAATTGCATCTACAGCAGAATTAAATGATTTCCATTCCACACTGTCTTCTGCACCTAATGCCGTCTTATGAATCTCAGCACTTGGAGGAGTCGAGGTTATACCACATAGATAGACAGCCTCAATACGGAAAGCATCTCCAGTACGAAACACACTACCCACATTATGCATCGAACGTACATCGTCGAGCACTACTATCAATGGTAACTTTTTTGCCTGTTTGAATTCATCAACAGACAGACGATTCATCTCTATCGTACGTAATTTCTTCATCTTGGCTGCAAAGTTACGACTAAGAAACCAATAATCCAAAAGTTATGTGGAAAACCTGTTGATAAGTATGTGGAAAAATAAGCGAATTACCCACAATTTTCACTTTGACTTGTCTCACTATGGGATATCCACAGGTTTATTCTACACATTTTCTGAAGATTTCCACAATTTTTTGCAGAAAAGAAATATAAACTTATTAAATTTGCACCGAAAATGGATATTGTGGATAAAATGCCTTATATACTCATAATCAGCAGAAAAGAGTTCACAGTAAGTATTGATAACGTGAAATAACAAATGTATAACTTATCTGCCAAGAAACTAAGCAGAAAGTTTTCAAGATATTCACAGCATATCATACTTCTAATTCTATTTTTAAAAGAAAGAAATATATAAAAAATAAAATATTGTCATGTTGAAAACAGAAGATCTGAAGACGGAAATCCGTCGTATGTGTGAAGAAAAAGGTGCTATCATCCTGGCTCACTATTATACGATAGGTGATATTCAGGATATTGCAGATTTTGTAGGCGACTCTTTGGCATTAGCTCGTAAGGCTGCAGAGACAGATGCTAAAATCATGGTGATGTGTGGTGTACACTTTATGGCAGAAACCTGTAAACTGCTGTCGCCTGATAAGATGGTACTTTGTCCAGACTTGAATGCTGGATGTTCTTTGGCTGATTCTTGTAAGGCTGAGGATTTGAAGAAATTCAAGGATGAGCATCCAGGTTATCAAGTCATTTCTTATGTCAATACGACAGCAGCTGTTAAAGCATTGACCGATGTTGTTGTTACCAGTGGTAATGCTAAGAAGGTAGTTGATCAGTTACCAAAGGATGCCAAGCTTATTTTTGGTCCTGACTATAATCTTGGAAATTATATTAATGAAGTAACAGGTCGCAATATGTTGCTTTGGAATGGTGGTTGTCATGTGCATGAGCGTTTCTCTGTCAATAAGATTTTAGAACTGAAGAAACAATATCCTGATGCTGTAGTGATGGCTCATCTGGAGTGTAAGGGACCAGTCTTGGCAGTTGCCGACGTTAAGGGAAGTACTGCCACCATGCTCAATTATGCCCAACAGTATGACGATAAACAATATATTGTGGCTACAGAGGCTGGTATTCTCCACGAGATGCAGCGAACTTGTCCAGACAAGGAATTTATCCCTGTGCCTCCTGAAATCAGCGAGAGCGGCTTGGAATGCAGCTGTAATGAATGTCAGTATATGAAGATGAATACTCTAGAAAAAGTTTATAACTGTTTAAAGACTGAAAGTCCTCAGATAGAGATTGATCCAAAGATAGCTAAAGAAGCCGTAAAGCCTATAGAAAGAATGCTGGAGTTGAGTTAAGCTCCAGCATTCTTTTTCTTAATCAATACCTTTTTTCCATTGATGATATATATGTTATTTTTCGCTTTTTATGATAAATCGTGATAAATTCAGGATAATCCATGTAATAGTTGTAATTAATAAATACACCAATAAGAGGGTAAGAAGATAGTGAGATAAGTAGCCATTATATGGAATGCCTATTTTATTCATCAGTATGGAAACAATTGATGGACAACCTCCACATAGGAAATAGTATATGATACAATGCTGTCCAATCCATTCAATTATCTTGCAACGTGGTATATACTTTATAAGAGTAATCACAAATAAGAGCCATGCAATAGTATCAGCTAAGAATAATGGAGCACTTTCTATGGCAATATTTCGCATAGGCAGATCAACATCATATTCATATATTTTTATAAAGATAAGAATCAATAAAAGTAATGATGAATATAATGGCTTGTTAATAGTGTGGAAATAGTCTCTGTATTGGTGGTAGAGATAGCCTGAATATAGGAAAGAAACTGCTAATAAAGCATCCTGCCATTGCCAATAATTTTGTTGATTATATGGGATAATATAGTAGATAATTAAGCAAGCTACAGCAGCAATGGATAACCATAAAGTTTTTCTACATTTTATCATCATTAAAGTTGTGAAAAACAGTTCTCCTACTATCAATGCCGCTATGAACCACGATGCCCTTCCACTAAGAATATTGAAAACTGTTTCTATCCAGTCTATACTTTCCTGTCTCAACAGAGTTTTTGGAACAGCAATTAATGATGTGAATATAAAATAGGGTATAACCAGCGACTTAACGATTGATTTTATCTTCTTGATATAGTCTAATTCACCCTGACGATAGAATAGATAACCAGATATGAAATAGAATAGTACGATAGCATTGGTGGTATAGATATAATAAGGTGTTACATTATATTCCTTGTAATACACTTCTGTGTGAAATGCAAGAATAAGTAACATTGAAAAACCTCGTAGAAAGTCTATCCACCGTACTCTTTCCATATTGATTAGTTGACGATGGCTATTTTGCATACTGTTCCTTTCTCGCCTGTTCTTGTTGCTGTTACTACCATATATACTCCACTGGCCACTCTCCTACCCTTTTTGTCGCAGCCATCCCAGGTGAATAATCCACCATTGCTCTTTCCTTCAGCAATCAATGCACCATTTGAAGCTAAGATTTTCACATCAGCATTATAACTGAGGCCTACAACTGTGATGAGTCCTGTATAATCTGGTGTCACAGGATTCGGATAGGCCCATACATTATCTTCAGTCATATCCTCTGATGTCTCAGTAGCATCACTCATATAAGAGCAGAGTCCGTTGGCTGTTAAGAAGAATACTTCACCAGTAGTTTGATTAATAGTTACCGATGTGATATGATTCGATAGTAATTTTGAATTATCAGTTGTTATGTGATGAACTTGTTGCATATTGTCTTCACTTATCAAGAAAGCGCCTGCACCGTTTGTGGCAAACCATTTCCGTCCGCCACCATCAACAGCTATACTACTGATGCTAACACCACTTAATAGATAGTCTGCATAGTTTGTACCATCGTTACGAGGAACTTTTATTTGCTGGAAGGTAACGCTTTCTTGTCCTATTTCACCTTTTTCAATCATAAAAGGTCCTTGGTCTGTACCTATCCAGATGTTTCCTTCTAAGTCTTCATTAACACAATAGACTGATGTAATATTATATCTGATACCATCTTGATTGATGAAATCATCATATACTTTGATATCTTCTGTATCGAAATCATAGCAATATACACCAGAATTTATCCAATGAGTATTGACAAACCAAAGTAAACCACGACTATCAATAAACATATTGCGTAATGCTGAAAAGGATATTTTGTCGCTGTTTGTTAGTTCAGGCTGATAATGATCCATCCATTCACCGTCTTTCTTTAACTCTAAGAGATTTATTTGCTTTGCCTGAGAATTAAGTACAAATAAATTTCCATTTTTGTCGTACTTGATGCCTTGGACCAAAGTGTAATGATTGCCTAACTCTTGTCCGCGATCTACAGCTCCACGCAATGGACTGTTTTCTTGATGATGATACTTTTGCAGTTTTCCATCCTTGAACTCATAAAGACCACATCGGCCTCCTACTGCTACATGTGTAGGATCAGTAGGATCGTAGTCAATACAGTTCTGGTCCACATAGTCATAACCTGTCGTTTTTTCCAGATGATCCTGATATATTTGCCAATTATTACCATCCCATATTTGAATGGTTCCAGGATTATTTAAATCAGTAATACCAGAAAGAAATAATCCTCCTGTAGTATATAGTTTACCATTAGCAAATTTTGACTCATAGAAATGATTATATTTCGGACCTCCAGGATTAAGTGTTTCGACAAGTTGCCTGTATTTCTCCAAGTGCTGATATTCGTCATAACTTGGTAAGTTGGTAGGATAATCAGGATGATTAGGTGTTAAGGTCTCAGCAATCTCAGCTTTTTGCATGTTCACTTTTACATAACCAAAAGGACAATGTAGCCAGACATAGATATCATCGATGGTGATCTGACTAACTGTTTTGTCTTCTGTCATCGTTTTGTTATAGAAAGCAGAGATATTAGTGATGTTTCCGTTAGCGTCTATCAGATCGATATTCGAATTTTGATAAACCGCTATCAGCCGTTTGGCTTTATTGTTCCAGGCTATATGAGTGATAAGATTATCACTGAGTCCTTTAGTCTTATCATAGGTGATAATACTCTGATCATTCAGATTATACTGATAAAGATCGTTTGAAGCAAGAACGAAAAGATAATGATTAGCCTCACAGATATTCTGGACTTCAGAATAAGCCATGTAATTGTGCCAACTACCTATTTGGGCATTGACAGGCAAGAAGGTAAAAAGGTAAAAAGGCAAGAACCATTTTACCATATTGATGATGTTATATTCCTTTGTTCTCATACCTTTTTACACTTTTACCATACTGTTTATTTACGTTTTCAATAAAAACTCTGCCAATTTCTGTACTGCTCGTGCCCTATGGCTGATATGATTCTTGATACCCATACCCAGTTCAGCGAAGGTTTTGTTGTAACCGTCAGGTTGGAAAATAGGATCATAGCCGAAGCCTTCTCCTCCCCTGCGTTCTCGGATAATCTCACCCTCGACAATTCCTTCGAACTGGTGGATTTCCTTGATGCTGGTACATCCACAAGGACATATATCCTTCTTTAATATTAACGCAATGACTGTACGGAATCTTGCTTTACGATTGTTATTTTCTCCTAATTCCTTCAGCAGACATGACATATTTGCTTCTGAATCATGACTAACAGAGCTCCCATCAACCATGCTGGCATAACGGGCAGAATAGATACCAGGTGCTCCATTAAGGGCTTCTACCTCAAGACCTGTATCATCTGCAAAGACACTCATGTGATAATGATCATAGATATACTGAGCCTTCTGAAGCGCATTTTCTTCAAGTGTCTGTCCTGTCTCAGGAATATCTATGTCGCAGCCAATATCTTTCAATGACAATACTTCGATATTGTCGCCCAGAATCGAGCGAATCTCGTCGAGTTTATGCTGGTTGTTCGTTGCGAATACTATTTTCATTAATTTTTTTCTTCTGTTCTTTGATTTTCACATTCATCTCGTCAAACCCCTCGCCATAAACACCGATAACAGCACTTTGAGATACAAAAGCCTGAGGATCAATCATCTTGATAAGACGGAACATATTAATACTCTCGTTCTTCTTAGCGAGGATACAGAGTACTTTCATCTGATGACCTGTGTACCATCCGTGTCCATCGAGAATGGTTACACCATGATTCATCTCTGTACCTATAGCATTGGCTATCTCTTGCCATTTGCTGGAAAAGATAAAGAACTGTACAGATTGCCGACGGGCATTCATCACATAGTCGAGCGTGTAGTTCTCCATAGCCATCACGCAGAAGCCAAACATGACCTTGTGAGCACGTTCAAGGTATGTTCCGAATTGAGGGAAGAACATACAAGAGCCGATGATACAGAAATCGGCGGCTATCAGTACGTTGCCTAATGAAACGTTGCTATGATATTTATTCACGCTGGCAGCGATAATATCAGTACCTCCTGTGGAACCGTTATGGGTAAATACCGTAGCAAGGGCGATACCTGTAATCACACAGCCTATAATCATCGACATGAAATCCTGTCCTTCTCCCATCAGTTTGAACGGCAGTCCATTATCCTGTTTTGGAATAAGGTCCTGTGCTATCATCAGCATGAAGTAGAGTGTGAAGATGGCAAATATCGTCTTCATCAGGAACTTAACGCCTAGTATCTTCAGCGCTACTACCAATAATATACCATTGATGATAATATAGGTGTTCTCCAAATGGAATCCTGTGGCATAATAGATGATAGCCGAGAGACCTGTTACACCTCCGGCTACAATCTGGTATGGCATGAGAAACACCGTAAAGGCGATAGTATAGAGGAAGAGGCCAAAGGCTATAAAGAAATAGTCTTTGGCTTCATTGAGAATGATTTTGTGATTAATTGTCATTTATTTCTTCAGAACAATGTTCACCATACGCTTAGGGACGATGATAACCTTTGCTACCTGGAACCCTTCGAGATATTTCTTGGCACGCTCGTCGGCAAGCACAGCTTCTTCAATCGTCTTGTTGTCAGCATCAGCAGCAAACTGCATTTCAAAGCGAGCCTTACCATTGAAGGCGATACCCAGTTTCACCTGACTCTCTACGAGATACTCTTCATTCCATGTAGGCCACTGAGAGTCGCATACGCTACCCTGTTCGCCAAGCATCTCCCAGAGCTCTTCAGCGATGTGTGGCGCAAATGGAGCAATAAGTATTGTGAGTGTCTTCAACATCTCCTTGTTCTTGCATTTCTGTTGTGCAAGTTCGTTCACGCAGATCATGAAGGCAGAGATAGAGGTGTTATAACTGAAGGTCTCGATATCCTGTGTTACCTTCTTTATCAGTTTGTGCACACTCTTCAGATTGTCGGCTGTAGCCTCACCTTCGAAACCGTTCTGGTAGAGGTTCCAGAACTTACGCAAGAATCTGTGGCAACCGTCGATACCATTGGTATCCCAAGGCTTCGATTGCTCTATAGGACCCAGGAACATCTCGTAGAGACGCAGCGTATCGGCACCATATTTCTCGACAATCATATCTGGATTGACCACATTGAACATCGACTTCGACATCTTCTCAATAGCCCAACCACACTTGTACTGTCCATTCTCGAGAATGAACTCAGCGTTCTCATACTCAGGACGCCAAGCCTTGAAGGCATCGATATCGAGGATATCAGCCGAAACGATGTTCACATCTACGTGGATGGGAGTTGTGGTGTATTGATCTTTCAGACCAAAGCTGACGAACTTACCCTTATCGGCACCTTCGTCTTCGATGCGGTATACAAAGTTAGAGCGCCCCTGAATCATACCCTGATTAACGAGTTTCTTGAATGGCTCGTCCTCGCAGCTGTAACCTGAATCATAGAGGAACTTATTCCAGAAACGAGAGTAGATCAGGTGACCAGTAGCATGCTCAGTACCACCTACATAGAGGTCTACATTACGCCAGTACTCGTCGATGTCCTTATTGACAAGAGCCTTCTCGTTCTTCGGATCCATATAGCGCAGATAGTAAGCCGATGAGCCAGCGAAACCAGGCATGGTGTTCAACTCGAGTGGGAAGACGGTCTTGTTATCAATCTCGTCCTTCGATACCACCTTGTCGAACTTGGTATCCCAAGCCCACATCTTAGCGCGACCTAATGGTGGCTCGCCCGTCTCTGTTGGCTTGTATTCGTCAATCTCAGGCAATTCCAGCGGCAGACATTCCTTAGGAATCATATAAGGCATATCGTCCTTGTAGTAAACAGGGAACGGCTCGCCCCAATAACGCTGACGAGAGAAGATAGCATCGCGCAGACGATAATTCACCTTCACACGACCCAAGCCCTGTTCTGTCACGAATTTCTTCGTGGCAGCGATGGCCTCCTTCACAGTCAAGCCATTAAGGCTGAACTTATCTGATGCAGAGTTACACATGATACCATCCTTGGCATCAAAACTCTCCTCGCTGACATCAGCTCCCTCAATTACTGGGATAATAGGCAGGTTGAAGTGCTTGGCGAAAGCGTAGTCACGACTATCGTGGGCAGGTACAGCCATAATGGCACCAGTACCGTAGCCAGCCAATACATATTCAGCAATCCAGATGGGGATCTTCTCGTCTGTAAACGGATTGATGGCATACGATCCAGAGAAGACACCAGTTACTTTGTGATCCATCTGACGATCGCGCTCTGTGCGCTTCTTTACGTAGTCAAGATACTTCTCTACCTCTTCTTTCTGATCAGGTGTGGTGAGTTCTGCTACGAGGTCACTCTCAGGAGCAAGCACCATGAAGGTGACACCAAACATCGTATCAGCACGCGTGGTGAAGATGGTGAAGTGCTTATCAGAATCAGCTACGTTGAACTCTACCTCAGTACCCTCTGAGCGACCAATCCAGTTGCGCTGAGTCTCCTTCAGCGAGTCTGTCCAATCGATGACATCCAAACCATCAAGCAGACGCTGAGCGTATGCAGATACACGCAGACACCACTGGCGCATCTTCTTCTGAACAACAGGATAGCCGCCACGAACTGAAACGCCATCTACGACCTCATCGTTGGCAAGAACGGTGCCAAGCTTAGGGCACCAGTTCACCATCGTGTCTGCTAGATAGGCGATACGATAGTTCATCAGCACCTCCTGCTTCTTCTTCTCTGAGAAGCCAGCCCAATCAGAAGCCGTAAAGTGGAGCTCCTCCGTTCCGAGGGCATTGCAGTTCTCAGTACCCATCAGCTCGAAGTGCTCAATCAGTTTGATAGTAGGCTGAGCCTTATGGGATGCTGTGCTGAAGTAGCTCTTGAACATGCGCTGGAAGGCCCACTGAGTCCACTTGTAGTAGATAGGATCGCAAGTGCGGACCTCGCGCTCCCAATCGAATGAGAAGCCAATCTTATCGAGCTGACTGCGATAACGGTCGATATTCTCGAAGGTTGTCTTCTCAGGATGCTGACCAGTCTGGATGGCATATTGCTCTGCTGGCAGTCCGTAGGCATCGTAGCCCATCGGGTTCAGCACGTTGAAGCCCTGCTGGCGCTTATAGCGGGCATAGATATCCGAGGCGATATAGCCAAGAGGATGACCCACGTGCAAGCCTGCCCCCGAGGGGTAAGGGAACATATTAAGCACGTAGAATTTCTTCTTGTTCTTGTCCTCTACTACGCGATAAGTCTTATTCTCCACCCATCGCTTCTGCCATTTTTGTTCGATTTCTCTAAAATTGTAATCCATTGTATTTTTGTTTTTTATTGTTTCCGTACATATTTATTTGGACTGCAAAGTTACGATTTTATTTTGATAAACCTACTAATTTTAAAAGAAATTACTTTTTATCTATAAAAGTAAAATAGAAAGAATCTCATTTTCTTGTCAATATCAACAAAAATATCTATCTTTGCAGTTAAGAAACCAACATTTATCAGTATGAAGAAACCCCATTGGCTTGAGAAAGAGAATCTCTATAAAATCATGTTTGAGTCAGAGCATCCTGCCGGTCGAATCTTTGATCTCACACTGATAACTGCTATCTCATTGAGTATCATCATCTCGTTTGTCGAGACGATTCCTTCATTGGCACGCACGTTTAAGCTGGTACTTGAGATTCTCGAATATCTGCTTACGTTCTTCTTTACCGTCGAGTATATTGCTCGTGTCTATTGCTCGCCTCGTCCTCGTGACTATGTGATGAGCTTCTTTGGTATCATCGACCTGCTGTCCACATTGCCCCCTTATCTCTCCTACTTCCTGCCAAACGCACGATACATGATTCTGTTGCGTTCGATCCGATTTATCCGTATCTTCCGCATTTTCAAGCTGTTCAGCTTCATCAATGAGGGCTACATGCTGATGCACTCAATCCAGAAGAGTCTCACCAAGATTTCCGTTTACTTCTTGTTTGTGCTGATACTCGACATCTGTTTGGGTACGCTGATGTTTATGGTAGAAAGCGGGGTTCCCAATACCCAATTCACAGATCTGGCAACATCCGTCTATTGGGCTATTGTAACGATGACGACTGTGGGTTATGGTGATATCACGCCTGTTACGGCAATTGGTCGCCTACTTTCGGCCTTCGTCATGTTGCTGGGTTACACCATCATTGCTGTACCAACAGGTATCGTCACAGCAAATATCATCGACGAGACGAAAGAGAAGCCAAAAGATGGTCATTGTCCGCGTTGTGATGCTCTTGTCCGCGATGAAGACCACTATTGTTCCCACTGCGGTGAAAAGCTGTAACATAGAATCAATCTTAGATAATTTTTTAGAACATGGATGCAAAGAGAATACTCAGTTTCCTTCGTCAGGTGATGGCTAACAATAACCGTACTTGGTTTCAGGAACATAAGGCAGAATACGATATTGTCAGACAAGAGTTTGAACACGGTGTAGAACAGGCTTTGGAGCGCATACGAAGCTTCGATCAGGAGATAGCTTACTTAAAGGTAAAGGACTGTACTTACCGTTTCTATCGTGATACCCGTTTCTCTGCAGACAAGTCACCCTATAAAAATCATCTGGGTGCCTATATCGATGCCAAGGGCAAGAAGGCGCTACGTGGCGGTTATTATATGCATTTGGAGCCAGGTCATTGTCTGCTGGCTGTGGGCAATTACTGGCTACCTACAAATATTTTGACTTCTTGTCGTAATGAAATTATGGCCAATACGGAAGAATGGCTGCGGTGTGTAGAGAGTAAGGAGTTTCTGAAGTATTTTGGAAGCAGTAGTACTAGTTCCTTCAAGGAGCCAACGAATATCTCAAGTTGGGATCAGCCACAAGGGTTCGGACTGGATAAACTGAAGACTTGTCCTTCAGGTTTTCCGAAGAATTGGGAATACGTCCACTATCTGCGCCTTAAGGATTACTGTGCCTGGCACGCTGTTGCTGATGATTTCTTCGAAGGCGATGGATGGTTAGACGAGATGGAAAAGATATTCCGTGCAGCTAAGCCAATGATGGACTTTATGAATGAGGTTATTGATGATTACGAATAAATCACAGGTCTCTGCGTTAATGTTTTATAAATGATGGGGATATCTTTTGACTTTTGGGAGTGATATACGTATTATAATTGAACGATTATCAACTAAAAACTGTTTATATGAAACGATTACTCTCAACATTCCTGATAGCTTTGGCTATAGGATGGCTCACTGCTTCTGCACAGAATGACAGTGAAGGCAAGTACACTTTGAAGAATGGCAACATCACAATGGTTATCGATGCAGCCAAAGGTGGAAAAATTCTCTCTTTCAAGTATGGCGATCAAGAATCTATCTCACAACTGAGATGGCCAGAGGCTTTTGGCAGCACTTTCTGGACTAGTCCTCAGAAAGAGTGGTATTGGCCCCCTGTGCCTGAGTACGATAAGAAGCCTTATACGGTAGAGGAGAAAGACGGAGTGCTCTGTATGACCAGCGAGGTGAACGACAAGTTGAAATACAGAATCTGCAAGATGTTCAAGACAGATGGTCAGGCTATCGCTGTTACCTACTCTATCATCAACGAGAGCGACGAAGTACGTAAAGTGGCTCCTTGGGAGATTACGCGTGTTCAGAACGAAGGTGGCCTTATCTTCTTTGAGGCTCCTGTTGAAGGGATTACTCCCGCAGGACTGATGAACTTCAAGGAAGCTTATGGTGCAGCCTGGTATCAGACGGACGAGACTAACGAGAACCGCAAGATCAATGTCGATGGTAAAGGTTGGCTGGCTTATTGCGCCAATGGTCTGCTCTTGGTCAAGCAGTTTGAAGACCTCGATGCTTCGCAGCCCGCTCCTGATGAGGCAGAGATTCAGGTCTATGTGAACAGGGGTAAAGCGCATATAGAACTGGAGAGTCAAGGAGCCTATACTACCTTGAAACCTCAGGAACAGCTCAGTTGGACAGTGCGTTGGTATCTGCAGCCTTGTAATCAGGTTTCAGAACCTTCAGAAGCTCTGATGCAGCAAGTCAGGAAACTGTTGAAATAGTCAGACCGATTCGCTGAAGAAAAATTGTTGTTCTGCGTATTGCCAACGTGCAAGTCCGAATCGGATGAGGCGTGCCAGAAGTGTGATGACTTTATGGCGAGGAATACGTGAACGACGTACCAGTTGATTAAGGGTAAATGATTCTGACTTGCCCTTTGGCGCTTCAGAATGCATGGCCCTTAATAACTGTTGAACGGTATCTGTATAAGTCATCATGGCTCCGCGCTCTGACTGCTGTTCGCGCCAGATAGCGAGATGAACGGGTGAGGCTACGATGTTCTCATCGGCAATGCGGATATAGGCCCTCTCCTCCCCCACTTCATTGATGGCACAGACGGGTTTCCGCTCTGAAGGTGGCACTGTGGCAATGACGATAGTGCGCCCATCGACATGATAAGTATCAAATTTGATGCTGGCCTCTGGCTTGCAGTATTTGTAGGCAGCCTGATGCATCATAAATATCTCCTCCTCAGAGCGTACACCTGAGAGATGACCATCGTCTCTTACACCTATCAGTAGTCTTCCTCCATCCGTATTAGCGAATGCCGATACGGATTTGGCGAGCTTACAGGCATCGGCTACACGATACTTGAAGTCTTGTTGCTGATGCTCCCCTTCGCGGATAAGTTGTAAGAGATAACGTTTCTCGTCCATTCTTGTCTTTAATAATTAAGGCATGCACCCTCAGACGAGATGTCGAGGCGGGCTCTGATGCCAGTCATGATGGGGAAATTACGCAGATGGGCATGCCCTACAGGGAAATCGAACACCACAGGGATGCCATAATGCTTCATATATTCATGGAGCATCGCATACATATCCTCGAAACCATTCTCTGGATGTTTGTACTTATTGAATTGTCCTACGATGATGCCGCGAACGTGTGAAAGCAGTCCTCGCATCTCGATATTATGAAGCATACGGTCAACCTTGCTCATACCCTCGCCAGTATCTTCCATAAACAGGATAATCTCAGGCAACAGTAATGGATCGTAGTCGGAGCCAGCAAGATCGTTGAAGACTGAGAGATTTCCGCCTACCACGATGCCTTCAGCATGCCCAAGAATATTTAGCGGATGAGGAGATATGCGATAAACAGGCATTTCTCCCTTCAGCATACGTCGCAGAGTCTGACTGACGGTATCGTTGCCTTCATAGGTCTTCAGGGCGTGACACATAGAACCGTGAATGCCCCTCTGCCCTACCCTCGCCTCTGCGCAAAGCAAGGCTGTAATGTCGCTGAAGCCAATCATGATTTTGGGATATCTTCTAAGTGTGTCAGGCGATAGTCGGCAAAGCAGATGGGCTGCTCCGTCGCCTCCACGTGAACACATAATCGCCTTCACAGAAGGTTCACGCAGTGCCCAGAGCAGATCTTCCAGACGTTCATCGATCGTACCGGCAAAACCGTGATAGTCGTTGAGCGCATTCCGTCCTACGACACAATGATAGCCCCAGTTTTCGAGTGTGCGGATGCCTCCATTGATAGTTGTGGAGTCTGTAGCGCTCGAAGGTGAGATAATGGCAATGGTATCGCCTTTCTGCAGAAACTGAGCAGAAAGTGAGAAAGGTAGTATCCAGAAGAGCATCATCCATATTAGGCGCACTCTGTTTTTTTCTCTTTGTTTATCCATGCTGAGGGCAAAGGTACGAAAAAGTAGAAAGAAATAGCAAATAATTCAGGGTATTTTTTGCCAATTGGGAAAAAAGAATTAATTTTGCCACTCAAACTAAAAAGATAGAAGTAATGGCAAAAAAAGAAGGTAAAGAACTGACCCCGATGATGAAACAGTTCTTCGATTTGAAGGCGAAACATCCTGACGCTGTGATGCTGTTCAGGTGTGGCGACTTTTATGAGACCTATTGTGAAGATGCCATTACTGCCGCTAAGATTCTGGGCATCACGCTTACCCATCGGAACAACGGTGCTGGTGTGAAAGGCGACGAGATGGCAGGCTTCCCTCATCATGCACTCGATACTTATTTGCCTAAACTGATTCGTGCTGGCAAGCGCGTGGCTATCTGCGATCAGCTTGAAGACCCCAAACTTACCAAAAAGCTAGTAAAAAGGGGGATTACAGAGTTGGTAACACCAGGTGTGGCTTTATCAGATAATGTACTGAATTATAAGGAGAACAACTTCCTGGCAGCCGTTCATTTTGGCAAGGCCTCGTTTGGCGTAGCATTCCTCGATATCTCTACAGGTGAGTTCTTGACTGGTGAGGGAACGCAGGACTATATCGAAAAACTCTTGGGTAATTTCTCGCCTAAGGAGATTCTGCACGATCGCACGAAGAAGCAGGAGTTTGAGCGTTATTTCGGTTCAAAATACTTTACGTTCCAACTCGATGACTGGGTGTTTACGGAGCAGACTTCCAAGCAGAAGTTGTTGCGCCATTTTAATGTGAAGAATCTGAAAGGCTTTGGTGTTGATCATCTGCATGCAGGCGTCATTGCCGCAGGGGCTATTCTTCAGTATCTGGAGCAGACGCAACATACCCAGATAGGCCATATCACCTCGATTTCACGTATCGAAGAAGATAAGTATGTACGACTCGATAAGTTCACCATCCGCAGTCTTGAACTTGTTTATCCGATGCAGGAAGACGGCAAGTCACTGCTCGATGTGATTGACAAGACAGTAAGTCCGATGGGAGGTCGTTTATTGCGTCGCTGGCTGGTGTTTCCGCTGAAAGACGAGAAGCCTATCAATTCCCGTCTTGACATTGTGGATTACTACTATCGTGAGCCTGAGTTCCGTGAGTGTATTGATGATCAGATCCATCGTATTGGCGATTTGGAACGTATCATTTCCAAAGCTGCTGTTGGGCGCGTTTCACCTCGCGAAGTTGTGCAGTTGAAGACGGCATTACAGGCCATCCAGCCTATCAAGACCGCCTGTCTCTATGCTAAGAATGAGGCCTTGAATCGGGTAGGGGAACAACTCAATCTCTGTGAGTCGCTGAGAGACAGGATCGAGAAGGAGATCCAGAACGATCCACCCCAGCTTGTAGCTAAGGGAGGTGTGATAAAAGATGGTGTGAACGCTGAGCTCGACGAGTTGCGCAGCATCGCCTATAGCGGCAAGGATTACTTGTTGAAAATTCAGGAGCGTGAGGCTGCAGAGACAGGTATCAGTTCGTTGAAAATCGGTTACAACAATGTGTTCGGATACTATCTCGAGGTGCGCAATACCTATAAGGATCAGGTACCTGCAGAATGGGTGCGTAAACAAACGCTGGCTCAGGCTGAGCGCTACATCACCCAGGAGCTCAAGGAGTATGAAGAGAAGATTTTAGGCGCTGAGGATAAGATTCTGAGTCTCGAAGCCCGACTCTTCAACGACTTGGTGATAAGCATGCAGGAGTTTATCCCACAGATTCAGATTAATGCGAACATCATTGCCCGTCTCGACTGTCTGCTGAGTTTTGCTAAGACCGCTGAGGAGAATAAGTATATCCGCCCCGTCATCGACAACTCTGAGGTGATTGATATCAAGCAAGGTCGTCACCCTGTGATCGAACAAGAACTGCCTCTTGGAGAGTATTACGTGCCAAATGATATCATGCTCGACAACGAGCGCCAGCAGATAATGATTATTACGGGCCCCAATATGGCTGGTAAATCGGCGCTGTTGCGACAAACGGCATTGATAGTACTGTTGGCGCAGATAGGTTGTTTCGTGCCGGCAGAGGCCGCGAGAATCGGTCTGGTGGATAAGATTTTCACGAGGGTAGGGGCTTCGGATAATATCTCTCTTGGAGAATCCACGTTTATGGTGGAGATGACTGAGGCTTCGAATATCCTGAATAATGTTTCTTCGCGCTCGTTGGTGCTCTTCGACGAGTTAGGACGAGGTACGAGCACTTACGATGGTATCTCGATAGCCTGGGCCATCGTTGAGTATCTGCACGAGAATGCCAAGGGCCATCCCAGAACTCTCTTTGCTACGCACTATCATGAGCTCAACGAGATGGAGAAGAATTTCTCGCGTATCAAGAACTATAATGTCTCCGTCAAGGAGGTCGATGGCAAAGTGATTTTCCTGCGTAAACTCGAAAAGGGTGGGAGTGAGCACTCGTTTGGTATCCATGTGGCTGAGATAGCTGGTATGCCTCGCAGTATTGTGAAGCGCGCTAACGTCATTTTAAAGCAGCTGGAGGCCGATAATGCCCA
>OMXO01000112.1 GCA_900315035.1 uncultured Prevotella sp.
CACGACCACTCTGTGTTCATGGGTTTCGCACCGATGGACAAGCCTCAGATAGCCGTAGCAGTCTATGTGGAGAACGGTGGATGGGGTGCCACCTATGGTGTGCCTATCGGCGGCCTGATCATGGAACAGTATATTAAAGGAAAACTCTCTGAAGCCTCTGAGGCCAAAGCCAAGAGCATTCAGGAACGTAGGATAGCATATGGTGAATCCGACAGATAAGAAACAGAAAGGGGTGTTACGGTCACTCGACTGGTGGACCATTATCATCTACCTGGCGCTGATCTCCTTCGGGTGGGTCAGTGTCTGTGGTGCCAGCTATTCCTATGGTGATACGGATATCTTCAGCCTCGATACGCGTTCGGGTATGCAGATTATCTGGATTGGAACCTCTATCATTCTGGGCTTCGTAATCCTGATGCTCGACGACAGGTTCTACGATATGTTTGCCCTGATTATCTTCGGCGTCATGCTGGTGCTGCTCTTTGCCACCATCTTCAATCCGCATAGTATCAAGGGCTCGCGGTCATGGCTCGTGCTGGGACCATTGCGCTTGCAGCCGGCTGAGTTTGCCAAGTTTGCCACGGCTCTGGCGCTTGCAAAGGTGATGAGCATCTACGGCTATAATATTCTGAAGATTAAGCATTTTGCTGCGGCATTAGGCATTATCGTGGTGCCGATGCTCTTTATCATCTTACAGCGAGAGACGGGCTCGGCACTGGTCTATCTGTCGTTCTTCCTGATGTTCTACCGCGAGGGTATGCCGGGCAGTATTCTCTTTACTGGTGTGGCTATGGTTATCTACTTTGTGGTAGGCATCCGTTTCGCCGACACATTGTTTTTGTATTCGTCCACGTCGGTAGGCAAGTTCACGGTTCTGTTGCTTATCCAACTGTTCTCTGGCGGTCTGGTATTGAGCTATTGCCGGAATCATCGTGAGGCGTTCCGTATCCTGGCCGTTACCTTGAGTATAACCTTGGCAGCCATTCTGTTTTCTGCATTTGTAATTCCTTTCGACGTCACTTATGTAGAACTTGCGATGTGCGTCATTCTGATAGCTTATCTTGTCTGGCAGTCATTGGTCACCCGCATTAGGAACTACTTGTGGATAGCCCTGTTTGCGCTGGGTTCGGTTATCTTCTTCAATCTGGCCGATTATGTGCTGAACAATGTGATGGAGCCCCACCAGCGTGTGCGTATCAACGTGTTGTTAGGATTGGAAGAGGACTTGAAAGGTGCGGGTTATAACGTACACCAGAGTGAGATTGCCATAGGCTCGGGCGGACTCGAGGGCAAGGGATTCCTGAACGGCACGCAGACCAAACTGAAGTTCGTGCCTGAGCAAGATACCGACTTTATCTTCTGTACGGTGGGTGAAGAGGAAGGTTTTGTGGGATCGGCTACTGTGTTAATGCTTTTCCTGGCTCTGATCTTACGACTCATTCATCTGGCTGAGCGACAACCTTACCGTTTCGGACGCGTCTATGGCTATTGTGTGCTGAGCATCTTCCTTTTCCATGTGTTTATCAATGTGGGAATGGTACTTGGACTGACGCCTGTCATCGGCATTCCATTGCCGTTCTTCAGCTATGGTGGTTCCTCCCTATGGGGATTCACCTTGTTGCTGTTTATCTTCCTGCGTATCGATGCGGGCAGGAATCTCATTCGTAATTGATTATTGCTGGCTCAGGTTGATACCTACGTTATATACGCAGGGTATCTGGATTCGTTTCATCTTATGACTGATGGCATAATGAACGGAATCGCCTGCATGTAACTGGATGCTGCCGACAGGGAACAGGTATTGGATGTAATTCACACCAGCTCCTTTCCATTGCCCTGACTGCTCTGTAAGCGTGCAGTTCAGGGTGTAGGTTTTCTGAATGCGACTGGGATAGATAGTCTCTGTCACGTCAACCACCAGATTTTCGTAAGGGAAGTCTAATCCGATGCGCATTCCCATCTCGCCCCTATAAAACCCGTCTTCGACAACGGGTGGGATGCCGAAATGCAATGTGTCGGACTTGTCCCATTCTGAATTATCCAGATGCTCATAGTGGCTGTAGATCTTCTTCTGCCCACAGCTGCCGATTATCAGCACAGCAAAGGCCAGAAGAAGTCCTGCCAACAGATTCTTATTCCGCATGGTTTGCTACGTCGCCTTCCTTCTTACGGTTATTGTTGCTATTGTTGCTCTTTTTCTTCTTTTTCTTCTTGGCACGGTCGAATCGGTTGATGTCGCCTCCGGCCAGATCGACATGCTCTTTCTCGACAGTCTTCTTACTGCCGTCTTCTTCGAGAGAGACGGGCTTTTCTCCGCGACGGTTCATCTCGATGACGTGCTTGGCGCGCTCAGCAGTAATCGTCTCCAGATTGGCAGCGATATTCTTGTCGGTAGAGTAGGTGAGCAGTCCTGCCAGGATATCACTCTTAAACAGATGGTAGTCGGCATCCTGAGTCTGCAGAACGACGTCTCTTCCGGGTAGCCGCTTGCCGGCTTCCACATAGTCATCGACCTCATAGTTCAGACAGCACTTCAGCTTAGCACACATACCAGCCAGTTTCTGGGGATTGAGTGAGATGTCCTGGAAACGGGCAGCATTGGTGCTCACGCTCGAGAAGTTCTTCATCCATGTGGCACAGCACAGCTCACGTCCGCATGGACCGGTACCTCCGATGCGCCCAGCTTCCTGACGTGCACCAATCTGCTTCATCTCGATGCGTACATGGAAAGCAGCAGCCAGATCCTTGATCAGCTGACGGAAATCCACACGTTCGTCGGCAATATAATAGAAGATGGCTTTGTTGCCGTCGCCTTGATACTCCACATCACCAATCTTCATGTCCAGTCCCAAACCTTTGGCTATCTGGCGGCTCTCAATCATCGTGGCATGCTCACGGGCCTTTGCCTCCTTGAACTTCTGGATGTCGGTCTCGCGGGCAATGCGGTAGATACGTTTGATATCGTCGGCTGATTTCAGGTTCGCCTTCTTCAGCTGCAGTTTCACCAGACGGCCGGTAAGGGTTACCACACCGATATCATGACCTGGACTTGCCTCGACGGCAACGATGTCGCCTTTCTTCAGCTCCAGGTTGTTCACATTATGGAAATAGCCCTTGCGGGTATGCTTGAACTGTACCTCCACCAAGTCTGTGGTCTCAGCATTTCCAGGCACATCTGCGAGCCAGTCGTAGGTGTTCAACTGGCGATCCTGACGGCCTACAGCCGCCCGGCACAATCCACGGTCGCATCCCACTCTGATGGGCAAATCTTTTGTTTTCTCTGTCATATATATTTCTTGTTTACCTTATTCTCTTATTTTTGCAGAAGCAGCATGATCATCTGCAGGGCGAAGTCGAAGAACACAATCTTCGCGTTGGCATTCTGTCCGATATCGCGGATGGCTCGATTGGCCAGGTCGTTGATGGGCAGGATATTCTTCTCATTGACGAAGCGGGCGAAATTCTTGGCGAAATCCTCCTCCTTCTGGGTCATATAAGTCAACTCCGTGTTCTGGAAGTTGTACATGAAGTTTTCTCTGGCCATCCTGAGAAAGAAGGTGAGCCATCGCTTCTGTTTCTCTCGGCCCATGCCAGCCATCTGCTCACTCCACTTGCGCAAGTCTTTGATCTTACGCTGGTAGGCGAGGCGCATCAACAGAATGAACATATCGAGGAAGAGCTCGTTCTCCGAACCGGTCTGTAGTGCCTCAAGTGCCTTCAGCCAACTGCCATTAGCCAGTCGGCTGATGCGTCTTGCTGCCTCTTCGTCCACGCCTCTGCGCTCTATGAGTGCCCTCATGATGTCCTCTTCACCGATGCGCCTGATGTCGATGCGCTGTACTCGGCTGCGGATAGTCTCCAGCAGTTTGTCGGGTTCTTCACACACCATGATGAACACCGTCTGCTGTGGGGGCTCCTCAATCAGTTTCAGCAACTTGTTGGCACACTCGATGTTCATGCGCTCCGGCAGCCAGATGACACTGACCTTATAGCCACCCTGACTCGACTTCAGACTCA
Source organism: uncultured Prevotella sp. (assembly GCA_900315035.1). Classification (GTDB taxonomy): domain Bacteria; phylum Bacteroidota; class Bacteroidia; order Bacteroidales; family Bacteroidaceae; genus Prevotella. Next base: position 4,018 of record OMXO01000112.1, read on the forward strand.
GTTTCCTGACCAGTTCGTCGCTCTCGCCGGCAGTGATGATGGCCTGTTGGTTCTCGCCGCCCATCGCCTGCATCCACTCGTCCATCGTGAAGTAGGGACCTTGTGTAATCAGTTCGTGCCATTCACTGGCAAAATCGTCGCTCACAGGCTTATGGTCCGCACTCATCTTTGGCAACTTGATGGTGGGGTAGGTGAAATGCAGATCGGGATGCTCCAGCTTGGCAAGCATGGCCTTTGCCGAAGGTGTGCCGTTGTCGAGCAGGTAACAGGCAAAGGCTGTTGCCAATGCCATCTTTCCACATCCCGTCGGACCACAGAGCATCAGTGCGTGTGGCAAGTGGCCCTCCTGAACCATCTTCACAAGCCGCTCTTGAGTTTCCCGCTGTCCTACTACCTCACTGAATGTCATACCAAACGCTTCACAACTTCGACGACGGAGTCAACCGCCGATACGGTATAGAAATGAATATTCTGAACGCCGTGGGCGTATAGCTCCTGACATTGTGCCGTTGTCCATTCGATACCCAAATTTCGGGCATCCTCATCACTCTTACACTTCACGACCTCTCGGGCCAGTGGTTCGGGAATATCACAGTGGAAGGTCTTAGGCACCACCGTCAGCTGGCTCAGCTTCGCAAAGGGCTTGATACCAGGAATGATGGGAATCGTGATACCCATCGCACGGGCCTTCTCCACAAACTGGAAGTATTTCTCATTATCGAAGAACAGCTGGGTAACGGCATATTGGGCACCCAGATCCTGCTTTTCCTTCAGATATTGCATATCCATCTCGAGATTTGGAGCCTCCTCATGCTTCTCTGGATAACAGGCTACTCCGAAATCGAAAGGTTTGCCTGGGCGCTTGATGGGTGAACCATCAGCAAAAAAGCCCTCGTTAAACTGTCTCACCTGCCTGATAAGGTCTGTCGTGTGGGCATGTCCGCCAGGCGTGGGGACGAATCTGCTATCCTCCTTGGCCTTGTCGCCACGAAGCAGGAGCAGGTCGCTGATGCCAAGGAACTGCAGGTCGAGCAGCTCGTATTCGATATCCTCAACGGTGGCACCGCTGCAAATCACGTGGGGTTGCACGGGTATATTATAGCGCTGCTGGATGGCTGCCGCAATAGCAACCGTACCAGGACGCCTGCGGATGCGCTGGCGCTCAAACTGTCCGTTGGCCAACTCCTTATAGACGAACTCCGAGTGATGGGTCGTGATATTGATATAGGCAGGATTAAACTCCCGCAGTTTGTCGATATCGGCAAACAGTTTCTCTGTGCCAGTCCCCTTCAGTGGAGGCAGCACTTCAAAGGAAAATCGCCTTTCGGCTGTATCTTGATGGATGAATTCTGTAACGCTCATCTTAACATTTATGCATAAATCGCTGCAAAGTGTCTGTAACAAACGAGCGATTTCAGAAAATTAACGCAGAATGACCGTGAAATAAAGGCAAGACGGGGAATAATGGGGAATTTCAGTTTTAGGTTGAATGCAAATTTGGGAGGAATAAAGAAGTAGTTAGGTTTCTTATCCGGACTCGGCTTTGCCGCTTGCCAGAGCAAGAACCTGCGAAACGGTCTTGAGAGCCAGTTAAACTTCGTTAACCGGATAGGCAAGATGGGGCATAACGACGCACCTCTCACCGCTCGTTTCTGATTCCCCAAACTGCTATATTTTGCATAGCAATAGAACCAAGAAAAGATAGTAGTTTTGCAGCCGGAATTAGAAAAACAAGTAAATTTCGTCCTTTTTATTTGTATTTAAACTGATTTGTAAGAAAACATTTGTTCCCTTGCAATTAATTTATTATATTTGCACACGAAACGCCTATAAATAATAGATTTCTACTAAAAATGAAGGAATATACGCATTACAATCGCATCAAGTCAGTTTTAGCGGAGAAGAACAAGACTGGCACATGGCTCTCAGAGCAGATGGGTCGTAATCTTGGAACTGTTTCAAGATGGATGACCAATAAGGTGCAGCCGTCTGTGGAACCGATCGACTTTGCTACCTGTCAAAACAAGAATTCTATGAGATAGTTCACAACCTCTACATGGATGTGAAGGAGGTGTTTGTGTCGCCATAATAATTGTTACATTTCTATAGTTCCTTATTATAATAATGACTGCTTAAACTCTCTTTAATTATGGTTATATTTGACATTCCTAAGACTGTATTCCACCAGAGATATGAATTTGAAATAGAAAAAATTAAGATCAAATATACTGGTGAATGGCGTAAAGGCATTGCTATTGGATATGGTAGCAACCCGCTGAGCTATCAAGATATACCTTATCTTATTACAAAAGATAAAGTTCTTTATCGTGGAGAAAATGATTATTATCATGTAGATGAGATTTATCGTACTTCGGAAGGATATTACTTAGTATATTATTATCGAGATTGTTCTGCGCCTGGGAAAGATTCTGACTATAGAGGACCATTTCTTAAATGTGTCATAAGCGAGGATGGCAAAACTAGAATATCACCATACGAGATGAGAGACGGAGATATGAATACTGGCTGGTACGATTCTAATAACAAAAGAGTCTTCGTTCCAAGAGAAATGGGAATGGGAATCGTTGAGTTTGAGAATTCTTTCTATCGTCTTGAAGATTTCAAGAAACTATATGAAATTCCTAGTAAGTTTAAAATAGAAAGTATCTTTGAACGTAAATTGTGCCTCTTATCTATCCCAGAAGACAACCGTGACTTTATTGTTACGGTAAAGAATGGGATTCCAACAGAATACGTTGAAGTGAACAACATTAAAAAATTAGTAAAGCTTATAGAGAAAACTGATGATACTTCATTGATAAACTTTTGTACTAATAATAATTCTCTAATTAGAGTCATAAAAAAACAACAAGATACAATTGAAAATCATCTCTATTTCGAAAAATGCCAGAGGCTAAAAGATGTTGTATATTATTCTGAATATTCTTATTCCTGGCATTATATTTCCGATTTTTCTATCACAGCAAAAGAATTTGAAGACAGCGTCACTCAAATTAGTAATGAAGAATTGACTTGTCTTAAAAAGATGCACACAATTATAGCTAAAGAAGGAGAAAATGACTCATCAGATAAATACATAATCCGAATGAGAAAAGTCGACTTGATTCCTGATCATGCTCTTGGTTGTATGTTTTACAAAGATTTCATGATTCTTAGATTTGGTGGAAATAAATATGATGAACGTAAAATGTTCAGATTCTACTCGTTAGACGGGAAATGTCTTTCCGAAAAGGTATTCAAAAATGTTCAAAGTACAAAAGAGTATCGCAAAATAGAAGAAGATAAAAACTTCAATAACCACATTTTCCATTATTCTAACGATAGGAAAGACTGTGGAATTATAGTTATTAAAGAAGGCAAGCTTTATGATAATAAATTCCCTGAATTTATGTTTAATCCCCAAACGTATTCCTATGATATCTCTGTTGATGAGTTTTGTATTTATTATAAAAAAGATAGATATGATTTCTTTTTTAATAAGATAAAACTTAATTATGTAGACATTGAAATAGAAGAAGTGATCAAAAAATATCTATATCGAATGAAACCTGAGTTTGATTGCTATATATCTGACATAATTAACAATCACTATACTGCAAAAGAAAAATATATTGATGGGGAATTGTGTTACCCGATTCCTGACAAACTGAACTCCATTAAAAATGAATTAATTTTTAAAGGAAAGAATGTTCCCAATTTTATAAAAGGAATATCTCATATTAATGATTATGAAGATGATAATGGTGAAACTTACTCTCTTTATTTGTTTAAGTGTCGTCCTCATGCATATTGTACCTCTAAAGGTGAGGTTAATTATAACTTTAATCCAGATAAAATAGTGTTGTAGGTCTGATTTATAGTCATTTTTGTAAGGATAAAGATGGTGTTGTAATATCGCTGATAAATCTATCATTTTTTGACGAACATTAACCATCAAGGTGTCTGACTATTAACTAAAAAGGGCTATCTTTGCACTTGGTTTTGGCACTAAAGCCACTTCACTAAAAAAGAATGAACGGAATACTTAGATTTTGCTATGAGTGCAAGCATCGAAGAATAGTAGATGGTTTGCCAATGGGTGAGTTTCGGTGTGAACAGCATCCTAAGATTAAGATTTTCAACTCTACAGAGGCTACTCAGTGTCTAATTAATGGGGATTTTAATGAAATTAATCAGTAACCGCACCTAATTGAAAATAAAAAAGAATAGTGTTTTTGTCTATGTACACATAGATATCTATCTATCCATTCTGTGTACATGTAAAAGATAACTAAAAGATGAGAAGAATAATAGCTGGCATTTTTATATGTTGTTTTGTGTTAGGTACGCTATTCTATGTGTACTATAGGGAAAAGAACTCTTGGTCGAATTTTGCGTCAAACTCACCACTGAAGATTCTGTGCTTCATAATATAGACTGTGAGAATATTCAGATTCAAGAATTCGAAAAAACTGGCTTTACTTGGAAAAACAGTAAAGGAGATGAGTATCCTGTATATATAGCACACACAGGTTCATGTTTCGTCATAAAAACCTCCAAGAGTGGCGAAGATTATAGGGCATATCTTGGTGAAGAAGTGTCTGAACAGATACGGAAAGAATTAAGCAAGAGCGACACTAGAAGAGACAGACACTGTTTTAAAAACCGAACTCTCAAACGATAGGAAACGACAATGAACAAATCATGTTTAGCAACAATTGTTTATTTTGCAGTTTTGGGTATTCTCATCTATAATGGAATGTGGATATGGTTGATTATTGCAATACTTGTAGGAGGACTTGCTGCCTTTATCGTGTTT
>OMXO01000045.1 GCA_900315035.1 uncultured Prevotella sp.
GGAGGCGTGTATGTGGTAGAAGGATATACCTCTACGTTGCGCTCGATGGCTCATCAGATCACTTCTGTTTACTTTCATGCTGGCGGCAACTGGACGGCTAAGACGGATGTCGATTGGTTGGAAGTGTCGCCATCGAGTGGGGATGGTGGTAGAAATGCCATCGCCATCCTGACGAAGCAGCCTAATCGCACCAAGCAGGAGCGTACAGCCCAGGTCGTGATCGAATCGGATGGTAAGCAGCAGGTTGTGTTGATTACTCAGGGCAATGAGTATGCTCTTTTCGAGAAGCCCCTTTATGAAGTGGCTGATACGGGCGGCATTGTGGATCTGGATTTCGTCACGAACATTGAAAAAGGAAAGCTGCTCATGTCCTATTATCAGCTCGACTGGATCGAGATGCCTGAGAAGAAAAGTGAATCCCGTCAGGAAGAGGAGTGGAGCGGTAAGGTGAAGACGATTACGGTTCTGCCTAATCATAGTCCGGTAGAGCGGCGCGCCCCCTTTATCCTCGGTATCTATGATGATAGTAAGTGGTTTCTGGGACTGGATACAACTTGGATCAGGCAGTTGCCAGGAACTGATCTGGAATAACCTTCTGACAGCGCTAACGCTTTGACTTAAAGAAATCTTGCATCAGTTGGCGACATTCGTCTTCCAGCACACCTCCCATGATGGTGGCTTTTGGGTGGAGCGCTCTTGGTGCATATTCGTGATAGCCCCGTTTCTCGTCGGCTGCTCCATAGACGATTCTTGGGATTTGTGCCCATCCGATGGCACCAGCACACATGGTGCAGGGCTCGACTGTGACGTAGAGTGTGCAGTCGGTAAGATATTTGCCGCCTAAGGTGTTGGCAGCAGCGGTGATGGCCTGCATCTCGGCATGGGCTGTGACGTCGCAGAGAGTCTCCGTCAGGTTGTGAGCACGTGAGATGACACGATCCTTGCACACGACGATGGCGCCGATGGGTATCTCGCCTGCCTCATAGGCTATCCTGGCCTCGTCGAGTGCCATTCGCATATAGCGTTCGTCTTTATTTTGCGTTTCCATGTTGCAAAGATACGAAAAAATTTGTATCTTTGCAAACGGATTATGGATTTTAAGATTATTCATATCGAAGAGACCGATTCTACGAACCGTTGGCTCAAGGAACATGGGGAACCGCTCCTCTGTGTCGTTGCTGACTATCAGACGGCAGGGAAGGGGTGCGGTACGAACACGTGGGAGTCGGAACGTGGCAAGAACCTGACGTTCTCTGTGATGATCCATCCAGAGGAGATTCCCGCCAGTGGACAGTTCCTTATTTCTGAGGCGGTGTCGGTAGCATTGTGTCGCACTTTGTCGCCCTATATATATAATAAGGTGGAAATCAAATGGCCTAACGATATCTATGTCGATGACAGGAAAATCTGTGGCATCCTGATAGAGAACCGCCTGCAGGGCCCTATCATTAAAGATGCTGTTATCGGCATAGGGCTGAATGTGAATCAGACGACGTTCGTCAGCGATGCCCCCAATCCTGTGTCGCTCTGTCAGATCACTGGCCATGAGATGAACCGCGAGGCATTGTTAGATGAATTCCTGAAGAGACTGGATGAGGCACTTCACGACGAGACGGTGCCCACAGATTATCGCAGTCGGCTTTATCGGCGCGACGGTCTTTTTGCCTATCGTGATCTGGAAGGCTTGTTCAGAGCCCGTTTGAAGGATGTGCTACCTGATGGCCGACTATTGCTGACAGACGAGGCAGGACAGGATAGAACCTACGCATTTAAGGAAGTACAATTTGTAATATAGCGATAAAAAAAGTAAAAAGTATGGCAAGATTTAACAGAATTCTTTTGAAATTGTCGGGCGAGAGCCTGATGGGTAAGCAAGGCTACGGCATCGATCCGGAACGTCTGAGTGACTATGCGAAGCAGATCAAGGAGATCAGTGAGATGGGTGTTCAGATTGGTATCGTGATTGGCGGTGGTAACATTTTCCGTGGCCTCTCAGGCTCACAGAAGGGCTTCGATCGTGTGAAGGGCGATCAGATGGGTATGTGTGCTACTGTCATCAACTCTTTGGCGTTGAGCTCAGCCTTAGGGGCTATTGGTGTGAAGAACAAGGTGTTGACGGCTATCCGCATGGAGCCTATCGGCGAGTTCTATACGAAGTGGAAGGCCATCGAGGCTATGGAGGCTGGTTATGTGTGCATCTTCTCTGCTGGCACAGGCTCACCATACTTTACTACAGATACTGGTTCCAGCCTGCGCGGCATCGAGATCGAGGCCGACGTGATGCTGAAAGGTACCCGTGTGGATGGCGTCTATACCGCTGATCCAGAGAAGGATCCTACGGCTACGAAGTTCGAGGAGATCACATATAAGGAGGTATTGGCGCGTGGCCTGAAGGTAATGGACCTGACTGCCATCTGCATGTGTCAGGACAACAACCTGCCTATCTATGTGTTTAATATGGATGTTGTGGGTAATCTGAAGAAGGTGATGGACGGCGAGCAGATTGGCACGCTCGTACATAACTAAAGGGCTTAATTTCCGACTTCTTCGTACTCTACGTATTCACCGTCGTCGTGGTCGAAGATCTTACGCTTGTCTTCTGTTCCGCGATCGTCGATAATCGTTACACCACTGCTCGTAGTCGTTCTACGGGCAGTGTTTTCTTCTGCCCAGATGTTTTCCTGCCTAGGTTGCTCTCTCTTAGGTTGCTCTCTCTTCGGCTGTTCCCGCCTTGCTTGTTCTCTTTTCGGCTGTTCGCGCTTTTGCGATGAGGCACTTTTGAAATAATCGTCGCCAAAGGGATTCTTCTCTTTCTGTTCCTGCCGCTTTTGGTAGCGGTAGTAGTTCTCTTCTACCTCTTCCCTGATTTTTCTGACACCCTTGTATGAGAAATGGATGATGACCATCACCACGATGGCAATGAAGATAATGAAGAAAATGATAGCAGCAACGATCGTTTGCATGGAAAGTAGATTTTATGAGCGATTCTTGGTAAAGACTGACAGGATGATATACCAGGCGATGATGGCTGCAAAGCCGCTGATGCCGAGCCACAAGAGCAAAGGTATGCATGAGAGGATAAAGATGTATTTGATCTCATTGCCCTTCCAGCCCCAGTGCTTGAACTTCAGGGCGAACATGGGAATCTCGGCAATGAGCAGATAACTGCTGACGAAGATGCCTGCGACAATCAGATAGGGGGCATACTCCCAACTGCTAATCCATTCGCCTGCGCCTGCGATCAGAGAACCCCAGAAAAGTGCATTGGCTGGCGTGGGCAGACCGATAAATCCGAGTGCCTGACGCTCGTCGAGGTTGAACTTGGCCAGTCGTAAAGCAGAGAAAGCTGCCATCACAAAGGCCAGGAACGGCACGAATAGCAGATGGATATGGAACGTGCTGAGATAGTTGAAGATGATGGCCGAAGGCGCGAAGCCAAAGGTAATGTCATCTGCCAACGAGTCAAGTTCTTTGCCGATAGGAGAACTGACACCCAGCAGACGGGCACTCATACCATCGAAGAAATCGAAGACGGCACCGATGACGATGAACAGCAGTGCCAACTCATAGTTGCCCAGAAAGGCGAAATAAGTCGCAATGCAACCTGAAATGAGGTTGCAGCAGGTAATCGTATTGGGGATATGCTTCTTCAATTCTTCAGTATTTTTAAATCCTTCAATCTCTCTCAGTTAGGCGAGTTTGGCGATGACCGTCTGGTCGCCTGTCGTGGGCTGGCCAATGGTCACACAGGCTCTGGCCGTCAGCGGCAGATAGACGTCCACGCGCGAACCCAGTTTGATGAATCCCAGGTGCTCGTCGATATAACATTCCTCGTTGGGCTTGGCATAGGTAACGATGCGACGGGCCATTGCACCAGCAATCTGGCGCACCAGAATGTCCTGACCGTCGGCGGTCGTAATCATGATGTCGGCATGCTCGTTCTCCTCACTGGCTTTGGGCAGCCACGCCTTGTGGTAATTGCCGTTCTGGTGATGCACGAACTTCACTTTTCCGTCTACAGGGAACCAGTTCGCATGGACATTCAGCGGACTCATGAAGATTGAGATCATCAGACGCTTGTCGTGGAAATACTCGCTCTCCTCAGCCTCTTCTACGACCACGATCTTGCCATCGGCAGGGGCCACAACCAGCTTGTCGGTATCGCCGTTGAAGTAACGAATAGGACAGCGGTAGAAATTGAGCGCCATCAGCCAAGCTGTGCCAAAGACGATGATGAAAATCCAAAATGGTATAGTCGTACTGAGATAGGTCCAGAGCAGCCAGGCAATACCAACGATGATCAATGCGCTAAGCATGAGCTCGTTGGTGCCTTCGCGGTGGATCCTGATCTTCTTCAGTTTCTTGATTCTTTCTCCCATGAGATGTTCTTGATTGCTTTATAATTTGCGTGCAAAGGTACGTAATTTTTACGTAAGTTACAAACTTTTCACGTTTTTCTTTTGGTATTTCCAAGAATTAGGCTTAACTTTGGGGCTTAAAAACATAAGAAACCACAAAACAATGGAAGATTTCGTACATTTGCATGTACATACATATTACTCTATCCTTGACGGACAGTCGAGCATCAAGCGGCTGGTGGATAAGGCAATTGCCGACGGCATGAAAGGCATGGCCATCACCGATCACGGCGACATGTTCGGCATCAAGGAGTTTCATGATATCTGCAACGGTGTCAACAAACAGCGCAAGAAAGACGGGCTCGAACCTTTCAAACCGATCTTCGGTTGTGAGATGTATGTGGCCCGACGGGGCGACATGAACCTGAAGGAGGGAAAGGAAGACCTGGGTGGCTATCACCTCATTGTGTTGGCAAAGAATTATCACGGCTACAAGAACCTGATTAAACTTGTTAGCCGCTCTTGGGTGGACGGTTTCTATAACCGTCCGCGTACCGACCGTAAGGATCTCGAGAAATATCATGAGGATCTGATTGTCTGTTCTGCCTGTATCGCGGGTGAGGTGCCCGCCAAGATCCTGAAGGGCGACATCGCTGGAGCCCGTGAGGCGATCGAGTGGCACAAACGCCTGTGGGGCGACGACTATTATCTGGAGTTGCAGCGCCACGAGGTTACCGACCCTACTATTCGGGCCAATCGTGAGACGTTCCCCCTGCAGCAGCAGGCTAATAAGGTGCTGATAGAACTGGCTAAGGAGTATGGTGTGAAACTGGTGTGCACTAACGATGCCCACTTCGTGGACAAGGAGAATGCTGAGGCTCACGACCATCTGCTCTGTCTCTCCACGGGTAAGGATCTCGACGACCCTACGCGTATGCTCTATTCGAAGCAGGAGTGGTTTAAGACGCGTCAGGAGATGAACGATATCTTCAGCGACGTGCCAGAGGCACTGACCAATACCTTGGAGATCTTGGATAAGGTAGAGACCTACAGCCTCGACAACGACCCCATCATGCCGTTCTTCCCCATCCCTGAGTCGTTTGGAACTGAGGACGAGTGGCGCCAGAAGTTTACTGAGCAGCAACTCTACGAGGAGTTTACCACAGATGAGAATGGTGAGAACCCACTGTCGCCAGAAGAGGGCGAGAAGAAGATCAAGAAGTTGGGTGGCTACGATAAGATCTACCGTATCAAGTTCGAGGCCGACTATCTGGCGAAACTGGCCTATGAGGGTGCCAAGCGCCGATATGGCGACCCGATACCCGACGACGTGATGGAGCGCGTGAAGTTCGAGTTGCATATCATGAAGACGATGGGATTCCCAGGCTACTTCCTGATTGTGCAAGACTTCATTAACTCGGCCCGCGACGAACTCGGCGTGATGGTTGGTCCAGGACGTGGATCGGCCGCTGGTAGTGTGGTGGCCTATTGCTTGGGTATCACGAAGATCGACCCGTTGAAATACGACCTGCTGTTTGAGCGTTTCCTCAATCCCGACCGTATATCCCTGCCTGATATCGATACCGACTTCGACGATGATGGTCGAGGTAAGGTGCTGAAGTGGGTGATGGATAAGTATGGTCATGAGAACTGTGCCCATATCATCACTTATGCCACGATGGCTACGAAGAACTCCATCAAGGATGTGGCGCGTGTGGAGAAACTGCCGCTGGCCGATTCGAATGCACTGTGTAAGGCTATTCCCGACCGTCTGCCCGATGGCATGAAGATGAATCTGCCTAATGCCATCAAGTGTACGCCTGAGTTGCAGGAGGCCGAGGCCTCGAGTAATCCGCAGATGGCCAACACCATCAAGTATGCCAAGATGTTGGAGGGAACGGTGCGAGGCACGGGTATTCATGCCTGCGGATTCATCATCTGTCGTGACCCGATATCCGACCATGTGCCCGTTTCTACAGCTGATGACCCTGACTTCAAGGGCACCAAGACCAACTGTACGCAATACGACGGTCATGTGATCGAATCGACAGGCTTGATCAAGATGGACTTCCTGGGACTGAAGACGCTTTCGGAGTTGAAGGAGGCCTGTGCCAATATCAAGCGCACACGTGGCATCGACGTGGATCTCGACACGATTCCTATTGATGACCCCAAGACCTATGAACTCTATCAGCAGGGGCGCACGATAGGTACTTTCCAGTTTGAGTCGCAGGGCATGCAGAAATATCTGCGCGAACTGCACCCGACGGTGTTCGAAGACCTCATCGCCATGAATGCGCTGTATCGTCCCGGACCTATGGACTATATCCCCGACTTCATCAAACGTAAGAACGGACTGGAGCCAATCACTTATCCCATCGACTGTATGGAGAAGTACCTGAAAGATACCTATGGTATCACGGTGTATCAGGAGCAGGTGATGCTGCTCTCGCGCCAGTTGGCCGACTTTACCCGTGGTCAGAGCGATGCGCTACGTAAGGCAATGGGTAAGAAGAAGAAGGATATCGTCGATGCCATGAAGCCGATGTTTATCGAGGGCGGTAAGAAGAACGGCCACAATCCGGAGATCCTCGAGAAGATATGGGCCGACTGGGAGAAATTCGCTTCTTATGCGTTCAACAAGTCGCATGCAGCCTGCTACTCGTGGGTGGCTTACCAGACGGCTTATCTGAAGGCCAACTATCCTGCCGAATACATGGCGGCTATCATGAGTCGCCGTCGTGACCAGATCACGGAGATCACGAAACTGATGGACGAGTGTAAGCAGATGAAGATCGACACCCTGGGGCCAGATGTCAACGAGTCGTACGAGAAGTTTGGTGTGAACCATCACGGACAGATCCGTTTCGGACTTGGCGCTATCAAGGGCATGGGCGACTCAGCGGCACAGGCCATCATCTCAGAGCGCGAGGCCAACGGACCCTACAAGAATATCTATGACTTCGCAGAGCGTGTCAACATGAGCAGTGTCAACCGTAAGGCCTTTGAATCGCTGGCACTGAGTGGCGGCTTCGACGGCTTTGGCATCCGTCGCGAAGATTTCTTTGCCACCAATGCCAAGGGCGAGATGTTCCTCGATACCATTGTGCGCTATGGTCAGTTGTACCAGCAGGAGAAGGCCCAGATGCAGAACTCACTCTTCGGAGCCTTTGGCGACGGGGTAGAGATTGCCCAGCCGCCTGTCCCGAAGTCGGGGGTACGCTGGAGCGACATCGAGCGACTGAACAAGGAGCGCGAACTCGTGGGTATCTATCTCTCGGCCCATCCGCTGGATGAGTATAAAATCATCCTCGACAACTTCTGTAATGCGAAATGTGCCGATTTGGCAGAACGTGGCGCAGCCCTTCAAGACAGAGATGATGTCACCTTGGGCGGTATTGTGACAGGCGTGCAGCAGCGCTTTGGCAAGAACAACAAACCCTGGGGCATCATCAACCTCGAGGATTTCGACGGCTCTGGAGAACTGGTGCTCTTTGGCGAAGACTGGATGAACCTGAACGGAAAATTCATTGAGGGGGCTGCCGTGTATATCACTGGCAAAATGACAACCCGATTCCAGAGTAGCACTCAAAAAGAACTGAAGGTTTCCAATGTCGAATTGCTGCAATCGCTCAAGGAACGGGCCATCGAGCGTATCACGATCTCTATGGTGGCCGACCAGCTCGACTCCCAGGTGGTGGCCGACCTCTCAGAGATAATCAACAATCATCCGGGGAAGACCACGCTCTTCTTCCAACTGCGCGATTCTCAGGGAAAAAACCATGTGTTGCTGCGCAGTAAGTCGGGGGGTGTCGATGTGCGTCATACCCTCATCGACTATATCGAGAGTCATGACACGCTTGATTATCACATCAATTAATGGCACAATGTTTGCAGGAGAATGATTAACGAATAGTATTCACATATAAAAACGAAGAAAAAATGGAAGTAACAATCACAAATGAGAATTTTGCGAGTTTGAAGGCAGGCGATAAGCCTCTGGTAGTGGATTTCTGGGCTACATGGTGTGGACCTTGCCGTATGGTCGCTCCCATTCTTGAACAGCTGGCAGCCGAGTACGATGGCAAGATTGTTGTCGGAAAGTGCGATGTAGAGGAGAACGACGAACTGGCAGCCGAGTATGGTATCCGTAACATTCCGACTCTTCTGTTCTTCAAGAACGGTGAGGTTGTCGATAAGTTGATTGGTGCCCAGCCGAAGCCGAAGGTTGAGGAGAAGTTTAAAGCTCTGCTCTAATGGCCAGCCTTGATGATGAAATCCGTCTGGACGAGGAGGAGAACAGACGGGAATTGGCCTTCATCCGCACTCAGTTGCCATCGGATGTCAAGAAGTTCTATAGTGACAAGGATATCCTCTATATGATGGATCTCATTGTTGACTATTACGTCTCGAGTGGCATCCTCGATAGCAACGACGATGAAGTGGAGATCAATCTGGAGACAGTGGCAGAACATGTCTGCAAGCGGGCTAAGGAAGAGGGCTTCTGCTCGACGTTCAACCCCGACGAGGTGTTCTTTATCGTTCAGGCTGATCTGGATTTTCAGGAACAGAATCTTTAAGTAAAAAGAGTAGAGGTGAGCCGCAAGACTCACCTCTCTTTTTTATGCTACCTCAACGGTTCTCGATCCGTCGGGGTTTTCTTTGATGCTGACCTTGACGGCATCTTCGGGCAGCAGTTCTTCTATCAGTTCTGGCCACTCGATAAAACAGAGGGCGCCACTATAGAAGTAGTCTTCATACCCCATGTCATAGACCTCTTCCAGTTTCTTGATGCGGTAGAAGTCGAAGTGATAAACGCTGCTTATATCGGGCAGCAAGTTTGAGCCGAGCGCATATTCATTGATGATGGCGAAGGTCGGTGAGGTAATGACGTCATCGACGCCCAGTTCTTCGCAGATGGCCTTCACGAAGGTGGTCTTGCCTGCTCCCATGCTGCCGTAGAATGCAAATACACGATGCTGGCCGATGCCGTCGATAAACTGGCGGGCGGCCTCACGGATACTGTCTAAACTGTTAATCTTGATCTCCATATACTTTTTTACATTTTTACTTTTTTACCTTTAAATCACCTTTTCTTACTCTCCATCGTGATGATGGGAATCATCATCTCCTCCATCGAGATGCCGCCGTGTTGGAACGTGTCCCGATAATAGGATACGTAATAGTTATAGTTGTTCGGATAGGCGAAAAACGAGTCGCCTGTCGCGAATACATACGTCGTCGAGAGGTTCGGCGCTGGCAGTTGCGCTTTCTGTGGCTCGCGTATCTCAAAGAGACTCTTGTCGTCGTGTGCCAGATTCTTGCCCAGTTTATAGCGTAGGTTCGTATTCGTATTACGGTCGCCTACAATCTTGACGGGCTGCGTACAGCGGATACTGCCGTGATCGGTGGTCACGATGACCTTGCAGTCGGTCTGAGCCAACAGCTTGAAGAAGTCTGAGATGACAGAATGGCGGAACCACGACAGCGTGATGCTGCGATAGGCACTCTCATTGTTGGCCAGTTCTCTCACCATCTTCGACTCCGTACGCGCATGACTCAGCATGTCGATGAAGTTGAACACAACGACGTTCAGGTCGTTCTTACTGATTGCGTTGAACTGCTGCAGCAGCTTGTCTGCATCGGCCGAATTGTTCACTTTGTGATACGAGAACGTGTTCTTTCTCCGATATCTCTCCAACTGAGTCCTGATGAGCGGCTCCTCGTTCAGGTTCTTGCCTTCTTCCTCGTCTTCATCTACCCATAGGTCTGGGAACATGGCCGCAATCTTGTTGGGCATCAGTCCGCTGAAGATGGCGTTTCTGGCATATTGTGTGGCTGTCGGCAGGATGCTGTAATAGAGGTCTTCCTCGATGTCGAACTGCTTGCTGACCTCTTGTGCCAACATGCGCCACTGGTCGTAGCGGAAGTTGTCGAGCACCACGAGGAACACCTTCTCGCCCTGGTTCAACAGGGGGAACACTTGGCTCTTGAATATCTCGGGCGACATCATGGGGCGCTGGTCGTCGGCTGGCTGATGGGCCTCCAGACTGGCCACCCAATGCAGGTAGTTTTTCTTGACGAACTTCGCAAAGCCGTTGTTCGCGTCTTCTTTCTGCATCTGCAGCATCTCCGTCATCTTACTGTCTGTGGCGCTCAGTTCGAGTTCCCAGTGCACCAGTCTTCTGTAAACATCAGTCCAGTCGTGCCACGTCTTGCAGTCGAGTATCTGCATGGCTATCTGCTGGAAGTTCTGCTGATACTGCGACTGTGTCACCTCCGTCTCAATCTCCTGGCGGTGGATGTTCTTTTTGAGGGCCAACAGGATCTGACTGGGATTCACGGGTTTGATCAGGTAGTCGGCAATCTTCTGTCCGATGGCTTGTTCCATGATGTTCTCCTCCTCGCTTTTCGTCACCATGACGATAGGTAGCGACGGCTGCAGTTCCTTGATTCGTTGCAGCGTCTCCAGTCCGCTCAGTCCAGGCATCTGTTCGTCGAGCAGCACCAGGTCGAAGTTCTTTTCCTTGCACAGGTCGATGGCATCGCTGCCGTTGTTGACCGTTATCACCTCATAGCCTTTCTTCTCAAGAAACATCAGGTGGGCCTTCAGCAGTTCTATCTCGTCATCTACCCATAACAATAGTCCGTTGGTCATATCTCGTTCTTTTTTTATTTTTACTGACTGTTTACCAGAAATCGTCTCCGAAGTCAAAGTCCTGCACCTTCGGCTGAGGCTTCTTCGTAGGCTGCAGTTCGTCTTCCTGGGTCTCCTCTTCGTCCTGCTCTGTCTCTTCGATATCCTCGATGTCGGGCTGCTCGATACCTTCGGGCACTATCAGCAGCTTCTCTTCGCTGATCTTCATCGGAACAAACGTGTCCTCGTAGAACTGCTGGTAGTCGTCGTAACTGAATCTGTTGCCTATCAGTTGCAGGTTGGTCTCGCTGATAATCAGGCTGCGGCAGCCTTTCAGCTTGTCGGCCATCGCCTTGTCGGCATAGAGCTGGCGCGCATACTGGAGTGCCTCGTCGTAACTCAGGAACCCGCTGAATCGCATACGGTGCAGACCGTTGTCCTCGTCGAGCACGATGTCGAAGTTTCTTACCAGGTAGTTCGTAAAGTTATAGCGTGCCATCTCGAAGAGCAACTGGTTCTCGTTGACGGAGTCGGGCTCGTAGGCCAGGATGAATACGAAGCGGTCGTGCCGTTCTGCACTCAGTTCTACGGTCTGCGTGCTGTCAGTGTTCATTGTGATGTCGCGTCGCGACCAGATGTCTCCGATATCAAACTTGCCGCCGTGCAGCCTGCGCCCCTCTTGCACACCCTTGATAATCATGCCTGCCAGTGGTGTCACCTCACTCTCTGGGTAACGCTCCACGACCTCTTTCAGTAGGGCTATGCAACCGTCGCCGTCACCGTCGTTCAGTCGGCTCAGTCCTTCGATGAATATGAATTTCGGTCTGTTCTCTCCCAGCGGGAATCGCTCTTCCGAGAGTCGTGCATTGCTTCTTACCGTTTCGTGGCGGTCGTTCTTGAAGGCCTCGTAGGTGGCGGCATAGAGCGAGTCTTCGATATGTTCGCCGAATCGGGCGTTCTCCTTGAAATAGGGGTCGGCCAGCAGGATGGTCCACTCGCTCTCAGGATAGTTCTCCTTAAGTCTGGCCAGACATTGGTCGGCCTCTGACTTCCGGCCTTGCCGCATGTAGAGCAGATAGAGGTGATACCAGGCCTCGTTCATCTGTGCGTAGTCGTGATAGTTGCCTGTCAGTCTCAGCAACTGTTTCTCGCTCAGCGTCAGGTTGTCGAGTTTGTCCTTGAAGATGACACCCGAGTGGAACAACCCGTTCTTGATGATGTCGTGGGCGGCAGCCTTCTGCTCTTCAGTGAATGGTATCTGCGCCAGATAGTAGTCGCGCTCGTGGGGATCGTTCCCTGCCTCTGTCTGCCTCGTCTCCTCAGTCGTCTGAGTCTGTTCCTGTTCGACAGTCTGCTCTGTCTGTTCAGCCTCCTGTTGCTCCTGCTGTTCTGTGGCCACCACCGTCTGGTTGCTGCGCTGCCAGTGGTCTTTGTTCTCCCTTCGGCCCCATAGTCTTTGGAAGGCCGCTTTTCCTTGGTTCACGGCTACGGGGTTATAGAAGTACCACTGCCCGTTGCCTTGTGGCAGTTGCCTTGGCTGCTGTGGCTGGTTCTGGGCCAGTTGGTTCCCTTCGCCCTGCTGTCTGTTCTGCTCGGCTTCTTCGGCCAGCAAGGCGTCTTGCTCCTCCTTCTCCTTGCGTATCAGTTCTGCTATCACGCGGTCGATGGCCCGATTGCGGTCTGTTTCAGTCATCTCCGACAGCGCCAGCAGCGAGTCTTGCAGATGGATGGCATCTGTAAACGGCACCAGTTCGTCGAGCACCTTCGAGCGCTCTGCCAGTTGCTGATAGTCTTTCCTGTCCTTGTCGAGCAGTCCGATGGCTTCGCCATAGCAGCGACGGGCATCGCCATACTGCTCTTTGTCCCAGTAGAGGTTACCCAGTGTCAGCAGCAGCACGCCTTTCTCGATTCCGTTCCTTACCGACTTCTGGTTGCCCGTCTCGTAGGCGGCTATCGCCTGCAGCGTGTCTTTCTCTGTCAGATAGATGTTGCCGATGGCGTAATACACCTGATCCAGATATTCCTGATTGTTGTCGTCTTTGGCCATGCGCCTCAGCCGGCCTATCATCTGATGGCTGTTACCCTTGGCCATCACCTCCGTCTGAGCAATCCTCGCGTTAAATGCCATCTGGTAAGGCGGGTGACAGCCCACCACCTTCCTGAATGCCTTGTAGGCCTCCTCACGGTTCCCCAGCAGCGTCTGTATCTGTCCCATCAGGTACCACTCACGGGCCCGCTGAACGCGGCTCCTTTCGTGCTTGATTACCTTTCTCAGATAGGGCACCGCCTTCTGATAGTCGCCCTGTTTGATATAGTAGTCGGCATAGGTGTAGTCCCAGTCTTTCACGGCACGGAAGTCCATCGAGTCGCGACTCATGCTCCTGATCACGTCCTCAGCATCGTACATCCAGCCCAGTTCCGTGTAGCACTTCGCGAGCCATGCCCTTGCCAGTCCGTTCTGCAACGGCTGGGTGTGATAGAGCCTGTTCATATAGGTGAAGGTGGCTGCGGCCTCCTCGAAGGCACCTTTCTGGAACTGTGCTTTTCCCAGCAGCAGCCAGGCGCGCCAGATGAAGGGGTTATACTCCTTGCGGCCTAACCACTCGCGGTCCTTGGCAGTCTTGCGCCTGTTACCCTTCCATTCGGGCTTGGTCTTGATGCTGTGGCGCCTGATGGCTTTCTCGCTTTTCTCGATGGCGCGGTCATACTGTCCTTGTCCGATGTTCCAACTCGCTGGGTTGCCTACCTGGTAGAGGGGCAACATCTCCGTGAAGTTGTCCTGATGACCTTTCTCTTTCTCCAGATTTCCTTCGATGAAGGCCTGCGAGCCATTAAAATAAGTATTATAGCGGGCATTGAAAGCGTGCCACCGTCTTGTCGTGGCGGTGTTCTTCTTGGTCGAACAGCCTATGGTCGCCATCACGACGGCTGTCACCAGTACGATATGCCATCTTCTAATCTTCACCGATAGCCGCTTTCTTCTTTTTCTGTTCCTCTATCAGACAGTGAATCTTGCAGGCTCCCTCGTCGGCAGCCGTACATGTCGAGCAGTCGTGCCCCGTCGTTATCGTGTCATCGCCCTTGTCGAAATACGTGGCAATGCCGGCAATCACGCCTATCACCACAATCATGCCGATACATACAATTGCAAAACCCATCTCTCAAACCTCAAACCTCAAATCTCAAACCTCAAACCTCAAAACCCTAACTCCCGCAGCCTCCAGATCATCCCAGAATTGCGGATACGACTTCGTCACCACTTGCGGATTATTGATGCGCAGCCCCTCCTTGATAAAACAGAAGGGAGCCGTCGAGAGCGCCATGCGGTGGTCTTCGTAGGTGTCGATGCCTTGGTCGTCCAGCGGCTTGCACCGCTCACCGTTCCAACTCAGTTCACTGCCGTTATGCTCTGTCAGCACGTAGCCCAGTTTCCTCAGTTCCGTGCGTAGCGCCAGGATACGGTCTGTCTCCTTGATCTTCAGCGTCGATAGCCCCTTGAAGTGGAAGGGTATGTTCTTGGCGATGCAGGTCACCACGAATGTCTGAGCCAGGTCGGGAGCGTTTACGAAGTCATACTCCAGCCTCGGCACGCAGCGACCGTTACGTTTCAGCGTCACCGTCTGCGGCTTGCCAGCCTCCTTCGATTCAAACTCCGTCTTCACGCCCAGCATGCTGAAGATATATCTGGCGATAGAGTCGCCTTGTTTCGAGCCGTCCATCAGTCCTGTCAGCCTTACCTCCGACTCTGTGTCCGGACAGAGGGCCAGCAGTTCATACCAGTAGCTCGCACCGCTCCAGTCGCTCTCGATATAGTAGTCGCGCCCCTTATAGGGCTGAGGCTTCACGGTGATGGTGTCGCTGCTTGTCCATTCTGCGTCGGCTCCGAACTCGCCCATCATCCACAGCGTCAGGTCGATATATGGTCGGGAGATAATCTCGCCCATCAGTCTGAGCGTAAGCCCTTCCTTCAGCATCGGACCGATCATCAGCAGTGCCGAGATATATTGCGAACTCACGTTGCCATGAATCTCCAGCAGTCCGCCCTCCAGTTGTCTGCCTGTGATGCGGAGTGGGGGATAGCCCTCTTCGCCTGTATAACTGATGTCGGCACCCAGTTTCCGCAGTGCGTCCACCAAGATGCCGATAGGCCTGTGCTTCATGCGCTCCGTACCCGTCAGTACGTGCGAGCCTGGTGTCACACTCAGGTAGGCCGTCATAAATCGCATGGCGGTTCCTGCCGCCTTGATATTGATCTCCTCGGGCATCTCCTTCAGGGCACTGACAATCACCTCCGTATCGTCGCAGTTGCTCAGGTTCTGGGGCAGATGCTGTCCGCCGCTGAGCGCATAGATGATCAGGGCACGGTTTGAAATGCTCTTCGATGCTGGCAGCTTCACGGTCGTGTTGAGCTGCTTGGGAGCCGTAAGTCTATATTGTTCCATTGTATTGAGTCGAAATTGCGAATGCAAAAGTACTCATATTATTTCTTATACGCAAAAAATAGCTGATAATATATCTTAAAAGAAAAAAGTTGCCGAAAAATTTGGTCGTTTCGCAAAAAGTGTGTACCTTTGCACCCGCATTCGACAAAAACAGTGTCGGAGCGTATGATTACGATCGGGATTTAGCGCAGTTGGTAGCGCACACGTCTGGGGGGCGCGAGGTCGCTGGTTCGAGTCCAGTAATCCCGACAGAAAGAATCGCTAAGAGGCTGATAATCAGTTGCTTAGCGATTTTCCTTTTTCGTAATTCCCGTAGTATTCCCGTGATAATGGCTGTGAGAGCTCTTAAAGGTGGGGGCTGCTGTTATTTATCTTTGTCGTAAACGACCTCATTAACCATATATTGCCCTGTCTTGCGACTGCCTACTCGTTTGACAAGTCCAACTGCCGTCAGGGCAGCTATGCTACGCTTAATTGTAGAAAGACTGGGATTGTCAATTCCTTCCAACTTAGGTATAAGATCTGCGATGTCTTGGGCTTGCGCACCATCATTGCGTCTAATAACATGATAGACGCGTTGGTCACCAAGTGATAGTCGGCTGAGTATCTGGGTAATTTCAGAAGGAACATCCTTGTTCAAGTCGTTTAGCTCCTGCTGTATGATTGCAACCTTAGTATTATGCCTTTCTTGACGTTGCAATTCTTTTTCACGAGCAAACAATCTCTCATCCTTTGTTGAGATACTTTGCTCTATAGTTGTCGTAGTCTCTTGTGCATTCCCCTTCTCTATATTATTAAAGGTAGGTGGAATGATTTCCACGTCATCAACTTTGAAAGATATGTTATTCTTGAAATCTGCTTTAAACATACTACTATACATAATCTGCTCAAGCAAATTCTTCTGACGCTCTACAGTGGGATTAATCCGATGGGGCATAAGGTGAATCTTTCCATCGTCAACACAGAATACCCCAATGAACTCATTGTTGTATGCGCGATTGATTGCGTCAGCAACAAGTCCTTCAGGAACTCCTATGAAGAAGAAATCTGTATAGCCGATATAATGCTCCATATTATCATCGTCCATCAAGTCGGTCTTATTGTTCTTTAGTTTGATACCGACAGTATAAACCTGCTTCTTATTAAGAGCCGCTTGGTTTGGCTCGACGAAGAACACGCAGTCGAAACGATAGTGATCTGGATCTGGCTCGTTGAACCTCGTCAGTCGGCCAGTATACTCCCTGACAGTGATCTCCTCGAAGATGCGGTAATGTATGAAATCGTAGCTACCGTACTTGGCAGAAATTTTGACAGTAAAGTTGTATACATTCACTGTCAGATTCTTGACGAATATCTTACCAGGTTCTCCTACCAGGTTATCTTTCAGATTCTCATAAGTCATATCTTAACCTCCTATGATATTTAATATGTCAGAATTATGAGTTATTATATTCGTTGACAAAGGTACAAATAAAATTTTAATGTATCATAATTGTGAGTCATAATATTTGTTAATGTGCCAGAATTGTGACGCGTTAAGTGAACGGGACGGGAAAGCTTCATGACCGGATCATGATAGCGGACTTTTCTAATGCATCATAATTTTGAATCGTTATAATGACGTATAACGGAGAGGGCATGACCAGCCGACGTTAAATAACGTTCGTCTGGCGGCTCTATCGAGCAGCCCTCTCTAACCACTCCCTTATGGTCGCTCTAAGGTGCTGAACGCTTCGGGACAGTATTCCGAACCCTGACTATTAGCCCTTGCCGTCTGTTAAAGATATATAAGAAAGTGAAGATATCCCAGCAGAAACTTGTACGTCTCAGAAAGAATCCGTAACTTTGTCGCGGGAAAGAGGATTTTCAAGATAATCCCGGAACCTAATAAGGGATTTTCTCGAAATCTGCTAAGCAAATTCACTCAAAATCCCCATTAGGCCACGGGGTTTCACCCCATTGGATGCCCCAACAGGGAGTGGGCTTCTCCCTGCACCCTCCGCTCAGGACGCAGCCCTGAGAACCCGCCCAGGGCTGCTCGCCCTATGGAACCTCGCAAGGGGGTGACCCTCCCCCTTGACCGCCCCGCTCAGAGGCATCTGCCTCTAAGAACTCTGACCAGGTAAATCCCTGGACTCGATAAGTAAATTGTTTCGTTTTTAAATATTAGTATTATGGCAAAAGGAGTAGCACATGCCGGTAAAGGCAAAAGTCTCTCGGCTGGAAATGCAATAGAAAACGAGAGACTGGAATGGGATGAGGACTCGTACAGACTTAAGAACGAGAATCCCATCAACAATTATGACTGGTCACGTCATGCTTTGAACTTTGAAGTGGTCAATGGAGAGATAAAGCCTCTGGGAAGCCAGGAGGTTCATCTATATGACCGTTACCAGAATGTATTGAAAAATATTGACTTCAAGGAGTACAAGGCTGGAGCGTCTAATCAACAGAATGCATACGTCGAGCTTATCCTTTCTGGCAGTACTGAATTGATGCAGCAGCTGGCTTTCGGTAGTCAAGAAGTTAATTACGAGCGCAACCCATCGACCTGGCATAACTGGAGTGTCACTCGGGAGAAGGCCATTGAGCAATGGGCTGTTGACAGTTATAACTTCGCGTGCAAGATGTATGGCAAGGAGAATGTCATTGGCTTTGAGGTTCATCTCGACGAAACCGAACCGCATGCGCACGTCAACATTGTACCCGTTGCCATGATGAAGCAACGTGGCAACGTTGGCGGCTATGTCAAGATTGATGCTGACGGCAACGACGTAAGATACACAAAAGGAAAGCATGTCGGTGAGTTGGTTAAGCTGTCACAGGGCAAGTATGACGCGCTTCCGGAAGAAAAGAAGCGGCAGTATCGTCCGGCAGTGCGCGGGATGGTTCGCACCATCAGCTTTGCCACATTCTTCGGGAGTACCAAGAAGGAGCGAAGCGAGAAGATGTCAGAATTGCATGATAAGTATTACGAACACGTAGGCTCCAAATGGGGGCTGGAGCGTGGTGATGTCTGGAAGCTTCTTGACCCAGAAGAACGCCAGAAGCGTAAGCGTCTCACTAAGCAACAGGCTCACGAGAAAAAGATGGCGGAAGAAGCGAAGGCTAAAGCCCAAAAAGAAGCGAAGGAGGCTAACGAAATAAGAGACGCTGCCGTCAGAGAAAAAGATGCTGTCATCAAGGAAAAGGACGCTGCCGTTAAGGAAAAGGACGAGGCGCTGAGACTGCGAGACACCGCCATCGACAAGACAGTAGAACAGCAGGGCATCATTGATCGTCAGCAAGTCTCCATTTCATCAAACAGTAGGGAAATAGACAAGCTGAAGCAGGAGAAAGAAGAAGTTCAGAAGGAGGTGGATGTTTTGCGGTCGGTCACCTTAACCCCGTACCAGAGTGTGGAGAGATATGTCAAGGCCCTGCAAGATATCACCTTTACCATACCATCCGACGTGATTGAAAAGTTGTCCTCGCCTCTGAAGAACCACCCTCGGATAACCTCGGTCAATCCTCCATTAACAGTGCAGGAACTGGAAGCCATAGCAATGAGAGAGATAGACAAGGTTTATGATGAAAAAACCTTTGTTACATACAACAGTACTATACAGAAGAGGGTCAAAACCATATTGACGGATAAGCAGACCATATTGTTCAGTGTCGTTGGCAATGCTCAGAAACGAGCCATAGCAGATGCTAACAGGGAATTATATAAGGACATTAAGAAGCGGTTGGCAGAATCCGAGACAAAAGTTCTCAAATATAACGAACTCGAAAAAGCGGGCATCAATAAAACTTCATACCAGCACATCGTTAAAGAGAGAGACGAAGCACAAGAAGCGGCAAAGCGTATGCCTGAGACAGAGAGAATGCTCGAATTTGCCTGGCCAGGTGTTACCAAGGCGAAGAACATCCTCGTCGATCCAACTCTTGACAAGAACTACATGACCAATGAACAGAAGAAAGATATTCTGAACACGCTCAGGAAAGACCCGAAGAATCGACTGGATGATATTAAGAATCTGCTCAGCTATGCCTGTTCGTTCCGTGATATTCCTATCGTCACCAGAGCCGAAGCCATTGAGCTGGCCACAGAAAGCATCATCAAGCACTTAGCCGAACAAGGATACGACCTCATAAAGGAGGCTACATCCATGATGGGCTCTGTCGCTCAGGAATTGGAAATGGCCGTTGCCGATGCAGCATCAAGAGCCGCGTCTGCAGCAGTGTGTCTCATCTTTGGCTATCTTGACGGGGCCACGACAGTATCAACTGGCTGTGGAGGCGGAGGAGAAAGCAACGAACTTCCCAAAAAGAAGGACGACGAGGATGAAAAGAAGTTCTGGGCGAGATGTTTAAGCACGGCTATCGGTATGATGAAGCCGAAGCGGAGGTCGCAGGGTATAAAATTCCATTAGGCATAGCTATATAGAATATACCCATTGACACTTCACGCAGGCGGCGTACTTGGAACGCAGAAAGAAGAAATCGAAGTCACGCCGATAGACCCGCCTTTAATACTCAGCCCCACACGTCATTGTGACGAATAGGGCTGGGGGGTTTACGCTATCAAGCGAATTGTGATAATGTTTTCAGAAACTTGGCTCGGCGTCGCCGCGAGTGTAAACGGTCTCGCCGTCAACACCGTTGGGAACAAAGCCGCCAGTGAAACTGAGCGTGGTTTCGTCGACATGGATGAAGAGGGCGTTCAGGTCGTAGGCGTAGTAAGTCCTGTCATGATTTTCATCAAAGACAGCCGAGAGCCAGAGCCTGTTCGCGCCAGGCGCAC
>OMXO01000044.1 GCA_900315035.1 uncultured Prevotella sp.
GGCCTCGTAAATTCCTCGCGGTAGAAATACGTTGCAAAAATATACTGAAATTCGGTTACTACCAAATTCCAGCCATCAAGTGTTAAAAATCAAAAGTTATTGAAAATGAGCGCTTTATGCGCAGTTAGTATTAGATATTCCTGGTTGTTTATACCCGTTTAGATACAACCAAAAAAAGCATCTCTACCTATGTGCTTTACGCTGTTGGGAATGTAGACAGAAGTAATATCACTTCCAGTATTTTGCACATTTTCTGTCTTAATAAATGCACCCTTAGCAATGGATGTCACTTCATATTCTTTTCCTTCAATATTAATCTTTTCAGGTATAACAATGTCTCCAGAATAATCCTCTATTTGTACTACTTCACATTCTGAGTTAGATGTTATTATATACTTTATTCCATTTACTATGGCATCTGTATTAATAGGATTATCTTGTGTATTTTCCTTGATATTAGCAAAGTCTTTCCAACCTTCTGTTGACTTATATTTATCTATAGTACCTTTGGGCACATACAATATTGCATTACTAAAGGTCTTTCTGCTAAATACTCCACAATAATGATTTTTTTCGTTATATGATGTCCTTCCTTCTATCTGAAAAGGATTATCAATATAGGAAATAATAGTATTTATGTTTGGAGTATATTCATCTCCACCATCGAAAGCATTATATCCAATGGATATCACGCTGTTGGGTATTGTTACAGAGGTCAGACTACGGCAATTCCAGAAGGCAAATTCCCCAATTGAGGTCACTTTGTCAGGTATTTCAATAGATTTCAAACTGGTACATCTATAAAATGCTTGTTTCCCAATTGAAGTCAAGGTATTTGCTAAACTTACTTCAGATAAACTTCTGCAACCATTAAAAGTGTGTTCTTCTAGCGTCTTTATACCAGGAGGGATTGTCACAGAAGTTAATTTCGTAGAAGAAAATGCCCATTTCCCGATACGTGCAACAGAATTGGGTATAGCGATGGAAGTAATAGGCATATCTTCAAATGCACAATCACCAATAGAGTAAACTTCAGATCCCAGAATAACGTTTTGGATATCATAGCGAAAATCGTACCATGGAGTATGCTTATAACTACTACCTCTTTCATAATTTGTCATATCCCCCGCTCCTGAAATAGTGAGAGTTTTTGTAGCCTCAGAATATGACCATGTGAGGCCAGAACCACAGCTCCCTGAATGTAAATTCGATTGAGCCATGCAATTAAGCAATGACACATGAAAAAAGAGAAATGTAACCAAGACTTGTCTTTTCATTTTTTAGCTATTGTGCTACCAGTTCCCAAGATGAATAGCTGGTTAGTAGATTTGAGAAGCATGGGACTATTGAAAATTATCGTAAGGAGGTTCTGGAATACCTATCATCAGACATTGAACAATAGCCCATGCCCTGAGATATGTAAATCCAAAAGGATATAATAATCCCAAGCATGAGCATATTGCCTCTTATCCCTGATGATTGAAATTTTTCAGATTTCCTTACAGGATAATAACAATTGCTCTTTTTCTAAGCTGAGTCCTTTATAACATGCTCCTGCACACAGGTGCACTTGAAACTCAGTGGCAAATATATGAATAAATTCTCACATAACAATGATTTTCTTCAAAAAACTGCATTTTAGCCATCATTTTTAATAAGAATACCTACATACAATAATCAAAAATGAGATAGAGGCTTGCACCCCTATCCCTATTTATAGATTGAAATCTTTCTTGATTCGTTGTACTGTGGATATTCCTTTTCCTGTCAGTGTCTTCTCCTGTAGCGAATAGGTCTGTAGAGATTCGCTTCACAGCACGGCCTTTTGTGAATCGAATTTTGACATTGTAAGAACCATCCATTCTCTTCCTGTCCTTCTGGACTTCTGCTTTGATTGTAAGCATGGGCATTTTTGTTTTTTGTGTCAACATGCGGTCAACATTTGGTTAAAACTGTGCTGTTTTTTGAGAAATCCACATTTTTAAGGAAATGGTTATCTTCAGTAGCTTGGTTTTTTATGATTCTTGGAAAATCTTAAAAATCAGGACTTTAGAGAATAAAAAAGCCTCAGATTAACTCTGAGACTTCGTGATTCCGTCGGGATTCGAACCCGAGGCCTACTGCTTAGAAGGCAGTTGCTCTATCCAGCTGAGCTACGGAACCGACCTTAGTTTCTTGTGAAATCGGCTGCAAAGGTATAAATTTTTTCTGAATCTGCCAAATAATAAGGGAAATTTTATACGGTGAATCGAATATATGACCTGTCGTCGAAGGAATGATTACCCTGAACGAAGGCTTTGGTGGCCTTGAAACGCCCGATGTTGAGGGGATCGTTGAGCCGTTGCTGTTCGAGGAGGGATTCGGTCTCTTCGAGTGTGGCAGCGAGTTTGGGATAACCATCGCTGGCGAGGACAATCTCCCAAGGCTGGAAGTTGAGTGTAAGCACGGGAACGAGCGACTGGGGGATATGGAATCCGTCGATGACGGCATAGGTCTTGTTCTGATTCTTCATGACCTCGATCATGTGGGGAATCATCACCTCGCGGGCTGGGTCGAAAGGCTGGCGAAGCTGCTCCTCGGTATAGCCCTCTGCCAAGAGCTCGCGCACTCGGGCTGCCCGCATCTCGGCCAACTCCTGTTCGTAGGGCTTGGGATTATCGTAGTATTCGCCTCCCACCAGGCAATGACAATCGCCAACGAGCCACACCTCGCGGCGCACGCGGCTATAGATGACGGCAGAGGCGGTAAGTCGCTCTTCGGGATGCTCGGCCATGCGGCTTTTGGGGAATCGCAGCCAGTAATGACGGCTGATGGCTTTGGTGACGCCTTTGCAGAACTGCTGACAACTGATATCGGCAGGCATGCGGCGGATATATCGGCTGACTATCTTCATGGCATAGCGACCATTGCTTATCCAGGGGCAATGGCGACGGCTGGTCTTCGAAGTGGAACCGTCGATGACAGCGATGAAGTCATTTGTGACGACGATTCCGTCCTCGCTTTTCTTCTCGGGGTTCTTCGGAATGACGCTTTGCTCGATGATTTTCATTGGGGGTTTGAGGTTTGGGATTTGAGGTTTGAGGTTTGAGGTTTGAGGTTTTGTCGTAGAGACGCTGGATGAGATCGGGGCGCCCGATACGACGGAGGCTCTGTTCGATGTTGCGACGCTCTTCGGGTTTATACCAGAAGAAAAACTGGCGCTGGGCGAGTTTCTCGCGTGGCGTCTTGGCACTGAACACTTCTTCGAGTGTGTAGGGATCATAGCCTGTGTACCAGGTCTCGGTAGCATTGGTCATGGGTGTAGGCGTGAAGTCCTGCACCTGTTCCAGATGGAAGTCGAGGCCCTTGGTGATGACGGCCAGTTCGGCCATATCCTCTTCATGACAGCCGGGATGGGAGGAGATGAAGTAGGGGATGATCTGCTGGCGCAGGTTCTCTTCGCGATTGATGCGGTCGAACTGGCGCTTGAACTCGTAGAACTGTTGGAACGAGGGTTTGCGCATGAGGTAGAGCACGCGTTCGGAGGTATGTTCCGGGGCGACCTTCAATCGGCCAGAGACGTGGCGCATGATCAGTTCGCGGGTATATTCCTGAGCCGCACGATTAGCCTCTTCATCTTTGCTGCGATAAAGCAACAGGTCGTAACGCACACCACTGCCGATAAAGCTGCGCTTGATGCCCGGCAGCGCATCGACGGCATGATAGATGTCGAGCAGTCGGCGATGGTTGGTATCGAGGTTCGGACAGATCTGCGGATGGATGCAGCTGGGACGTCGGCACTTCTCACAGGCCTTGAGATTGCGCCCATGCATGCCGTACATGTTGGCAGAGGGTCCACCGAGGTCGGAGAGGTAACCTTTGAAGTCGGGCATCTGCATCACCTGCTTTACCTCTTTTAATATACTCTCCTTAGAACGGCACGCAATAAACTTGCCCTGATGGGCCGAGATGGTGCAGAAGGCACAGCCTCCGAAACAGCCGCGATGGATGTTGACGGAGTGCTTGATCATGTCGTAGGCGGGGATGCGCTTGCCCTTGTATTTGGGGTGTGGCTGTCGCGTATAGGGCAGGTCGAACGAGGCGTCGAGTTCCTCGGTGGTCATCGGGGGAAAAGGAGGGTTGACGACGACGTAGGTTTGAGATTTGAGGGGTTGGAGGAGGCGCTGGGCATGCATCATGTTTGACTGTTCCTCGATATGACGGAAGTTCTCGGCCTGTGAACGCTTGTTGCGCAGACACTCCTCGTGGCTGTGGAGCACGATGTCGTCAGCGGTGATGCCGCCAGGGATCTCGTCTTGGCTGGCGAGATAGACTGTTTGGGGCAGATCGTTGATGTCGCGGATAGACTCGCCATTGGAGAGTCGTCGCGCCAGTTCGAGAGTCACCTTCTCGCCCATGCCGTAAGTGATCATATCGGCCCCAGCATCGCAGAGAATACAGGGTCTCAACTTATCCTGCCAGTAGTCGTAATGCGTCAGTCGGCGCAGAGAGGCTTCGATGCCTCCCAGCACGACGGGCACATCGGGAAAGAGCTCTTTGAGGATACGGGAATAGACGATCGTGGGATATTCCGGACGCATGTCGTGACGTCCATCGGGACTATAGGCATCCTCAGAGCGCAGGCGACGGTTGGCTGTATATTTGTTGACCATCGAGTCCATACAGCCAGGAGCGATGCCGAAGAAGAGGCGCGGGCGCCCCAGTTTTTTGAAGTCGCGATAGTCGCCGTGCCAGTCGGGCTGCGGAACGATGGCCACCCGATATCCGGCAGCCTCGAGAGTTCGTCCGATGACTGCCGCCCCAAACGAGGGGTGGTCGATATACGCATCGCCAGAGAACAGGATGACGTCGAGTTCATCCCATCCTCTGAGTTCCAACTCCTTCTTGGTCGTTGGCAGAAAATCCGTCAGTCTATATTCCATTCTTACCTCTTACCACTCACCTCTTAATTAAACGGTGTTCCTTGAAAAGCACGCGTGGTCATACCCAGATTATCGTTAGCCTGATTCTTCCAGTTGATGTAAAGCAGTACGAGCTGCTGGAGTCCGAAGGCTTTCATGTTGGGGTGATAAATCACGTCGAGGCATAGGTTGAGCAGGTCTTTGTCGAGTCCTGCCTGAGCCTCGAGGAGCGCGCGGATGTTGAACTTCAGTTTGTCGAGTACTTGCTCATCCACATAGCCATTGCTGTCGATGAGATCGCGAAATAGTTGATACTTCTCAATCACCTGCAGGTGTGCTTCTTGCACTTCTATGCTGCGGGTGCCAGACGAATTAGTTTGAATCTTCATAATCTTTTAAGTTTTTTGGTTTATATTTTATGGGTTTATAGTGAACGTAATAGGAAATTCAGTATGCCCTTCATCAGCATGTGGCGCTTCTGTTCAGACTGGATACACTCGAAGGGGAATCCCATCGTCATCGCCTTGTAGTCGCTGCCGTCGTAAGCCACACAGGCACTATACTGATCGGCATAGATCATCGCTGAATAGGCAGGCGACACGGGGTTGAGTATGTCGGGATGCTGGGCTGCATAATGGATATCGTTGAGTTGGCGATGGAAGGTGAAGGTAGTGCCGAGACCAGCGATGGTATCGCGCTCCAGACTGTCGCGATTGACACCTTCGTAGGAACACTTGAGCACCTGGGCGAGGAACTGCTGATCGCCAGGCAACGTCATGTCGGCACCGACATACGAACCACTGACGAGAAGGGCTCCGCCACGCGAGGTGAAGAGTTCGAGATGGCGGCGCATCACTGGTGAGAAGGCGCGGTACTTACGCAGCGACCACCCATCGTTTTTCTCGAGTCCGAGAATGAGGTCGATCATCTGGTATCTCGAAGGCAACACCTCGTTGCTCTCGATAGCCTCAGACGAACAACTGACGATGTTATAAGCCTGTGCCGAAGCGATGGCCTGAGCATGGGTGCGAATATAGTTGAAGTCGTTGCCGGCAATGATACGCCCTGCCAAAGCATCGTCGGTATAGCCTAATCCCGAGGTGCTCGTATTACCGATACGCGACTTGTCGAAACTGGTCTGATAGCCCGTCCATCCAGCAGTAGGACCATAGGTGACACCGATGTCGCGACGAAGGTCGAATCCCTGTTGTGCCGCATTGTCGATGACGGCAGGCGAAGAGAGCCGATGGAACCCGTTGACGATGAGTATCGTCTTCTGAGCCTCAGGCACATAGCAGGCCGATACCACTTCGCTGGGGAAACTCTCGCCACCATCGTTGACGGCAGCAATCCTGAAGTTGTAGAGTTGGCCGGGCTGCAGTTTGATTGTTGCACTGGTATGGGCACCTTTCAGATAAGTACCATTGTCGAACCCCCGATTGCCGACGGCTTGATAAACGATGTAGCCCGAAGGTACAGCAGAAGGCTCGTCGGGATCGTTGACGCAGTTCCAACTGAGTCGGGCCTCGCCCTTATCCGTCAGTTCTACGCGGAGGTGATTAGGTGTCAGCGGTGTAACCACATACGGTGTATGGTGCATGCGACAGATATAGCGGAGCAGCGTCTTATAGATACTGCGGGCGAAGTCGAACTTGAAGTTGGGATCCTGCGCATAACGCATATCGGCAAAGTTCTGATGCGACATTGTCTCGAGGATGGCACTGGGCACCTCGGGCACACGACTCTCAGAGTAGTTGCGGTCCCAGAGTTCGCGTCGCTGCCAACTGCCATAGAGTCGTTTCATATCCTTAGGAATAGTAGTGAGCAGTTCGTCGGCCAGATCGCGAGAGGCCAGACGAGAACGGCCAGTACTGAGGATGCTGTCGTTAAGATAGGTGGTGCAGACAGCCAACGTGCCCGTATGCGTTCTGCCATCAGAGGTATAGCCCGCATCGCTGTGGACAGCCAAAGACAGTTCGATAGGCACATGACGGCCTGTCGTATCAGGCATATAGCAAGAACCACCAGCCAGCAGATTAGTCATGTAAGAACGGGCATTGATATCGTCGCCGTAATCATCCTCACCGTTCTTCGTGGAATAGACGGCATAGGGCATACCTGCCCATTGGGCATAATAGCGGGCACCCTCGACACAACGGGGCAGTCCGCTGGTGGAATAGCCGCGACGGATGTTACCCATACCCCCTCCGAAACGTACCGCATCGGCTGTGACGATGCCCGACTTCTTGCTCAGGTTAGAGAGAATGACGCAGTTCTGTTCATCGTTACCCGCATCGAAATCAAACGTGCCGAGATAGACCCAAGTGGAACCGCCCATCTGCTGATTGACGTGAAACTCTGTGGGGATGCCTTGATGCCAGACCGTATAACGGGCATCGTCGATGCTGCCAGGAACCGTCTGATAACTGACATAGACGGCATAACGGCCAGCTTCGGGGATAGCCGGACGATAGATGGCGGTACACTCCTGGCGCTTATCGCTGGCAGTCGGAATCTGACGGGCCGAACCTGCCGTGAAGGGATTCTCGTGATCCTCGTAGATGCCAGTATGGAACTTAAATCCGACGGAGTCGCACGAGGTCCAACCCATTCCCATGTGCGTCTCGAGATAGATGCCCTGAGCGGTTCGAGGCGTATCATTATCGACGATCACCTCATGTCGCTGCCAATCGCGCTCACGCGGTGTGAAGACGATGGCACCAGCCTTTTCGAGCATCGGTATTAAATAAGGTACGACGATGGTCTGTGTGAAGAGATCTTCACGACTGCCGAAGAGTGGAGGTCGCTGCCATTGCCACTGATTCTCCCTGATGCTGAAATAGCGTCCATGACTGGCCCAGAGTGAGAGATGGCGGTTCTGCAAGCCATAAGATATCTGATAGGGGAGTGAGGCATTACGCACCCAGGGATTACCCTTATAGTCGATGTCGCCCCAAACCCTCGACGCATCATCCACTTGACGGAACCGCGTCGGAACCAGGTCGCGAACCTCCCAACCGCCCGTTTTAACCGACAGTTGATAAGAGCGGCAATAATCGGGCAGAAGTCGCTGTATCGACTCATAGATGCGTTCTGCTGATTCAGGTGTGAAAGTCTGTTCGCCTAAATGGTTATCGGCACATATTTCAATGGTTTGAAGAGAGTCGTTGATGTTAATGCTTTTAAGATGGGCTGCTGAACGTATCAACTGTCCTGAAGGACTATAGGTCCTGAAGTAGTTATCTAATTTATTAATCAAGTCCTGCTGGCCAAAGGCAGTCAGCGCCAAAGCACCAGTCAGGACGAGTGTGAAGAGTCGTTTCATGAGATGTCACCAATCGTAAAATTCTCAGGCTTCTTGCCTTTGAAGTCTTTAAAATAGAGTTTTATTTCCCGCATGTCGGCCTCGAGGTCGCCAGAGGGAATGATCGTTTTCGTGCACTTGATGAGGCGCTTCTCGTAATCGACGCCATAGAGCAGGATAGGGATGCCAGCCTTCAGTGCTATAAAATAAAAGCCTTTCTTCCAGTCGGGAGTGGGAGAGCGTGTGCCTTCAGGTGTGATGCAGAGCTTGAACTCCTTTGCTGCCTTCGCAGTCTCGGCCATCGCATCAGTCATGCTCGAATGTTTCTGCCGATAGACGGGAATGCCACCCAGCCTACGAAACAGGATGCCGAGGGGGAAGAAGAACCACTCTTTCTTCATCAGGAAGTTGCTCTTCATCCCACACGCGCCCGCGTAAAGTTGTCCTAAGGGGAAGTCCCAGTTGCTGGTGTGTGGCGCCAGACAGATGATAAACTTATCGGGATGGGTTTCTGTTACTTCAGCCGTCCATCCCAGATGTTTATATAAAAGCCAGTTGCAAAATCGTTGCCACATCATGCTATGAAATTATCTGATCAAGAATATCACTAGCT
Organism: uncultured Prevotella sp.; assembly: GCA_900315035.1. GTDB lineage: Bacteria > Bacteroidota > Bacteroidia > Bacteroidales > Bacteroidaceae > Prevotella. Next base: position 8,819 of record OMXO01000044.1, read on the forward strand.
TGTGCAGCGAATTTGTCTTTCAAATCCTTATAGTATTCTTTGGCCTTCATGCCAGGTTCGGGATGAGAGATTCGACAGATAAAGTCGGCTTGCATCTTCACGATGGAGAAGAACACCGACTCGACATCGTCCTTATGATTTTCCGATCCGTAGAGTGAAACAGCCAAGGCTTCAGAAATTAAATCCTCACAAATTAAGTTGATCGCTTTTTTCAATTTTCTCTTGTTTGCCATAATTAAAAATCCTCCTTATTTTATCCATATTGTCATTTTCACTGAACAAAGATAGGAAAAAATTTCGAGTTATCAACTCTTTCTTCCACAAAAAATATTAAAAAGGCGAAATTAGCCACTTTTCTTTCTTATTTCTAACAGATTTTGATTAATTTTGCACGTCAGAAACGAATTATTCATTCAAAATCAAAATTAGTAATATGGAAAAAAGTGCATTGCAAATTGCCAGAGCCGCCTATCAGCCAAAGCTGCCAAAGGCTCTTCAGGGTGCTGTAAAAATCAAAGAAGGTAAGCCCACCCAGAGTGTAGGCGATCAGGAAGAAATTCAGAAGCTGTTCCCAAACACCTACGGTATGCCTATCGTAGAGTTCGAGCCGGCAACAGAGGCCAACCACACCAAGATGAACGTTGGTATCATCCTTTCTGGCGGTCAGGCTCCTGGCGGTCATAACGTGATTACAGGTCTGTTCGACCAGATCAAGAAGCTGAACCCAGAAAACCGTCTCTTCGGTTTCATCCTCGGTCCTGGCGGTCTGGTTGATCACAACTATATGGAGTTGACTCCAGAGATCATCGACGAATATCGCAATACCGGTGGTTTCGACATGATCGGTTCTGGTCGTACGAAGCTGGAGAAGATCGACCAGTTTGAGAAGGGTCTGGAGATTATCCGCGAGCTCGACATCAAGGCTATCGTGATTATCGGTGGCGACGACTCAAACACCAACGCTTGCGTGCTGGCTGAGTACTATGCTGCTAAGAAATATGGTGTACAGGTTATCGGTTGTCCGAAGACCATCGATGGTGACCTGAAGAACGATCAGATTGAGACTTCATTCGGATTTGATACCGCTTGTAAGACATACTCAGAACTGATTGGTAACATCGAGCGCGACTGTAACTCTGCCCGCAAATACTGGCACTTCATCAAGGTGATGGGTCGCTCGGCTTCTCATATCGCCCTCGAGTGCGCTCTGCAGACACAGCCTAATATCTGTCTGATCTCTGAGGAGATTGAGCAGAAGGCTATGAGCCTTGACGATATCGTAGAGTATATCGCAAACGCAGTAGCTCAGCGCGCTGCCGACGGTAACAACTTCGGTACCGTTATCATCCCTGAGGGTGTTATCGAGTTCATTCCCGCCATCAAGAAGCTGATTGCTCAGCTCAACGATGTGCTGGCTCTGCCTGAGGTGAAAGATATGGGTCGTACAGAGACCATCGATTTTGCAAAGGCTCACCTGACAGAAGAGAACCTCGCTGTGTTCAACAGCCTGCCTACTGGTGTTGCCCGCCAGCTGGCTCTCGATCGCGATCCTCACGGAAACGTTCAGGTATCTCTGATTGAGACCGAGAAACTGCTCTCTACGATGGTTGCCCAGAAGCTCGAGAAGATGAAGAAGGAAGGCAAGTACTCAGGTAAGTTCGGTACCCAGCACCACTTCTTCGGATACGAGGGACGTTGCGCTGCTCCTTCAAACTTCGATGCCGACTACTGCTATGCTCTCGGTACATCAGCCGCTCAGCTGATTGCTAACGGCAAGACTGGCTATATGGCCATCGTTAAGAACACAACCGCTCCTGCTGACCAGTGGATCGCTGGTGGTGTGCCCATCACGATGATGATGAACATGGAGAAGCGTGCAGGCGAGATGAAGCCCGTTATCCGCAAGGCTCTCGTTGAGCTCGACGGTGCTCCCTTCAAGGAGTTCGCTGCTCATCGCGACGAGTGGGCTCGTAAGACCGCTTACGTATATCCTGGTCCTATCCAGTACTGGGGACCCACAGAGGTTTGTGACCAGCCTACGAAGACCCTGGCTCTTGAGCAGAGTAAATAATGTCGAAGAAAAGAACTACGATTAGCCGAAAAGGAATCGGTACTACTCATACGTATCACGGCCCCGGACGCAGAAAACGTCCTGGCGTCGTGATACGTCTTCTTCGGAAGATTCCCTCCTGGGGATGGTGGATGGGCGGTGCAGCGATTGTCATCTGTTATATCTGGTTCTTCTATTACTTCTTTGTTGGTCCCTTCGGCTTCCGTTGGCGCGCGCTCTATGGTACGGTGAACTATCCCGACGGCTACGAGATTCACGGTATCGACATCTCGCACCATCAAGGTCGTATCGACTGGGATGAACTCAAGGATAACGGCAGCATTAACGACTGTCCGATCCGTTTCATCATGATCAAGGCTACCGAGGGCTCGACTCAGACCGACCAGAACTTCAAAGACAACTTCTATCAGGCACGAGAACACGGGTTTACGCGTGGTGCCTATCACTTCTATAGTGTTCATACGCCTTCATATCAGCAGGCCGCCCATTTTATGAAGACCGTCAAGTTGGAGAATGGTGATTTGCCTCCTGTGCTCGATGTGGAGCATAAGCCCAAGAACCAGACCGACTCTGAGTTTAAGACTTCCGTGAAGCTCTGGCTTGAACTGGTGGAGAAACACTATAAGGTGAAACCAATCATCTATACCTATTTTAAGTTTAAGATGCGTTATCTGAACGACTCCATCTTCAATGAATATCCCTACTGGATAGCGCATTATTACGTCGATTCCCTGGAATATAAAGGCCCATGGAAATTCTGGCAGCATACCGATGTAGGCCGTCTGCCGGGCATCAAGGGAAATGTGGACTTCAATATCTACAATGGTTCCTATTATGACCTTCGCCAGATGACGATCGGTTCACAAGAAACCATTGGAGAAAAAGCCTATAACGAATAGTCACAAGTCAGGCAAGGGTCAGCACTAAACAAGCCCAATTCTGATCTTCCAACTGCTTTTCGAGTTTCAACCCTAAGGTCTGTGCTTTTTCAAGGAGCAGCGGGATATCGTCGGTATAGAATCCGCTGAGGATCAGTGATGCACCAGGCGCCATCTTCTGACGGAACGAAGGCATATCGGCCAGCAGGATATTACGGTTGATGTTAGCCAGCACCAACTGGAAAGTGCCTTCCACCTTATTTAATATAGAAGCATCGCCGAGCAGAGCGGTAAAACGATCATCGACACTGTTGATCACCGCATTGTGGCGCGCATTATCAGCCGACCATTCATCGATGTCGTAACCTACAGCCTTGCTGGCACCCAACTTCAACGCGCAGATAGAAAGGATGCCTGTACCGGTTCCGCAATCGAGCACACGCAAACCGTCCATCTTCTTGTCGAGCAAGGCAGAACAGATCATACGAGTCGTCTCATGAGTACCAGTTCCGAAAGCCAGACGGGCATCGATCTCAATAGAGATATCGGCAGGCGATTCAGGCAAATGACGTCCATCGTGAATCACCAGTCGGTTTCCGACGTTAATTGGCTCAAAACCTTCTTGTTCCCACTGCTCATTCCAGTCTTTATCCTCAGCCTCACTGATATTGTAGGAGATACTGACCTCTTCGAATGGGAAATCCTCCAAAGCCTGTTGGAGCGTGTCCACATCGAGGAACTGCTGTTGGATATAACCCTTCAAGCCCGTAGGCGTCTCTTCAAAAGTTTCAAAACCAGCCTCACCAGCCATCGCTGCCAACACATCGCTGGCATCGGAAGAGTAGGGCGAAATCGTGAATTCTACTTCAAAATACTTCATAAAGTTGTTAATTTTTACCGCAAAATTACAAAAAATAGGGAAAATCCTACTATAAGTTAGGGTTTTTCCCTAAATTTGCACTAAAATTGGTTGTAAATTTGCAACGTGAATCATTAAAATGACGAATAAGATGAAAAAACTGTTATTGATTTCCATGCTTGCCGGAGCACTGCCGATGGCACTGATGGCTCAGGATGACGATCTCTACTTTACGCCTAAGAAGAGAGTTGTAGTAGAGACTTCTAATGACCGCTATGGCATGCCTAAGGATACTTATTACAGTGGCAGTGACCGTAGTGTTGATGAATATAATCGCAGAATGAAGAGTCAGGTTGAAGCGCTTGATGGCGATTCTGCGAAGAGTGATATCATCAGTTTCGATGGTGAGAAAGGCGTATATCCCGACTCTACATTGTCGAAAGACGACTACAAGTACACCAAGCGTATGAGTCGTTTTGATGATTACCGACTCTCCGACAATGCCGCTTTCTGGGCTGGCTATCATGCAGGCGTCAACGACTGGGGTTGGCATTCTCCTTGGTACTATACCCGTTATGGCTGGTATGATCCTTGGTTTGATCCCTGGTTCGATCCCTGGTATTATAGCGCTTGGTACGATCCTTGGTACTACGGCTATGCTGGCTGGTATTCACCTTGGTATTACAACTCTCGCTGGTATTGGGGCTGGCGTCCATACTATTCTTATCCCCGTTATGTTGTTGTAGCTGGTGGCGGTGGCCGTAGTCATAGTGGCTATATCGGCACAGGCACGCTGCGTCGCGACGGTACCCACTATAGCTATCGTGGCAGTCTGAGAGGGAGCGTTGCTGGCAATAGCAGTCGTATGAGCAGCATGCGAGACCGTGCCCGTCAGATGGGCGGTTCACGAACCTATAGCAGCGGTAACTATCAGCGCAGTCGTAGCGGTAATTTCAGCGGCTATCGTGGCAGTTCGAGCAATTCTACCTTCAGCGGCAGTCGTAGCAGTGGTGGCAGTTTCGGAGGTAGTCGCGGTGGCGGCGGTGGCTTCAGTGGCGGTCATAGCGGCGGCGGAGGTCGTAGCGGCGGTGGTGGCCTCGGTGGAAGAAGGTGATTACCATTGAACATTGACCATTAATGAACATATTTATAGACGATAGGATTATGATGAAAAAGTTATATATAGCAGCATTCTCGATGGCAGTAAGTCTGCCAATCGCTGCACAGGATACTTACGAGAGCGCCCGACTTCTGGGTAGCGATCTGAACGGTACAGCCCGCTATGTGGCTATGGGTGGCGCGATGGACGCTCTGGGTGCAGATATCTCTACGATCTCTTCCAACCCGGCAGGTATCGGACTCTTCCGTCACTCTAATGCCAGCGTGAGCCTGGGTTTCGTTACCCAACAGGATGCCCGTGAGTTCGACGGAAAGAAGAAGACGACGATGAGTTTCGATCAGGCAGGATTCGTTTATTCCACCCGTCTGAGTCGCACCTCATTCGTTAACTTCGCCTTTAATTTTCACAAGAGTCGTAACTTCAACCAGATTCTCTCGGCTGCCAATTCGTTGAAAGAATGTTCGCAGAACGGGCTAACCTACGATAAAGCCCTCGAGAACATCTACTATTTCGATACCAACCGACAGGATGAGGCCATCGGCTATTATTCACCTGGTGAAGTATCGTGGGCTTACAGCCAGAGCGACTATATCAATGCCAACGTGCTGATGGCCAATGTGGAAAAGCATCTGGCAGACAAGTCGGCCGACTGGATATATTATAATGATGCCAACGCCTATACGTTCGATCGTGCTCATCGCGGTTGGATCAACAACTTCGACTTCAACATCAGTGGTAATGTGAACGACCGCTTCTACTGGGGTTTTACAGTGGGTGTGAAAGATGTGCGCTATCGCGGTTATAGCGAATACGGAGAATCCCTTGTCAATTTGGTCGATCAGCCTGTGGGTTCTGTCGTAACAGGCGATGAGCGTAAGATCACTGGTACAGGTCTCGATGTCACAGCGGGTGTTATCATTCGCCCCATCGAAGATTCTCCCTTCCGTTTCGGTTTCTCTATCGCAACGCCGACTTGGTACGACCTCACTTCAAAGAATGATACTCATATGATGAACAACAGCGAGGTTGGTTATTGGGATAAAGGTCATTCGAGCAACGATTACGACTTCAAGTTCTATACACCTTGGAAGTTCGGAGTGAGCCTCGGACATACCATTGGCAATCAGGTGGCTCTGGGCCTCGGCTATGAGTATTCCGATTTCAGCACTGCGACCAATCGCGTGAACAAGGGCGACACTTACTGGTACGAAGATTATGGTTACTCACCTTCTTACACAGACGAGGCGATGAAACGCAATACAGAGAAATCGCTGAAAGGTGTTCACACTCTGAAAGCTGGTGTAGAGGTCAAACCTATCCCCGAGTTCGCTGTACGCGTAGGCTATAACTATCTGTCGTCACCTTATGAAGAGAACGGTGTGCGCGATATGCGTCTCGAGTCGCCAGGTGTGGCTTATTCATCTACGACCGACTATGTGAATTGGAAAGATACCCATCGCTTCACCTGTGGTGTCGGCGTTAAGTTGAATGCAGTGAATATCGACCTCGCTTATCAGTATAGTGGCACTAAGGGCGACTTCCATCCGTTCCAGCCTTATGAGGGTAACACGGGTGTAACCGAAGTGAAGAATTATCGCCATCAGGTGCTTCTCACGCTGGGCTACACATTCTAAGTGCAACTTTTATGAATATAAATGCGGCTTTATGCAATTAAGGTCGCATTTTTTTGTTTATTCAACCGAAAAGTCGTACCTTTGCGCAAATTAATTCTAAACCGAACAGTATATGAAGAAACTTTTATTGGGCGACGAGGCGATAGCCCAGGGTGCAATCGATGCAGGCCTGAGTGGTGTTTATGCCTATCCCGGTACTCCTTCTACAGAGATTACCGAGTATATCCAGGAGTCGCCCGTAGCCAAAGAGAGAAACATTCATCGTCGTTGGTCAACGAACGAAAAGACGGCTATGGAGGCAGCGCTCGGCATGTCGTATATGGGCAAGCGTGCGCTGGTGTGTATGAAGCATGTTGGTCTGAACGTCTGTGCCGACCCGTTTGTCAATTCTGCTATGACGGGTACGAATGGCGGACTGATCGTTCTCGTAGCAGACGACCCCTCGATGCATTCATCACAAGACGAGCAAGACAGCCGATTCTATGCCAAGTTTGCCATGATTCCTACCTTGGAACCCAGCAATCAGCAGGAGGCTTACGATATGATGGGCGAGGCGTTCGACCTCTCCGAGCAACTTCATCTGCCCATCCTGATGCGCGTCACAACGCGTATGGCCCATTCGCGTGCTGTCGTGGAGATCAAGGATACACCTCGCGAACAGAACGAACTCAACTACGATGCTCAGGCTTCCAACTGGGTGCTCTTGCCCGCTTTTGCCCGCAAGCGCAATATCGTGGTAACAGGTCAGCAGCCTGTACTCGAGCAGATGGCGGTCGATTCTAAGTATAACCAGTATATCGATGGCGCCGACCACAAACTGGGCATCATCGCCAGCGGTATCGCCTTCAACTATCTCATGGAGTGCTATCCTGATGGTTGTCCTTATCCCGTATTGAAGATCTCGCAGTATCCGATTCCTAAGAAACTGATTCGCAGGATGACCGACGATTGTGAGTTCGTGCTGATAGCCGAAGAGGGCCAGCCTTTCATCGAGGATCAGGTGCGTGGCGTGATGCCTGGCAACGCTGTTATCAAAGGTCGTCTTACGGGCGAACTTCCCCGTACGGGCGAACTGAACCCCGACCTTCTGAAGAAGGCCTTAGGCATCGAGAGCGCAGAGAACTATGCACCGTGCGAAGATGTCACTCCGCGTCCACCTGCACTCTGTCAGGGTTGTGGTCACCGCGACGTCTATACCGCTCTCAATGAGGTGCTCCGCGAATATCCCAATGCCCGCGTGTTTGGCGATATCGGTTGCTATACGCTGGGCTTCCTGCCCCCCTATAAGGCCATCCACTCATGTGTAGATATGGGTGCCTCGATCACGATGGCAAAGGGTGCTTCCGACGCTGGTCAATGGCCCGCAGTAGCCATCATCGGCGACTCTACCTTCACCCACTCAGGTATGACTGGTCTGCTCGATGCCATCAACGAGAATGCAGACATCACCGTGATTATCTCAGACAACCTGACAACCGCGATGACGGGTGGTCAAGACTCGGCTGGTACCAATAAGTTTGAGGCTATCTGTAAAGGTCTCGGCCTCTCCGAGGATCATCTGAAGGTGGTCAATCCTATCCCCAAGAATATGCCCGAGATCACGAAGGCTATCCGCGATGAGATCAATTATCACGGTGTGAGTGTGATTATCCCGCGCCGTGAGTGTATGCAGACCTTACAGCGTCATCTGAAACAGCAAAAAGCAAAGGAGGCAAAGAAATGAAGACAGATATTATCTTGTGTGGCGTAGGAGGTCAAGGTATCCTCTCTATCGCAACGACTATATCAAACAGGCTGAGGTTCACGGAATGAGTCAGCGTGGTGGCGATGTGCAGTCGAATCTGCGACTCTCCAGCGACCCCATTTCGAGCGACCTGATTCCGCTGGGTGGTGCCGATGTCATTATCTCGATGGAACCGATGGAAGCGCTCCGCTATCTGCCGTTCCTCTCGAAGGATGGCTGGATCATCACCTCGAGCACGCCTTTCGTGAATATCCCCAACTATCCTGATATCGAGACGATCAAGGCCGATCTCGAGAAGATCAACAATGTGATTATGCTCGACATCGAACAGGCTGCCAAGGATAACGGTGTGCCCCGTAGTGCTAACGTCATTCTGCTGGGTGCGGCCCAGAAGGCTCTGGGCATCGAGTACGATAAACTTGAGGATGCTATCCGCCGAGTTTTCGGCCGCAAGGGCGAGGCTATCGTCGAGGCCAACATCAAGGCACTGGCCATCGGTCGTGCTGCTCAGAAGTAATAAAGAAAGTAATGGAAACACCAATAAAGAAAGAAATCGTTGACGGACTGGTAGCCGAGCTTGGTATCAAGGATTTTTCCAAGGCCACGATCCGCGAAGTGAAGCAAGTGGCAGCCAAGTCCGAGAAGGCGAGTGGGGTAGAGTTCATCAAGATGGAGATGGGCATTCCTGGTCTGCCTGCTGCTCAAGTGGGTGTCGATGCCCAGATTCAGGCATTGAAGGATGGTATCGCCCACAGCTATCCCGATATTCAGGGTGCGCTTGTGCTCAAAGAGGCCGCCTCGCAGTTTGTGAAGGCATTCATCGGCATCGACATCAAGCCCGAAGGTTGTATCCCCGTAAGTGGTTCGATGCAAGGCACTTTCGCCTCGTTCCTCACCTGTTCGCAGCGCGACAAGACGAAGGATACCGTACTCTTTATCGACCCGGGCTTCCCTGTTCAGAAGATGCAGTTGGAGGTGATGGGCGTGAAGTATCAGACCTTCGATGTCTATGCCTATCGTGGAGATAAACTCGGTCCGAAACTCGAGGGCTATCTCAAGCAGCGCAACATCTGCGCCATCGTCTATTCCAATCCCAACAATCCCTCGTGGATCTGTCTGCGAGAGGAGGAGTTGAAGGTGATTGGCGAGCTCGCTACGAAATACGATGCCATCGTGATGGAGGATCTCGCTTACTTCGCAATGGACTTCCGTAAGGATCTCTCGACACCGTTCCAACCGCCTTATCAGGCTACTGTCGCCCGTTATACCGACAATTACATGCTGCTCATAAGTGGCTCAAAGGCATTCAGTTATGCGGGTGAGCGTATCGGTGTTACCTGTATCTCCGATGCCTTGTTCCATCGTCATTTCGACGCCCTGTCGGAGCGTTATCAGGGATTGCCGTTCGGTCCCGTGTTCTCTACGCGCATGCTTTATGCGCTGAGTTCAGGTACGAGTCACAGTGCCCAGTATGCGATGGCTGCCATGCTGAAAGCCGCCTACGAGGGTAAGTACGATTTCCGCAAGGAGATCAGTGTTTATGGTGAGCGCGCCAAGAAACTCAAGGAGATTTTCTGCCGTCACAACTTCTATGTGGTCTATGATAAAGACCTCGACGAGCCTATTGCCGACGGTTTCTACTTCACGATCGGTTATCCTGGTATGACCTCTGGTCAGTTGGCTCACGAACTGATGTACTATGGTGTATCGGCCATCTGTCTGATCACTTGTGGCAGCGAACAAGAGGGTTTGCGTGTCTGCACATCCTTCATCGAGGATCACCAATACGATCTTTTGGAAGAGCGCATGAAGATTTTCGAGGCGAATAATCCGCGATAAACGCAGATTTTTCGATAAAAACGTCAATTCCCCAATCACTTCTAAGCGGTTGGGGATTTTCTTTGTATTCCTTGTTTTGTAAAGTAATTTCAAACCTTTCAATTTTCGCCTGTTTCTGCGCTATTTGCGACTATTAATAGAAAAAATTGTTCCCATACTAGGGAGCAATTTTTACCTTTAATGCTAGCAATTTTTCTCTCTAGAGGCAGCTAAAATCACTATTTCTGCTTATATTCTTTTTGTAAGTTATTTTCATTGCCCACTTTCACCCATTCCAAGCCCGCACAATGCCCCAGATTCCCCAAAATTGGAAAATTAGACATTTGGACTTTCTGACATTAAGCAATTCCCACCTACACAATCTTAGGGTTATAGTATATTATAAATTATATATTATTTTAATAATATATAATTCTTATACCCTTCTCTTCCCCCTCTGTGTACTATTGGAAATACCTTAATGTCCAAAATTCCAAAATTCCAAAATTCCAAAATTCCAAAGTGATGATCGTCTTAAATTAGTTGGGATTTCATTTGGTGGTTTCGAGGGAATTGTCTATCTTTGCGTCCGTTAATCTCTTTATTAACTTTAAATTGTATGCGTATGAAAAAGAAAAAAGCAAAAAAATCGGCAAAAAGTTGCTCAGTTGGTAAACTTTTCATATCTTTGCAGCGATGAAACGAAGAATCATTGCCTACCAGAATTACTACAAGGACTTCTTCGAGTCATTAGATGAGGGGACGCAGCAAAAGATTCTTTATGGAATGCTCTTGCTGAAAAACCAGGAACGCTTACCGTCAAAGTTCGTCAAACCGATACGTGACGGCCTTTTTGAATTAAGGATCGAGTGGCAGAGCAATATCTACAGGATATTCTTCTGCTTCGATGAAGGACAAGTGGTGGTGCTCTTCAACTGTTTTCAGAAAAAGAGCCAGAAGACACCGACCAAAGAGATCAATAAAGCATTAAAACTGAAATCAGAGTATGAAGAAAGAAAAAAGCAAGGTGATTTTTGATGTGGATGCACAGTTGGATGCTGCATTTGGAAAAGAAGGCACCCCAGAACGTGCAGCAGCCGAAGAAAAGGCCAATGCCTTTTTTACAGGACAGATCATTGAAGAAGCACGAAAAAAGGCAAATATCACTCAGGAGGAACTGGCAGCCAGGATTGGTACAAACAAATCGTATATTTCACGTGTTGAGACTGGTCGCACTGAACCCAAAGTCTCAACCTTCTACCGCATCATTGCCGCCCTCGGCCTCACGGTGGAACTCACACCAGCGGTATGATTATTGAAATAGAAAAGTCGTATTAATATAAATATGGAACAAGAAAAATCAGCCAGAGAGATACTGGCGTATATAGAGCGTAATTTATTCAAAGGAATCGACCTCGATAAGGCGAGTAGGCTGGAGGGCGAAGAGCGCAGGACTTACAGGCTCTCGCAGGTAGAGCGGTTGCTGGCAGAGAAACATGGCTCAGTGGCGTTGGCAGTATATCTGTCGGATATGTTCTGGACGGCAGATGAAGGTCGCAAACTTCCCGAGCATCCCAACCCGCTATTGTCGCTGAAGGATCAGCAGATGCTGACCAAAGAGGAAATGGACAGACTGAGGCTGATCTTGGAGATAGCAGGTCTGTGCCACGATTTGAGCCAACATTTCGTTTTTGACCTTACGGAGGCTTTCGGCATCAAGAATCGTTTCTGGATAGATAACAAGCAACTGTTTGAGTGGCTTACCACTACCGAGTATGAGTGGATAGCGATGCATACGGCCTTTCTCTTGAGAAAGCACGCTATCAACGTCTTTATAGACAGTTATTACCAACCAGCACAAGACGGGATGGCCGAACTCTTCTCGAGAGAGCATAGAGAACTGATACGCCATCCGGATAATACGGAGATACCCCCTCGCGACTATGTGAAAACCATCCTCAATGAGTTGCTGAGGATAGACAGGCACTGGAAGCGCGGACACAAGTTGAAACTCGACCCCGAGGTGGTGATTCTGCACGACGAGATTTACGGTCTGATACCACTGCAGTTTGACAAGGTGATACTGCAGGCTGCCCAAGAACTCTACGACTATATGGATGCCGAACTGCAGGGCAAGTTGTTGGCGAAAGGCCTCCGTCCGAATGTTATGTGGAGAAATCAGCCCAAGTCGGTGCATCGCGCTGCCGATGAGTTGCTGGGGCATTTCGCAGAGAAAGTCCGCGAGGTTCGTTCCAAGTATCTGGCAAAGGGTTGGGTAGAGGATGTTTCGCTGGCCTTCGGTTATCTGATGGCCCATGCTGAACGTTGTTTACTGGGTAACTGGCGAAACGTTTCAATGTATTAAGATGAGTGGTAATCGCAATGACTATAGTTCGCCAGCCGAATGGCTGTCGATGGTCAGACAGGATGGTGCCTGGCTGAACCAACAGTCGTATCTCGAATCTTCGACAGAAAGCGATATCAGCGAACTTCGTGATCAAGCCATCAGATGGATAGGCGAAGGCGAGACCTTAGGGTTCTGGGAGATTTACCGTCACGAGGTGGAGCCGGTAGTAGCAGAGGTTTGGGAGATAGCCGATCTGACGCTGGCCAAACTGAAGATTCAAACCGTGGGCATGCTTTCGATAGAGTGGATAGAGCAGCATGCGAAGCTCGGCGATCACGACTCGAAAGAGTCTGCGAAGGAGGATCAGTCGGGTCTGAACTATTTTGCTCCGATGAAGATTCTTCAGGAGCTTCTTTCCGAGAAGTGGTTCGACGAGGTTAGTACTGACAAGAAGCGGTTTACGGTGGCTTGGCGACATCAGTTGATGGAAGATCTGATGGCCTCCGACTGTCGCGACGAGGTTGCTAAGGCCTGGGCAAATAAGGATCTGAGGCTTCAGGTTAAAGGTCATGTCATGGGCGCTCTGACGAAGGCTGGTGTATTCAAAAAGGACAAATTTTTGCCTATCGCGCGTATATATTGTGGTACGCACGAGAACTCGATGGATCCAAAAACCTTGTCCAACTATATGGGCAAATGGAATAAGACCCATTATGGCGACTGGATTATCGATTACGTGAAGAAAGAGTAATCGAAAAAACAGGGGTTTTTCAATCGAAAACAGTAAAATCGGGCGTTTTTCAATCGAAAACGTTTTTAGCATGAAGCGGGCATTTCCAAGAAGATGGAAGTGCTCGTTTTTTAGTACTTGTAACTAATTGATTATCATAGAGTTGTTTGTTTTGGTGCTAATTTGCTCGTAAATTAATAAATAAGATTTTTGCACCTATCAATCGCTTCGTATCTTTGCACCCGAAAATGGAGATGAGCAAGGTGAGTCATCTCGGAGTGATGCAAAAGTCACAGCGGTTTCACCTTATTTAATTTATTAACTGAGCGAAGTGAGCTGAAGGAATCTCATGAGTTAAGCTGGCCAGCGTTTCAAAGGCTTCTCCACTCACAAAACTCTTTAAAACATGGAACAACAAGATTTCAAAAACGAATTGATTAGTAACAACAGTAATTTCACTTGTATCGGTAAGGGGCATGGTGCCCCTTGCCTCCCAGCCACGAAGGAGGATTGGGAGAAACTTCGTAGGGAGCCCTGGTTGGCTCAGATGTGTGAGCGTATCGAGCGAGGCGACGATGAACTGAAGCATCATCTGCCCGTGTGGACACCTCATTGCGCAGCGTATAAGGACAATCATCGCTCTATTACCGATGCGCTGAAACCTCTCAACCGACTGATGCTCGATTTCGACGAGAAGGGGCATACTGGCGAGATCGTCGAGAAACTGAAGGATGCGGCCAAGCCTGATATCAACGGTATGGAGATATTGCTGGTAGAAGAGTCGGTGCGTCGCGGTACTCATGTATTGGTGGAGTTGCCTGACGGAATGGGAGCAGAAGAGGCTCAGCGACTGATGAAGGAGGCTACGGGCTTTGAGCCAGACAAGCAGGTAAAGGGTGTGGATCGCTGCATCTATATGGTGCCAGAGGATCATACGAAGTTTGTTAGCGAGAGGCTGTTTTTAGCAACGGATTACAGGACTGAGTCTATCGCTGAACCAACTGATGAAGAGAAAGTCCAAAAGTCCTGTAGTCCTTGCGAAGAAAAGACTTTCAAGGGCATCCCTTATGCGGATATCATCGCCGAGTGGTGGCGCAGGAATGGCGGTGAACCTCAGGAGGGTGAGCGCAATGTGAAACTCCACAAACTCGCCGTAAACCTCCGAGCCATCTGCGACAACAAGAAGAAGGTGTTGATGGCGGTGATGCCTCGTTACGGTCTCTCCGACGAAGAACTGAAATCGGTGGTCGAATCGGCTTGCAAGGAAGAGCCCAAGGGTATCTCGAAACTGATGCAGCAGATTCTGGATGCACTCGAAATGGGTATCTCGTCGGACGAGATCGAGGATGCTGAAGCGGTGGCCGAAGAAACAGGCGTGAAGGTGAACGTGAAGGCCTTGCCCATCGGACTCAAGGAGTCACTTGTCGGAGTGCCAGTCTCGATGCATTTGCCAGTGCTCTGCGGAGTGATGCCCATCTGTGGCGCCTATGCCGATCAGGTAGAAGTGGAATATTGCGACGGCAACACCCATCATCTCGGTCTGATGTCGATTATCCGAGGTGAGCAGGCATCGAACAAGAGTGTGGTGAAGAATGCGGTAGATATCTGGAAACGGCAGTTTGACGAGGAGGATGCGCTAGCTCGTAAGCGAGAGGAAGAATGGAAGGAGCGCAAGAAAAGCCGCAAAGCCAACGAGAAGGCTCCCGATGACCCTCACGTGTTGATTCGCGTCGTACCCGTAACCGTCTCTTGTTCAACGCTTTTGAAGCGATTCAAGAATGCCCAGAATCACACCTTGTACAGTTTCGGAGAGGAACTGGATACCCTTCGGAAGACGAACGGTGCGGGCAGTTGGAGTTCGAAATACGACATCTACCGACTGGGGTTCGATCGGGGCGAATGGGGTCAGGATTATAACTCAGACGCAGCAGAATCGGGGGTGGTGAATGTAGCCTACAACTGGACGATGCTCGGCACGAACGGTGCACTGAGGAAGTGCTTCAAGGCCGACAACATCGAGAACGGCCTTTCAAGCCGAGTGCTGATTGCCGAGATGCCCGACTGCAGTTTCTCGAAGATGCCGAAGTTCCGCAAGCGATCGGCAGAGGATGAAGCCCGTATTCAGGAGGCCGTAACCCGACTGCGCTCCTATTCAGGACTCATTGAAGTGCCTCGACTGAGGAAGGCGATCGAGGGCTGGGCAGAAGAGAAGCGCATAGAGGCAGCCAAGGATATCGACCACGTGAAGGATGTCTATCGTAAGCGTGCGGCTGTGATCGGATTCCGTTGTGGCGTGATTTTCCATCTGCTCTCCATGGGGTCGAAAAACCTCAAATCTCCAACCTCAAACCTCAAAGAATCAAAGGCCTGTCTTAACTTTGCACTGATGATGGCCGAGTACTGTTTGAGTCAGCAGATCAAGACCTTTGGCGATACGCTTCGCAACGAGTATGTTTGCGCTCAGGATGAATGTCAGCGGTATGGTGTCAATCACTCCGTCTTCGACCAGTTGGCACCGATCTTCACGATAGATGATCTCCGTTCGCTCAAGCGCAATTTCTGCGGAGAGTCGGCTATCTACAAGATCATGTCGCGCTGGAATCGTGAACACTGGATAGAACGGGTTGACAAGACGCACTGGAAGAAAGCGAGTGCGAGTTGATAACAATAATGGTGGGCCTTAAGGGCTCACCATTATCAACATTATTGAGTAACTAAATGAAAGTCGCTTATCCGTTCATCGACATGAGGAACTCCTCGTTGCTGCGCGTGTTGACGAGTCGGTCGCGGATGGTATTCATGGCTTCCACTGGCGTCATCTCGGCAATGAACTTGCGGATG
This sequence comes from uncultured Prevotella sp., assembly GCA_900315035.1. Classification (GTDB taxonomy): domain Bacteria; phylum Bacteroidota; class Bacteroidia; order Bacteroidales; family Bacteroidaceae; genus Prevotella. The sequence continues at coordinate 24,861 of OMXO01000044.1, forward strand.
ATCCACATGCGGTTGAGCGTGGTATCGTCGAGCAGCAGATCGTCGCGACGAGTAGAAGACAGAACCAGGTCGATGGCTGGGAAGATACGCTTGTTGGAGAGCGAGCGGTTGAGTTGGATTTCGGAGTTACCAGTACCCTTGAATTCCTCGAAGATCACCTCGTCCATCTTAGAACCCGTATCAACCAGAGCCGTTGCAATGATGGTCAGCGAACCACCGCCCTCGATGTTACGGGCAGCACCGAAGAATCGCTTCGGCTTCTGCAGGGCATTGGCATCGACACCACCAGTGAGCACTTTACCAGAGGCTGGTGCAACCGTATTGTAGGCACGAGCCAGACGAGTGATAGAATCGAGGAAGATGACCACATCGTGACCGCACTCCACCATGCGCTTGGCTTTCTCCAATACGATACCCGCAATCTTAACATGGCGGTCGGCAGGCTCATCGAATGTAGATGCGATGACCTCGGCATTCACCGTGCGGGCCATATCGGTTACCTCTTCAGGGCGCTCGTCGATGAGCAGCATCATGATATAAGCCTCAGGATGATTGGCGGCAATGGCGTTGGCGATATCCTTCATCAGCACTGTCTTACCAGTCTTTGGCTGAGCAACGATCAAGGCGCGCTGACCTTTACCGATAGGTGAGAAGAGGTCAACGATACGCACACTCGGATTCGTGGTAGCTCTGTCGCCACAAAGTGTGAACTTCTCTTCTGGGAAAAGAGGCGTCAGATGCTCGAAGGCCACTCTGTCGCGTACCTCAGACGGTTCGCGGCCGTTGATGGTCTTAACCGATGAAAGTGCAAAGTACTTCTCGTTCTCATGAGGCGGACGCACTGTGCAATCTACGACATCACCCGTCTTCAGACCATATTTCTTGATCTGCTGGGGCGATACATAGACATCATCAGGCGACGACAGATAGTTGTAATCAGAACTGCGGAGGAATCCGTAGCCATCAGTCAGACACTCCAAGACACCATTCGCATCGATCAGATCAGCGAAATCGTATTTGGGTACATTGACAGGCTGGTTACGCACATAAGTAGCCTCCATCTCTGGCTGCTTCTGCAAGGCAACCGGACGGTCAAACATATCGAGGGTAGGGATAGCCTCTTGGTCTTCGATAGGAATATCAACGATAGTGATAAAATCAGTACCGTCGCCAGGATCGCCTTCCCATACACCATCCTCAGTGACATATTCTGATACCGTTTCTCTACGGTTGGCCATCTTCTCGCGCAACTTCTCGACAGCATCTACAGTGTCTTCATCGGGGGCTTGAGGCACCTCGTCCATCGCTTCTGGGACGAACTCGAAGTCGGGCTGCGGTTCTTGTTCTGGCTGAGGTTCTTCCTCAACAATCTGCTCAGGCTGCTCGACAAACTGCTCAGGCTGCTCGACAACCTCTTCAACCTTTGCCTTTGGCTTTCTGCCACGACGCTTTGGGGCTTCAGGTTCTTCGGCTGGCTCTAATGGAGGCAGAGGCTCGTCGCTAAACAGCGGAGCCGGTTCAACCTTCTTGGTGCGATGACTTTTAGAATCGAGGTTCTCACCGTCTTTACCTTTGACGGTATAGACCCTGCTGGTACTACTATCTTTCTTTGAGATGCGTGTTCTCTTTTTCTTGGGTGCTTCATCGGCCGACTCTGCACTGTTCTCGGCAGCCTTGTCGATAATGGCATAGATCACATCTTCAAGGGCGCTGTCTTGAGAGACTTTGATGCCCAATTCATTAGCGATACCCATCAATTGGGGTATCTCCATTGCTTCTAGTTCTTCTTTTTTATACATAAATAGGTGTATGAATTCTACCTTTGAAATTGAAATAAAGTGATTGAAATGCTTCTCGAATGGAAACATTGTTTGAAAATCGTTGCAAAGGTAAGCATTATTTTGTGAACTTCCAAATTATTTGGGATTTTTTTCGTAACTTTGTCCCCAAAATATTTAAACGATGGAAATAAAGAAAGCAGAATTTACACTGAGCGCACCCAATGAAGCCATGTGCCCCAAGGATAACAAGCCTGAATATGCGTTTATCGGGCGTTCGAATGTTGGGAAGTCCAGTCTGATTAATATGTTGACGAACAACAAGAAACTGGCGAAGACCTCAGCCACACCTGGCAAGACGCTGCTCATCAATCATTTCATTATCAATAATGAGTGGTATCTGGTCGATCTGCCCGGCTATGGTTTTGCCAAGCGTTCTAAGAAAGAGGTGCAGAAACTGGAGCAGATGATCAACGGCTATATCCTGCAGCGCCAACAACTCGTCAATGTCTTCCTATTGGTGGATATCCGTCTGGAGCCGCAGAAGATAGATCTCGATTTTATCGAGTGGTTGGGCACAAGCAGTATTCCCTTTGCGATTGTGTTTACCAAAGCCGACAAGCTGAGTGCTGCCAAAGTCAGTCAGAATGTGGAAGCCTATAAGAAAACACTCAGTGAAACCTGGGACGAATTGCCCCCGTATTTTGTGACGTCGTCAGAGAAGAAAACCGGTCGTGATGATATTCTCGACTATATTGATCAAATCAATAAGAGTCTGAAGGAATAGACGATGGCAAAAGATACTCCATATTTAGACGTCCAACAACTGACAAAGTCCTTTGGCTCACTGGTACTCTTTGAGAATATCAGTTTCTCGATAGCCGAAGGACAGAAAGTCGGACTGATCGCCAAAAACGGTACGGGAAAAACAACTTTGTTGTCGGTGCTTTCGGGCAAGGAGGGATACGACTCTGGCGAGATCATCTTCCGACGCGACCTTAAAGTGGGTATGTTGGAACAGTCGCCTGTGTTCGACCCAGCGGAGAGTGTGCTTGATGCGTGCTTCAACCATCAAGGTGAAGAAGAGAAGGTCTTAAAGGCCAAACAGATTCTGACCCAGTTGAAGATACGCGACCTTCAGCAACCCATGGGGCAGTTGAGTGGTGGACAGCAGAAACGCGTGGCTTTGGCAAACGTTCTGATTACAGATCCCGACCTGCTGATACTTGACGAGCCTACCAACCATCTCGATCTGGAGATGATAGAGTGGCTGGAAGGTTTTCTGAACAGAGGCAATAAGACACTGTTGATGGTGACTCACGATCGTTTCTTCCTCGACCGAGTCTGCTCGGTCATTATGGAACTCGACGACCACACCATCTATACCTATCGCGGTAATTACAGTTACTATCTGGAAAAACGTCAGGAACGGATTGATAATCGCAGGGCAGAGATAGCCCGTGCGAATAACCTCTATCGCACAGAATTAGAGTGGATGCGACGGATGCCTCAGGCACGAGGTCACAAGGCCCGCTATCGCGAGGAGGCCTTCTATGAATTGGAGAAGGTGGCCAAGCAACGGATTGAAGAACGTCAGATCCGACTGAAGTCGAGAAACGTCTATATCGGTTCGAAGATCTTTGAATGCCAGTATGTCTCAAAGGCATTTGACGACACCGTTATACTGAAAGACTTCTACTATAATTTCTCACGATTTGAGAAAATGGGTATCGTCGGAAATAATGGTACAGGCAAATCAACGTTTATCAAGATGCTGCTCGGCCAAGTAGCGCCAGATAGTGGTCGTTTCGATATTGGCGATACTGTCAGGTTCGGTTATTTCTCGCAGGAAGGACTGCAGTTCGACGAACAGCAGAAAGTCATCGATGTGGTGAAGGATATCGCAGAGTATATAGATATGGGTGGAGGTAAGCATTTCACAGCCTCGCAATTCCTACAGTATTTCCTCTTTACACCAGAGCAACAGCACAACTATGTGTATAAACTCAGTGGTGGAGAAAGAAGAAAACTATATCTCTGCACGGTGTTGATGAAGAACCCCAATTTCCTGGTACTTGACGAGCCGACAAACGACTTGGATATCGTGACGCTACAGATACTTGAGGAATATCTGCAGGATTTCCCAGGTTGTGTGATTGTGGTCAGCCACGACCGTTATTTCATGGATAAAGTGGTCGATCATCTGTTGGTATTCAAGGGAGCAGGAGAAATCAAGGACTTCCCTGGTAATTACACGCAATATCGGGAGTGGAATGCGCTTCAGCCCAAAGACAGTAAGGAGGCGAAGGCGACAGAAGACAATAAAGAGGACAAAGAGTATAGAAATCAGAACAGAGAGACCAAAACCAAGTTGTCGTATAAGGAGAAGCGTGAGTTCGAACAACTTGAAAAGGAGATTGAGGCGTTAGAGGAAGAACAGCGCCAGTTAGAAGCCGCTCTCTGTAGCGGAACGCTTTCTGTAGAAGAACTGACAGAAAAGAGCAAGCGCCTTCCTCAGTTGAAAGACGAACTCGACGAGAAATCTATGCGCTGGCTTGAATTGTCGGAAATCGGAAATTAAGAATAGAAGGAGACCAACATGATACCACAACAATATCCATCGCAACTTCTGGAGAAAGCAGTCAAGGAATTCTCCAAACTGCCAGGTATCGGTAGAAAGACTGCACTCAGACTAGTATTATGGATGCTTCGACAAGAAGACGCTGAGGTTGAGCAATTTGCTGATGCCATCAGGCAGTTGAAACATGAAGTGAAGTATTGCCATATCTGTCATAATATCAGCGATTCAGACACTTGTCCTATCTGTGCTGATCCCAAGCGTGATGCATCAACGGTATGTGTGGTTGAGAATATTCAGGACGTGATGGCTGTGGAGAATACCCAGCAGTTCCGAGGGCTCTATCACGTATTAGGCGGCATCATCTCTCCCATGGACGGTATTGGTCCCAGCGACATCGAGATAGCGTCACTCATTAATCGGGTTGCAGAAGGACATGTGAAGGAAGTGATACTTGCACTCAGTCCGACGATGGAAGGCGACACCACCAACTTCTTTATCTATCGCAAACTTGCTGCCTACAACGTCAAGGTCAGCGTGATCGCCCGAGGCGTTGCTGTAGGTAATGAATTGGAATATACAGACGAAGTGACATTGGGACGTTCAATCATGAACAGAACACTGTTTGAAGACAAATAAACCCTCATAGCAACAATGAAAAAAGTCAGTCAACAACTTATAGCATTCTACACCGCTCAGATCGTATTAGCATTAGTCATTGTCGTACTCTTCGAACTGGACATGCTGCCAACTGGCATCATGGCGGATGACAAACAAACAGATTTCTTGCTGACAGCAACGATGGAAATCGTTTCGCTTGGAGCCGCATTTCTCGGACTGAGGCTCTTCAAATTCGAGGTCGTCAGTAAGAGTCTCGTTGAACAAAAGGAAAAGGCCATGTGGAAGTGGGGTATGACAAGACTGTTGATTCTCGAAGCCCCGATGGTGATTAACACCTTATTATATTATATATTCATGAATACCACATTCGGGTATCTGGCCATTATCTTACTGCTATGTCTGCCTTTCGTATATCCGAGTCTGAATCGTTGTCTGGCTGAAACCACCGCTGAGGCATGAAACTGAGTATCGTCATTGTCAATTATAACGTACGCACATATCTGGAACAATGTCTTCAGAGTGTGGCCAAAGCCCTTGAAGGTATCGAGGGCGAAGTGTTTGTGGTTGACAACCATTCTGACGATGACAGTGTTGAGACAGTCAAGACGCAATATCCGTGGGTCCGATTGATAGAAAACAGTGAGAATATAGGTTTCGCCCGTGCTAATAATATCGCCATCCGTCAGTCAACAGGAGATTACGTTCTATTGTTGAATCCCGATACCGTCGTAGGCGAACAAACACTCCGTGAGGTTCTTCGTTTTATGGAAGCGCATCCAAAAGCAGGAGGTGCAGGCGTGATGATGCATAATGCCGATGGCTCATTGGCTCCAGAATCGCGCAGAGCGCTCCCGACACCGTGGGTTTCTTGTTTGAAGATGCTTGGCTTGACGAAACGTTACTATATGAGTCATCTGTCGTGGGATAAACCTGGCAGAATCGATGTAATCAGTGGCGCTTTCTGTTTCCTTCGGAAGAAAGCACTCGACGAAATCGGTCTGTTAGATGAAGACTTTTTCATGTATGGCGAAGACATCGACTTGTCATATCGCTTATTGAAGGGTGGATGGGAGAACTGGTATCTGCCTTATCCGATCGTCCATTATAAAGGAAAGTCAACACAAAAGAGCGACTATCGTTATGTCCATATATTCTATAAGGCCATGCTGATCTTTTTCCGCAAGCATTATAGTCACCTGAGTATCTTCTATGCAGTGCCAGTAAAGATGGCCATCTATTTCCGTGCAGCCATTGCACTGACAGACATTATTCGCAAAAAACTCCATTTATGACATCCACACCATCAAAAGTAAGTTTAAGAGCCATAGAGCCAGAGGATCTTGATCTGCTATATCGGATAGAGAACGACAGAAACCTCTGGAATGTAGGAACAACGAATGTGCCTTATTCCCGATATACGCTGCATGACTATATCGCGAATGCCTCAGACGACATCTATGCTGACCGTCAGGTAAGGATGATGGTTGAAAACGCTTCGGGCGAGATTGTCGGCATCGTGGATATCGTCAATTTCGATCCTGGTCATCGTAGAGCAGAGGTAGGTCTGATTATCCTCAATAAGTATCGCAGACAAGGTTATGGCTGTAGTACGTTAGAGGCCATAGCAGATTATGCACTCAGAATTTTACATCTGCATCAGTTGTTTGCATTCGTAGATAGCAATAATGTAGCCTCGCTTCAACTCTTCAAGAAAATGGGTTATCATGAATCAGCGCGTATCATCGATTGGCTGTACGATGGGTGTAATTATCATGACGCAATCGTGATGCAATTCGTTTTTTCATAGTTTTTTTACGATGAAATCAAAAAAAATCGGAAAATGTTTTGCAGATTCAGATTTTATTTATACCTTTGCACCCGCTAATAAGAAAGAGCGTTCCTTGGTGCGTTAGTTCAGTAGGTTAGAATGCCTGCCTGTCACGCAGGAGGTCACGAGTTCGAATCTCGTACGCACCGCAACACTTTCATGATTTAGCACCTTGGTGCGTTAGTTCAGTAGGTTAGAATGCCTGCCTGTCACGCAGGAGGTCACGAGTTCGAATCTCGTACGCACCGCAAAGAAAGCCCATCGGATTCCGATGGGCTTCTTTTGTGTCTTACTGATGCTGTTCGCGAAGCAGATCGTTGACGGTCTTCACTGGGTTGAATGTACCAAGAGGTACTTCTACGAAGACAGTACTCCAATTGCTCATAGCACCGTTCCACAATCCGGGAAGCTCTAATGCTTTCAGTTCCTTGCCAGCCTTCGACTTCGAAGAGATAAAGCCTGTGGTCTTATCCACAAATTCTGGTAGGTTGAATGGCTTGCCCTGATAGTCCTTAACGGCACAAACCAAATCAACCGGATTGAAATGGGTGCCCTGAGTGAACATCTTCATGTAAGCTTCGTTGTTGGTGTCAATCTGGCTGCTCTCAAGAATCTGAAGAGAGACTGTGCCATCCTGATTGTAAGTAAGGAATGGACCGCCACCAGGTTCGCCAACATTCTTCACGACACCACATACGCGCATCGGACGGTTCAGTTTCTCTCTGAGATAAGCAGCATCGACTTTCTTGCCTTTTGCATCGGTACAGAGTTTTTCGCTGACGAACTGGGCAATTTCTGCGAGTTGTGCCTCAGAAGCACCAGCATCCAGAACCTTCAGATATTCGAAGGCTTGCTTCTGCAATGAGACGAGCACACCAGCAATAACCTGCTTCCATTCTACAGTCTCTGGCTTCAAACGGTCGGGAACGACGTTGTCGATATTCTTAATGAAGATGACGTCGGCATCGATTTCGTTGAGGTTCTCAATAAGAGCACCATGACCACCTGGACGGAAAAGTAAAGAACCATCATCATTGCGGAACGGCGTGTTGTCTGGATTGGCTGCAACCGTATCAGTTGAAGGTTTCTGCTCAGAGAAACTGATATCGTACTTGATGCCATATTTCTGAGCAAACATATCAGCCTTTTCAGCCACCTTAGCCTTAAAGAGTTCCATGTGCTCATGACTAACAGTGAAATGCACATGAGCCTCACCGTTAGAAGCAGCATATAATGCACCTTCTACCAGATGTTCTTCCATTGGCGTGCGTGGACCTTCTGCATATTTGTGGAACAGCAACAGGCCCTTAGGTAACTGTCCATAGTTCAGGCCCTCTGCTTTCAGCATATTAGCGGCTACAGCCTTATAATTACCTTCAGCAATCAGAGCCTTGATGCCTTTGCCTTCATTCTTCTGACAGGCAGCATCGAGTGCATCATAGAAAGCAAACTTCTCGATAGAGTCGAAATATTTCTTCTCAAAGTCGGTTGTCGGTACATCATAATCTGCATCCACGAAAGCAAACATGTTCTTAAACATACGGCTGGCTGCACCAGAAGCTGGTACGAACTTAACAACCTTTTTGCCTTCAGCCTTGTACTGATTCCATATCTCCTCGTAACGTTTGCGCGATTCGGCATCAGGAGCAATAATACCTTTGCCGATACCTGCTGCAGCCTCAAGCTTAAGGAAAGGGAAACCGGTTTTAAACTCATTAAGTTGATTCTCAATCTGCTCTTGGGTGATACCCTTCTGAGCAATCTGTTTCAGGTCTTGTTGTGATAACATATTACTGTGGTTTTAAATTGTTTTGTAGAAATTGTTCCGCAAAAATACAAACTTTTTGTGAAAAATGCGAAGATTTACCAATAAAATTGTATCTTTGCAAAGAAAATTTCCATATATGGACAATTTATTCGCATTCACATACGAAGAGAAGAAACAAATGGCAGCTCAGACAGCCGCTATTCTGGAAGAGGAGATAGGACTGAAAGGTGATGCCATTCAGGCCGTCTATCTGATACCCGACATAGAAGAAGGTAAACTGACGATGGAAGAGGTGGAGGCGCAATATAATCCTCAAGTATTACGTATCTTACACGGCCTGAACCGTATCCAGCAGTTATATCAGAAGAACCCGGTTATTGAGAGTGAGAATTTCAGGAACCTTCTCCTTTCTTTTGCCGAGGATATGCGGGTTATTCTCATCATGATAGCTGATCGCGTGAACCTGATGCGACAGATACGTGACACAAAGAATGTTGAAGCCAAGTTGGAAGTTTCTCAAGAGGCCGCTTATCTGTATGCACCCTTAGCACACAAACTGGGTCTCTATAAGTTGAAGAGCGAGTTGGAAGACTTGTCGCTCAAGTATATGGAGCATGATGCTTATTACATGATTCGTGAGAAACTGAATGAGACGAAAGCATCGCGTGACGCCTATATTGAAGCATTTATCAAACCAGTTGAAGAAAAGGTAAAAGCAGCAGGAATACATTGTCATATCAAAGGACGCACCAAGTCGATTCATTCCATCTGGCAGAAGATGAAGAAACAGAAGTGTGGTTTTGAGGGTGTCTATGACCTCTTTGCCATCCGTATCATCATCGATTGTCCAGAGGCTCAAGAGAAGATGCAATGCTGGCAGGCCTATTCTATAGTGACCGATATGTATCAGCCGAATCCCAAACGTCTTCGTGACTGGTTGAGCGTACCGAAGTCAAATGGCTATGAAAGTCTTCACATCACTGTTCTGGGGCCTGAGCAGAAATGGGTAGAAGTGCAGATCCGAACAGAACGGATGGATGAAATTGCAGAACGAGGTGTTGCTGCCCATTGGCGCTATAAAGGTGTAAAAGGAGAGACGGGCCTTGATGAGTGGTTGACGAACATCCGCACAATGCTTGAAAATTCTGAAGGCATTGAGGCTATGGATCAGTTTAAGATGGATCTCTATGAAGATGAGGTTTTTGTATTCACGCCTCGTGGAGACCTTTTCAAATTTCCTGTAGGGGCAACCGTGCTTGACTTTGCTTATCATATCCATTCAAAAATCGGAAACCAATGTACTGGTGGACGTATTAATGGAAGGGTAGTGAGTATCAGACAGATCCTGAAAAGTGGTGATCAGGTAGAGATCCTGACATCAACGAACCAGAAGCCTCGTCAAGAATGGCTCAATATCGTCAAGACTTCCCGGGCTAAATCAAAAATCCGTTTGGCTTTGAAAGAGACACAAGTGAAAGATGGTCTCTTTGCCAAGGAGATGCTTGAAAGGAAATTCAAAAACCGCAAAATCGAGCAAGATGAAGCCATCATGTTTCATGTTGTCAAGAAGATGGGCTTCAAAGAGGTTAGTGATTTCTACAAACAGATAGCCGAAGGCATCATTGATGTCAATAGTGTCATCGAGAAGTACATCGAACTTAGAGACGGGGAGAAAACAGTTATCGGTGATAATGTTGCACGTTCTGCCAGTGAGTTTGAACTTGATGATTCAAAATTTGCTGGTCTTAATCCCCAGGCTTCAGACGATACGCTTGTCATCGATCGCAACTTGAAAGGATTAGATTATCAGTTGGCTCGTTGCTGTCAGCCTATCTATGGTGATCCCATTTTCGGCTTTGTCACTATTAATGGTGGTATAAAGATTCATCGTATGGACTGCCCCAATGCTCCCGAGTTACGTCGCCGATATGGTTATCGTGTAGTAAAAGCCAGATGGAGCGGTAAGGGCTCTTCTCAATATAGCATCACTTTACGTGTTATCGGTAACGATGACATCGGTATCGTCAACAATCTGACCAGTATTATCTCGAAAGACGAGAAACTGGTACTACGCTCTATCAATATCGACAGTCACGACGGCTTGTTCAGTGGTAATCTGGTAGTGATGCTGGAGGACACCTCACGTTTGGAACAACTTGTAAAAAAACTGCGGGCAGTGAAAGGTGTGAAGCAAGTGGAACGAATTTGAAAATACCTATTATTATATATATTACATGAAACGACTGTTCTTTTTGGCATTAGCCATCGTGTTGCTTACAATGACTGGTTGTCGTCGCAATCAGGCAGAGCAACAATATGAAAAATACTTGGAGAGTACGGAGAATATGGAGTTCATCACTCCAAAGGAAGATTCTGTAAAGCTGGATGCTGATGGTAAAGTAACAAAAGGCAATGCTGAAGAGGATGTGGATCTTGGTGGCGACGATGACGGTTTGATGGTCATACCAGATATTCCTCAAGAACGTAAAATCAATATGGGAGCAACAAATTACGATTTGGAAAAAATGATGTCTGGTAGAGAATAAAGAAGATTATTCCCTATAGATCCATGCCAACAGCTTGTTTACCCACTTGATAGAAAAACGGAACCAGCGATAAGTGCTTTGTTCCTTACCACCAAAACGAAGGATAAACTCACGGAACGGATTCCTTGAAAATGGCAGACCGACATCAAGGAAATACATATGTTGAAAACCTCTGTCATAAGCATCCTTTATCGTATCCCAAATAGTTACCACGTCAGGATGCAGATGCATATATGTCTTGCGCCTAAAAGCTGAATACCATAAGTAAGCGTTATTATTACTATAAACACACGCACTACAACCAATCACACGACCATGGTATTTGGTGACAAAGAGCCTTCCATTGTCTTGTTCCATCAGTTGCCTGAAGAAGATGTCGTCTGGAATATATCGTTTGGGCTTCAAAATATTATGATGTCTCAACAACTTTGAAAAAGCCACGAAATCCTCTTCCTTACTGACTACTTCTGTATATACACCTCTCTGGTGAGCAGTATCAATCCGCTTCTGTAATCGTGGGGTAATCCGCTCTTCTGGTGCATGACTATGAAGGGAATTGTGGATGCTCATCCAATTAACGGGATAGAAACCGAGTTGGCGAAGTTGCCGATAGCCAAGCATTTTCTTACTCAGGTTACTGACTTCGACATACAAAGTCTTATTGCTCATGACATGCATGAGATGGGTGAACATCTCTTCAAGCAAATCGTCAGCCGTATATTGGCTATCAGGATATACCCCTTCACCAAGCACACGACAATGTACTAATAAAAAAGGTGGTAACCACATCGGACGAAAACGCATGACTCCCAATAGATGGCTCACAACACGACCTGATTCATCAGTAGTCACAACCATGTAGGGCTTCTGACGAGGTGTCTTCTCAACAATTTCCATCAGTCGCCTACTATGGAAGAAATTGCTATCTTCCATTTCAGGCAGTTCTTGACTCTTACGATAGATGGTAGTTGTCAGTCCGTTCATAATGCAAAGATAATCAAAAAATGCCGCAGAGCATATAATATCGTTGGATTTTTAGGATTTTTTGCTCAAAAAACTCAAAATCGTCACCTTAAGTGGTAAAAAATCAGTATCTTTGCAAGCAGATTATCAGAAATGTATAAATATGACAGATTTCAAAACCTTGGCGCAGATTCGCCGAAGCCATCGCAAGTTTACAAATGAAGAGATTGATCCGGAAGCACTGAAGTTAATATTACGTGCTGCTCTCATGTCACCAACATCTAAGAGTCAGCGTGCTTGGCAGTTTGTTGTTGTTGACGACAAGATGGATTTAGAAAAGCTGGCTGATGCAAAAAATATGGGTAGTCAGTTCCTGAAAGACGCCCCTGTTGCTATTGTTGTGCTTGGAGATCCCATGCAAAACGACTGCTGGGTTGAGGACGGCTCAATTGCTGCTATATCCATGCAATATCAGGCAGAGGAGCTCGGACTTGGTTCGTGCTGGATTCAGATGCGAGGACGTGGCCTTGACGACGGAACGACCGCAGATACTGTCATCCGTGGTGTACTCGATATTCCAGACAATATGAACTGTCTCTGCATTCTTGCTGTCGGTCATTGGGCTGATGAGCGGAAACCACAGTCGGAAGACCGTCTGAAATGGGAGAATGTGCATTTGAATAAATGGTAAAATGATTAATTACGATTTACGAAAAATCAAGGCAATTATCTTTGATGTAGATGGCGTGCTAAGTTGTGAGACTATCACACTGAGTTCTGAAGGGGAACCATTACGCACCGTCAACATCAAGGATGGATACGCCATACAATTGGCAATGAAATTAGGCCTGCGAATTGTTGTTCTGACAGGTGGCAAAACATCGAGCGTCCGTAAACGTTATGAGGGACTTGGTGTAGAAGATATTTATATGGGCTGCGCTGTAAAGATAGAGACTTATAGTCAGTTCCTAACCAAATATGGTTTGTCTGATGAAGAGGTCATGTATATGGGTGATGACATACCAGACCTTGAGATTATGAGAAAAGTTGGTTGTCCTGTCTGTCCAAAGGATGCATGTCCGGAAATCAAAGCTGTCAGTTGTTATATCAGCGATCGTATTGGAGGACATGGTTGTGGCCGAGATGTCATTGAACAAGTATTGCGTGCTCAAGAAGTAATAAAGATATGAAACCATATAAAATCATTTTGGCGAGCCATTCGCCACGAAGGAAAGAGTTGTTGGCTGGACTTGGTTATCCATTCGAAATACGTGTCCTGAAAGATATCGACGAGTCTTACCCTGCAGAGTTACCCGCCAATGAAGTAGCGCTCTATATCGCCCAGAAGAAAGCGTCTGCCTATCGTCAGTCTATAGCCAGTGACGAACTTGTTATTACGGCTGATACTGTTGTCATCGTAGGAAACGAGATTCTTGGAAAACCTATTGATCAACCTGATGCCATCAGAATGTTACATCAATTAAGCGGTCGTACACATCATGTTACAACTGGTGTCTGTCTGTTGACTACTACAACGGAACGTAGCTTCGACGTAACGACAGAAGTTACTTTCAAACAATTGACAGATGAAGAGATCTTGCATTACGTGACTCAATACAAGCCTTATGACAAAGCTGGAGCGTATGGCATTCAGGAATGGATTGGGTATATTGGTGTAACAGGACTTCATGGCAGTTATTACAATGTTATGGGACTTCCTGTGCAGCGTATTTATCAGGAATTAAGTAAAATATAGGGCAAAAAAACACTCACAAAAGATAACTAGCAATGAAATTAAGAATATATTCCATCCTTTTCCTTTTATGTTTTACCATTTACGGATATAGCCAGCGTCGGCAATTGCAAGAGGCTCGGGTTATTATCAAGAGTGGAAAAGATTTTGGAAAGGCTGAGAAGTTGATGACAGACTTATTGAAAGATTCTGTGAATCAGAATAATATGCGAATCTACGATCTGTGGTTACAATCAGTCGAAAAACAATATGGGCTGGTTAATGAACAAATGTACAAGAAACTGTCTGTTGATACAACAAGATTATTTATGCTTACTCGTCGTATCTTTATGATAGGCGAGCGATTGGACTCTATTGATATGCTCCCTGATAAAAAAGGAAGAGTCAATCTACAATATCGTGAAGATAATGCAGAACGACTTAATACTTATCGGCCAAACTTATTCTTCGGCGGAGCTTATCATCTTAGGAAGAATGAGTTTAAGAAAGCATTTGATTTCTTTGAACATTATATAGACTGTGATCGTCAACCACTTTTCTCTGGCTATGATTATTTAAATAACGATCCGCGTATGAGTGAAGCGGCTTATTGGGCTACTTATTGTGGTTATCGCTTACAGGATCCCGTATTGACATTAAGATATGCAAAAATGGCGAGACGAGATAGTTCAAAGTTGGAATATACTCTTCAGTATGCTACTGATTCTTGGGCAAAACTGAAAGACGACTCCTCCTATGTTGCAACGCTATATGAAGGTTTCCGTCATTTCCCTAAATCAGGCTATTTCTTTCCAAGAATCATTGATTACTATTCGTCGAAGGGAAATTATGAAAATGCCTTGGCTGTAGCTAACGAGGCACTTTCCACAGATAGTCTGTACCCTCTGTTTATGCTTGTAAAAAGTACCATGTTGCTTAATCTTGGCCGAAATGAAGAATGTCTTGATTATAGCCAACGCCTCATAGACGTTGACAGTCGTATAGCCGATGCTTATTATAATGCAGGTACGGCTTGCTTGAATCTTTCGCTGAATATGGATTCCCGTATTCACAAAAAGCAGATCAGAAAAATCCACCAGCGTGCACTTCCCTACATGGAGGCATATCGTAGGTTGGCACCTCAAAGTCAACAAAAGTGGGCTCCTGCGCTATATAGGATTTATTTCAACCTGAACATGGGAAAACAGTTCGATGAGATAGATAAAATCTTAAAGAAATGAAAAAGTTTGCAGGAATTGATACGACTTTGATCATTTTTCTCTAACTTTGTAATCTATAAGAAATAAATAACAATCTAAAACAAATAAAATTAGTAGAACTATGGCAGATAATGCACAGCTCATTGCTCAGTGTGAGGCACGGGCAAAGGAATGGCTTTCTCCAGCCTTTGATGAGGAGACACGTAAAGAAGTTCAGGCAATGCTTGATGCAACAGACAAGACTGCGCTGATTGATGCTTTCTATCAGAACCTTGAGTTTGGAACTGGCGGCCTGCGCGGTATTATGGGTGCTGGTACCAATCGTATGAATAAGTATATTGTTGGTATGGCTACTCAGGGCTTTGCCAACTATATTCTGAAAGCCTTCCCAGGAAAACAGTGTTCTGTGGTTGTAGGTCACGACTGCCGTAATAATGGTCGTATGTTTGCTGAGACTGTAGCAGACATTTTCTCTGCAAACGGCATCAAGGTTTATCTCTTTGAGAGCCTTCGTCCTACACCTGAGATTTCCTTTGCCATCCGTCAGCTTGGATGTCAGGCTGGTGTGAATGTCACTGCATCTCACAATCCAAAGGAATACAATGGTTATAAGGCTTATTGGGACGATGGTGCTCAGGTGTTGGCTCCTCATGATGTTGGTATCATTGATGAAGTGAACAAAGTCACTATCGACCAGGTGAAGTTTGAGGGAAATAAGGAACTTATCGATATCATCGGTGGTGAGATGGACTGGGATTATATCCAGGCAGTGAAGGAAGCTATGGTTGATCAGGATGTCATCCTGCGCCAGAAGGACCTGAACATCGTCTATTCTGCTATGCACGGAACTGGTCGTGTGATTATCCCGATGGCTTTGCGTTCTTGGGGCTTCCAGAATATCCATGTGGTACCTGAGCAGATGGTCATTGACGGTAATTTCCCAACAGTGGTTTCTCCAAACCCAGAGAATGCTGAAGCGATGACTCTTGGTATGAAGCTTGGTACACGCCTGAATGCCGACCTTGTCATTGCATCAGACCCTGATGCAGACCGTTTGGCTATTGTTTGTCGTAACAATAAGGGAGAATGGGAGATCCTGAATGGTAACCAGACTTGTATGATGTTCTGCTGGTACATCATCGCTAACAAGAAGAAACTTGGACAACTGAAGGGTAATGAATTCCTCGTAAAGACCATTGTGACTACAGAGGAGATTGCAGAGATTGCCAAGAAGAATGGCGTAGAACTGCGTGACTGCTACACTGGATTCAAGTGGATTGCCAATGAGATCCGTATCTCTGAAGGCAAGCAGAAGTATATCGGTGGTGGTGAGGAGAGCTTTGGATTCCTGCCATTCGATAAAGTTCGCGATAAGGATTCACCCGCATCTATCTGCCTGATTTGTGAGATTGCAGCATGGGCTAAGGACAATGGACGTACGCTCTATGATCTGTTGATGGACATCTATGCTGAGTACGGCTTCTCTAAGGAGAGCACTATCAACGTTGTGAAGCCAGGTAAGACAGGTGCAGACGAGATCAAGCAGATGATGGTCGATTTCCGCAATAATCCCCCGAAGGAACTGGGTGGCTCAAAGATTGTACTCTGGAAGGATTACCAGACTCTCGAAGGTACAAAGGCTGACGGTTCTAAGGATAAATTGAACATGCCAACTACTTCGAACGTGCTCCAGTGGTTCTGTGAGGATGGTACCAAAGTAAGTGTACGTCCTTCTGGTACAGAACCTAAGATTAAGTTCTACTGCGAAGTAAAGGATTCTACTTTCAAAGGTGCTACCGATTACGAGAAGTGCACCAAGGGAGCCGAAGAGAAAATCGCGGCTATTAAGAAGAGTTTAAATCTATAATGAATATTAAGAATACTATTATTGCCTGGGGGACCGCCTTCGTCATAGGTCTCCTGGGCATTTCTTGTAGTGAGCCGTATGAGAGCCCACTATCAGGACAAACTGTCAAGGATGTCATATACGGTCCCGCATTGAGTGCGTATCGTATCTCCATAGGACATGGGGACTTGACAAATATTAAAGCAGTTTCTTCTGCAAACTGGATTACTACAAACGTTCAGAAACAGTATCTGACACTTAATGTCCAAGAAAACAATACTTACGGAGAACGTAAAGCAACCATAACACTGACTGATCCGGAAGATGGCACATTATTGTCTTTTAAAGTAACTCAGGAACAGAATAATGCTATACTCACAGATAGTGCTACATATCATGTAGCAGAGAAAGGCGGGACTATTTTGGTTAAGGTTGAGAGTAATGTCAAATATCAAGTTGAGATCTCGTCAGATATAGAGTGGTTAAAGAAGGCTGAGGCGAAAGCAAACACTAGAGCTCTGGAGTCTTCGTCTTTCACTTTGGAAGCAGATAAGAATAATAGTGGAGATGTACGTCAGGCTGTTGTTAAAGTAACAGACAAGAATACTGGGACTATTTCTGAGTTTACTGTGGAACAGGCTCTCACGCCTTATTTGGAAGTGGAGACGGCAGAACACCTCTTCTTTGAAGATGGTGGTGAATTCGAAATTCCCGTTAAGACGAATATACAAGTTAATGTCAAGCCAGACGCAGACTGGATAACATGTGGCGAAACCGTTGGAGCCGAAGATCTGAACTTTGTACAGTCGTTTAAGATAGCCCCCATGGAAGGTAGAGGTTCTCGTGAGGCAACCATCACCTTCAGCGACAAACTAGGCAAATGGAAACTTCAGAAGACTATTCCTGTCCGTCAGACCAAAAGTATGTATCTGATCAGTCGAGATACAATCATGTATGTCAAGGCAGCTTATGATATATCTTATGTTAATAACACTGACGAGCCTTTAAACTGGGAGTCATCTAATCCTTCTGTTGCTAAAGTGGATGATCATGGTCATGTTACGTGTATGAAAGGTGGTAAGACTATTATCAGAGCCATCTCTTCAAACGAGAAGTACAAAGACTCCTTGACTGTTGAAGCTGTAGAGGTGACGCCGATGTTTGAGAGTTATTGCCGTGTTTCTCGCGGAACCCTTCGACTGGATGGTGATGAGTTCTATGGCAACATCGCACATTGCAAGTTTGTCAACAACAGTATTCGTGATGTCGTGTTGAAGAAATGTACGTTGTATAGAGGAGGTAGCGTCTATACGTGGAAGAACTATGACAAAGTGATAAAACCTGACTTCTGGGAATCATTCTACGTGGAAGGTGTATCTCTAAATAGCACCTGGCGTTGTGAATGGGATTTCGAGTTTAATGGTATTTTTTATACAGTTTCAAGTAATTAAGTGCCCTCATATATATAAATAAGGTTTATGAAAGACTTCAATTTCTATGCACCGACACGCGTCGTGTTTGGACGTGAATCAGAAGAGAAACTCCCACAACTGATATCGCAGTATGGTGGAAGCAAAGTGCTTGTTCACTATGGTGGTGGTAGTGCCCGACGTTCTGGTCTTCTCGACAAAGTATTCAACATGCTCAGTGATGCTGGTATTGCATATACAGAGTTGGGTGGGGTAGTACCCAACCCTCTGCTCTCTAAGGTGAACGAAGGTATTGCCTTATGTCGTCGTGAAAAGGTCGATTTTATTTTGGCCGTAGGCGGAGGCTCTGTTATCGACTCTGCTAAAGCAATTGGTTATGGAGTAGGATATTCGGGTGATGTATGGGACTTCTGGGATGGCAAGGCTGTGCCGCAGTCATGTCTCCCTATTGGTGTTATGTTGACCATTCCTGCAGCAGGTTCTGAGATGTCTTCAAGTTGCGTCATCACTAATGATAACGGAATGTTGAAACGCGGTGTGAACAGTGATCTCAGCCGTTGCAAGTTTGCCATTATGAATCCAGAGCGCACATATACCTTGCCGCCTTACCAGACTGCTGCTGGTGCAACAGACATCATGATGCATACGATGGAGCGTTATTTCTCTAAATATGAGGATGCGACTCTGACAGATGCGATAGCTGAAGCCTTGCTGCGAACAGTGAAAGATGCTGTCTATGAGGTGCTCCGTAATCCCGAAGACTATCGTAACAGGGCTGCCATTATGTGGGCCAGTTCGCTCTCACACAATGATCTGACGGAGTGTGGCACAGAGAAAGATTTTGCATGTCATAAGCTGGAACACGAATTGAGTGGGCTCTTTGGTGTTACTCATGGTGCAGGATTAGCAGCCATTTGGGGTTCATGGGCTCGCTATGTGATGGATAAACATCTTACTAGATTTGTACAGTTTGCAGTCAATGTGATGGGGATTACAAACGATTTCACCAACCCAAAGGCAACTGCAATAAAGGGTGTAGAGGCTATCGAACGTTTCTATCATGACATCGGTATGCCTACAAGCATCCCTGAGTTGATAGGCCGTGAGGCTACTGAGGAAGAAATCAGTAGCCTTGTCGACAAATGCAGTCGTGGTGGTAAAATGAATATCGGAGCGATGGAAGTGTTGAAGCCCGAAGATATGACAAATGTTTATCGTTTAGCCAATAAAAAGTAGGGAAATACAAGCAAAATGATTTAAAAATCGACAATTTGCCATGATTTCATGCAAAAAAGTGACGAATTATTTGTTTGTTTCGAAATTATTGATTAGTTTTGCACCCGAAATTTGAAAATAGAACGTATGAAGAGTCTGAATCTAATTAACGGCCTTATTATTATTCGACTGCAGGAAGCAGGCGGAAGTGACAGGGCGTATCTATAGGTCAGATGCAAATACTAAACAATAGGAGCCTTTCTCACTTCCGAGTGTGAAAGGCTCTTTTCTTTGCAGACAATAATAGTAACACATTAACAAATAAAAACAAAAGACAAAGACGATGAGTGACAGATTGTTTATTTTCGACACAACACTCCGAGATGGTGAACAGGTTCCTGGATGCCAGCTGAATACGGTTGAGAAGATTCAGGTGGCAAAGGCTCTTGAACAGCTCGGTGTCGATGTGATCGAAGCAGGATTCCCTATTTCAAGTCCTGGCGACTTTAATTCAGTGATTGAGATCTCGAAGGCTGTTACATGGCCAGTGATCTGTGCACTGACTCGTGCTGTAGAAAAAGATATCGATGTAGCCTTTGAGGCTCTGAAGTATGCTAAGCACAAGCGTATCCATACTGGTATTGGCACGAGCGACGAACACATTAAGTACAAATTCAATTCCACACGCGAGGAGATTATGGAACGCGCAGTAGCGGCTACCAAGTATGCCAAACGTTTTGTGGATGACGTAGAGTTTTACTGCGAAGATGCCGGGCGCACGGATAATGAATATCTGGCCCAGATAGTAGAGGCTGTTATCAAGGCGGGTGCTACTGTTGTGAATATCCCGGATACTACGGGTTATTGTCTGCCACAGGAGTATTACGATAAGATCAAATACCTGAAGGAACATGTCGATGGGATTGATCGTGCCATTATCTCTACTCATTGCCATAATGATCTGGGTATGGCTACAGCCAATAGTTTCAATGGTGTGATGGCTGGTGCCCGTCAGGTAGAAGTAACGATTAATGGTATCGGAGAGCGTGCAGGAAACACTTCGCTTGAGGAGATTGCCATGATTCTGAAATGCCACAAAGGCTTGGGCATTGAGACGAACATTAATACGACAAAGATCTATCCGACGAGCCGGATGGTCAGTTCTTTGATGAATATGCCTGTGCAACCCAATAAGGCTATTGTTGGTCGTAACGCTTTTGCTCATTCTAGTGGCATTCATCAGGATGGTGTCCTGAAGAATGTACATACGTATGAGATTATGGATCCTAAAGATGTTGGTATCGACGATAACACTATCGTATTGACTGCACGCAGTGGACGTGCAGCGCTTAAACATCGTCTGCATGTCAACGGAGTCGATCTCGAAGAAGAGAAGCTGGATAAAGTCTATGAGAAGTTCCTGATATTGGCCGACCAGAAGAAAGAGGTTAACGATGCTGATGTGTTGATGCTTGCAGGCGCAGACATGGCTGAAGCACATGCTGTACGCCTCGACTTCCTGCAGGTAACCACAGGAAAAGGTGTGAAGAGTGTGGCATCTATAGGCCTTGACATCAGCGGACAGAAATTCGAGGCAGCAGCTTCGGGCAACGGTCCAGTTGATGCTGCTATTAAGGCTCTGAAGAAGATCATCATGAAGCAGATGACATTGAAGGAATTTACCATTCAGGCCATCTCGAAAGGTTCTGATGATGTGGGTAAGGTTCATATGCAAGTGGAATACGACGGTGCCCTTTATTACGGCTTCGGAGCGAATACTGATATTGTGACAGCCAGCGTCGAGGCTTATATCGACTGTATCAACAAATTTAAGAAGTCAGAAGAATGAATACGTTATTTGATAAGATTTGGGATAAGCATGTCGTCCAACAGGTGGAAGATGGTCCCACACAATTGTATATCGACAGACTTTACTGTCATGAAGTAACTTCCCCGCAGGCATTCGATGGCATGCGGGCACGAGGACTGAAGTGTTTCCGTCCTGACAAGATTTTCTGCATGCCTGATCACAATACGCCGACACATGATCAGGATAAGCCTATAGCCGACCCTGTATCCAAAAAACAGGTTGACACATTGGCTCAGAATGCAGCCGAATTTGGTTTGACGCACTACGGAATGATGTCGAAAGACAATGGTATCATTCATGTGGTTGGTCCAGAGAAGGGACTCTCTCTGCCTGGTATGACTATTGTTTGTGGCGACTCACATACTTCGACTCATGGAGCGATGGGAGCAGTCGCTTTCGGTATTGGTACTTCTGAGGTCGAGATGGTGCTCGCTTCACAGTGTATTCTTCAGCAGAAGCCCAAGTCAATGCGTATCAGTATTAATGGTACTTTGCAGAAAGGCGTCACAGCAAAAGATGTAGCCCTTTACCTGATGTCCCAGCTGACGACTTCAGGCGCAACAGGCTATTTTGTGGAGTATGCTGGCGATGTGGTGCGTAACCTCTCGATGGAAGGTCGCCTTACGCTTTGTAACCTCTCTATCGAGATGGGAGCCCGAGGTGGTTTTGTTGCTCCCGACGAGACAACCTTTGAGTATCTGAAAGGTCGAGAGTATGCACCGAAAGGCGATGCTTGGAATCAGGCGGTGGCCTATTGGAAAACACTCAAGAGTGGTGATGACGCTGTGTTTGATAAAGAACTGATTTTCAGTGCCGAAGACATCGAACCGCGAATTACTTATGGAACGAATCCTGGTATGGGTATCGGCATCTCTGAGAGTATTCCTTCTGAGGGCGATGCGAACTTCGAGAAATCCCTTCATTACATGGGATTCAAGCCTGGGCAGAAACTGCTTGGCACCAAAGTCGACTATGTGTTCTTGGGTGCTTGTACCAACGGACGCATCGAAGACTTCAGGGCTTTTGCCTCGATGGTGAAAGGTCGCCGCAAGGCTGACGATGTGATTGCCTGGCTTGTACCTGGCTCATGGGCTGTAGATCGCCAGATACGTGAAGAAGGTCTTGATAAGATTCTCGAGTCGGCAGGCTTCGAAATCCGTCAGCCAGGCTGTTCGGCATGTCTGGCTATGAATGATGACAAGATACCCGCAGGCAAACTTTCGGTATCTACCTCAAATAGAAATTTTGAAGGCCGTCAGGGACCTGGTGCCCGCACCGTCCTTGCTTCACCTTTAGTTGCAGCCGCTGCTGCCGTCACAGGAGTAATCACTGATCCAAGAATACTATTATGAAACAGAAATTCAACGTTATAACATCCACCTGCGTACCACTTCCTTTAGAGAATGTGGATACCGATCAGATCATCCCTGCCCGTTTCCTGAAAGCGACGACTCGCGAGGAGAGTTTCTTTGGCGACAATCTTTTCCGTGATTGGCGCTATCAGGCCGATGGCACCCCGAACAAGGACTTTGTGCTTAACAATCCTACTTATAGTGGCTGTATCCTGGTAGCCGGCAAAAACTTCGGCTCTGGGTCTTCACGAGAGCATGCTGCCTGGGCTATCGCAGGCTATGGCTTCAGGGTTGTCATCAGTAGTTTCTTTGCAGATATTCATAAGAATAACGAACTGAATAATTTCGTCTTGCCCGTACAGGTCAGCGATGGCTTTCTGGCAGAGTTGTTCGCCAGTATCCAGAATGATCCAAAGACAGAAGTGGAAGTTGATCTCCCCAATCAGACTGTCACGAATAAGGCTACAGGTCATTGTGAGCACTTCGACATTAATGGCTATAAGAAACACTGTCTGATGAATGGTCTTGACGATATCGATTTCCTGGTTGGGAATAAAGAAAAGACAGAACTATGGGAACAGCAGAACAAGTAGGGAAGTACCAGAAGCTCCAGCCTTTTGTAGAGATCATGGACTCTACATTGCGTGATGGAGAACAGACCAATGGTGTCAGTTTCCTGCCTCATGAGAAACTGATTATCGCCCGTATGCTCCTCAACGATCTCAATGTCGATCGTATAGAGGTTGCTTCAGCCAGAGTCTCAGAAGGCGAGAAAGAGGCTGTATCTATGATCTGCCGCTATGCGGAGAAGATTGAGAAAGCCGATCGGGTAGAGGTGCTGGGGTTCGTAGATGGCGGACAGAGTGTTGATTGGGTGGTCAGTTGTGGCTGCAAGACTATCAATCTCTTGGCGAAAGGTTCATTGCGTCACTGTCAGGAACAACTTCAGAA
Source organism: uncultured Prevotella sp. (assembly GCA_900315035.1). Classification (GTDB taxonomy): domain Bacteria; phylum Bacteroidota; class Bacteroidia; order Bacteroidales; family Bacteroidaceae; genus Prevotella. The sequence continues at coordinate 48,559 of OMXO01000044.1, forward strand.
GACACCAGATGAACATCTTGAGGATATCCGCCGCGAAGTAAAATATGCCCGTAGCCAGGGACTCACTGTGAACCTCTATCTTGAAGACTGGTCTAACGGCATGAAGGATTCGCCTTCTTATATCTATGATTTGATGGATGCGCTTTGCGACATCGGTATCCGCAGGTTTATGCTGCCCGATACGCTTGGTATTATGAATCCCTTGCAGTGTATCGAGTACTTCAGGAAGATGATCAAACGCTATCCTGATGCCCACTTTGACTTTCATGCTCATAACGATTACGATCTCGCTGTGTCCAACTCTCTGGCGGCTGTACTCAGTGGGGCTAAAGGACTTCACGTGACTGTCAACGGCTTAGGCGAGCGTTGCGGTAATGCACCTCTGTCAAGTGTTCAGGTGATTCTCAAGGATCAGTTCCATGCGAAGACGAATATCAATGAGAACAAACTCAACGATATCTCGCGACTCGTAGAGAGTTATAGCGGCATCGCTGTGGCACCCAATCAGCCGATTATCGGCGACAATGTCTTCACGCAGGTAGCGGGTGTTCATGCCGATGGTGATAAGAAGAATAATCTCTATCAGAATGAACTTGTGCCTGAGCGGTTCGGACGCCGACGGGAGTATGCGCTCGGCAAGAACAGCGGAAAGGCGAATATTGCCAAGAATCTGGAGGAACTGGGGCTGGAACTGACACCAGAACAAACCCGAAAAGTGACGCAGCGCATCACGGAGTTGGGTGACAAGAAGGAGATTGTGACTCAGGAAGATCTGCCGTTCATCGTCAGCGACGTCTTGAAGCATGATGCACCCGAGGATAAGGTCAAACTGCTCAGTTATGTGGTTTCTACTGCCTACGGTCTGAAGCCTGGTGCCAATATCAAGGTTGAAATCAATGGTCAGGCTTATGAGGCGAGTGCCACTGGTGATGGTCAGTATGACGCCTTCGTCAAGTCTCTCCGCTATATCTATAAGAAATATCTGGGACGCACGTTCCCTATCCTTCAGAACTACGCTGTTACTATTCCTCCTGGCGGACGTACCGATGCCTTGGTGCAGACCGTCATCACTTGGAACGATAATGGTAAGATTCTCCGCACCAGAGGATTGGATGCCGACCAGACGGAGGCTGCCATCAAGGCTACTTTTAAGATGTTGAACATATTTGAAAACGATAATAAGAACGAATTATGAAATTGAAAATTGCGATTCTCGAGGGCGATGGTATCGGACCTGAGATTATGAAACAAGGTGTCGCTGTGCTCGATGCGATAGCCGAGAAGTGTGGACACCAGTTTGAATACGAGGCAGCCATCTGCGGCGCTCATGCCATCGATGAGGTAGGAGAACCTTATCCCGATGCTACTCATGAGGTGTGTATGCGAGCCGATGCGGTTCTTTTCGCTGCTGTCGGTGACTTGAAATACGATAATAACCCGACGGCAAAGGTTCGTCCTGAGACTGGTCTTCTGGCAATGCGTAAGAAACTTGGACTCTATGCCAACGTACGTCCTGTTGCAACCTTCGACTGTCTGCTTCATAAATCACCTCTGAAAGATGAACTGATTCGTGGTGCCGACTTCGTGGTGCTTCGCGAACTCACTGGTGGCATGTATTTCGGCGACAAGTATCAGGATAACGACAAGGCGTATGACACAGATATCTACACCCGTCCTGAGATAGAGCGTATCGTGAAGTTAGGTTTCGAGATGGCTATGAAACGCCATAAGCACCTGACAGTTGTTGACAAGGCGAATGTCTTGGCCAGTTCTCGTCTGTGGCGCCAGATAGCCAAAGAGATAGAGCCCCAATATCCTGAGGTCACTACCGATTACATGTTTATCGATAATGCCTCGATGCGAGTACTCACAGAACCTCGTTTCTTCGACGTCATCGTCACAGAGAACACCTTTGGCGATATCCTGACAGACGAGACAGCATGCATCACGGGATCGATGGGTCTTCAGCCATCTGCATCCTTGGGTGAACATACCCCGCTCTTCGAACCTGTTCACGGTTCGTGGCCGCAGGCCGCAGGTCAGAACCTCGCCAATCCTCTGGCACAGATCCTCTCTGCTGCGATGCTCCTCGAGCATTTCGGACTCGAGAAAGAAGGAGCCCTTATCCGTGAGGCTGTCAACGCCTCTCTCGATGCCAATGTACGTACGCCAGAGATTCAGGTCGAGGGTGGCGCGAAATACGGCACGAAGGAAGTGGGCGAGTGGATTGTGAACTATATCCGTCATGCGTAAGTCGTTCGTTGTTCTTCTCTTCATCTGTGGTGTTGTGGCTCATGCACAGACACCACAGGAGTGGCGCGACTCTGTCTCAACCCTGATAGAACAGATACGACTGCATCCTAAGAATATCGACCTGCGGCTGAAGAAAGCTGAGGCCAATATCAATCTCCAGCAATGGGACTATGCCATCGAGGAATATGGACGGGTGCTGCGACTCGATGAACGTAACCTCGCTGCTCTTTATTTCCGGGCTTACTGTCAGGGAAAGGTACATCATTACGACTTGGCGAAAGTCGATTATGAACAGTTTCTGGCTATTCAGCCCCAACATTTCGAAGCCCATCTGGGATTAGCACATGTACTCCAGAAAATGGGGCGCAAGACAGATACCGTCGATGAACTCAACCGCATCGTCCTGCTTTTCCCGGATAGTGCGCAGGCTTATGCTGCCCGCGCTGCCTATGAGACGGAACTGGGACAATACGAGGTGGCCCTCTTCGACTGGGATGAGGCACTTCGCTGCCAGCCTTCCAACGAGGGCTATACGGTGTCGAAAGTCGATGTCCTGATTCGGATGAACCGCCGAAAGGAAGCCCGAGAAACGCTTGACGCATTAGTCAGGAAAGGTACGCCAAGAGGTGCACTGAAGGAATGGTACGATCAGTGTAAGTGAAGAATATGTGACAGTTGTGAGGGAAAAACCGCAAATTATTTGGTTTTTCCCTCACTTCTTTGTACCTTTGCCCCTGTAAAATAGAAACAAACCGATGAAAATAGGAGACCAAGTAAGATTCCTTAGTGAGGTCGGCGGCGGAAAAGTTGCTGGTTTTCAGGGGAAGAATATCGTGCTTGTCGAAGACGAAGACGGCTTCCAGGTACCCATGCGTATCACCGAAGTCGTTGTCGTCGGCGAGGAGGATTATGATACGCGACATGTGATAGAGGCAAAGGCCAGTTCTGTGAAGGCGGCTCTCAATGCTGTCAGTGAGGAAGAAGAACTGGAGCCTGCCGACAAGCCTGTTACCTTCAAGGCTAAACCTGAGGAGCGCAAGGGTGGTGATAAGTTGAGTGCCTATCTCGCCTTTGTACCGATGAATGTGAAGGAACTGACGCAAACCCGTTTTGAGACTTATCTGGTAAACGATTCCAACTACTACTTGCGCTATGTCTATATGACTGCCGAGGGAACCGCCTGGCAGGTAAGGGCTGAGGGGGAGATAGAACCAAACACGAAGGAGTTTGTCGAGGAGTTCGGACGCGAGAATCTCAATGAGTTTGAGCACTGCTGTCTTCAACTGATAGCCTACAAACGCGATAAGCACTTCCTGTTGAAGCCGCCAGTCAATGCGCAGGTTCGGGTTGATACTGTGAAGTTCTACAAGCTTCACGCCTTCCGCGAGAACGATTTCTTCGAACAGCCCGCTCTTGTTTATACATTAATAGAAAACGACGTCCAAAAGGTTAAGTTATGAAATACGGATTTGTCAAGGTCGCCGCTGCAGTCCCTACTGTGAAGGTGGCCGATGTTGAGTACAACTTACAGCAGATTGAAAGTCTGATTGCTCAGGCTGAGGGTAGGGGTATCGAGATGATGGTGTTCCCAGAACTCTGCCTCACTGGCTACACCTGTCAGGATCTGTTTAAGGAGCAGCTTCTCCTCGATCGTGCAGAGAGTGCAGTGATAGCCCTGTTAGACTTCACCCGTAAACTCGACATCATCTCCATCATTGGATTGCCTGTGGTGGTTAATGGTCTGCTTTACAACTGTGCTGCCATCATTCAGGGTGGTCAACTCTTAGGGCTTATCCCCAAGACTTATCTGCCCAATTATGCCGAGTTCTACGAGAAGCGCTGGTTCGCTTCTGCCCAGGACCTGAATCCTACCGAGTTCTACTTCGCTGGCGGACTTGTTTCTGTCAGCGCCGATCCTAAGGTCTTCGTCACCTCCGATGGCGTCAAGTTCGGTGTGGAGATCTGTGAGGATGTGTGGGCACCGATTCCTCCCAGCAACAATCTTGCGCTGGCTGGTGCAGATATCATCTTCAATCTTTCTGCCAGCGACGAATTGATTGGCAAGCATGCTTATCTCAAGAGCCTGCTGGCTCAGCAGAGTGCGAGAACCATCAGTAGTTATGTCTATGCCAGCTGCGGTTTTGGCGAATCTACTCAGGATGTGGTCTATGGCGGCAATGCGATGATTTTCGAGAATGGTCAGTTACTTGTCGAGGGGGAACGTTTTTCTATCCAGCCTCAGATCAGATCGTATCAGGTTGACATCGAGAAACTGCGGGTGGAGCGTCGTCAGAACACGACATTTATCAATGCCCAGCGTCATGCCCATGCCTCTGTCGTAGCCTGCAAGCCTGTGTCGCCACGCGACTTCGATTTACTGCGAGCCATCGATCCTCATCCGTTTATCCCTAAGGCAGAGAATATGAGTGAGGCCTGCGAGGAGATCCTGAATATCCAGGTCGCTGGTCTTGCCAAGCGCCTTTATCATATCAATGCCAAGAAGGCTGTGATAGGCATCAGTGGTGGACTCGACTCCACGTTGGCATTACTGGTCACTGTGAAAGCCTTCGATAAGATGGCACTCGACCGTAAGGGCATCATCGGTATCACGATGCCGGGCTTCGGCACCACCGATCGCACCTATCATAATGCCATCAAACTCATGCAGACCTTAGGCATTACCATCCGTGAGATCAACATCGCGATGGCTGTCACGCAGCATTTCCATGATATAGGCCATAACGGGAAGGTTCACGATATCACCTACGAGAACTCTCAGGCGCGTGAACGCACGCAGATTTTGATGGATGTGGCTAATCAGGAGAATGCCATCGTCATCGGTACAGGCGACCTCTCCGAACTTGCCTTGGGATGGGCTACCTATAATGGCGACCACATGTCGATGTACGGTGTGAATGCGGGTATCCCCAAGACGCTGATACGCTATCTGGTCACTTATGTGTCGGGCGAGATGGCTACCGAGACCTTGCTCGACATCGTCGATACACCGATTTCACCGGAACTGATCCCTGCCGACGAAAATGGTAACATCAAGCAGAAGACAGAAGACCTCGTGGGCCCTTACGAACTCCACGACTTCTTTATCTACTATTTCCTGCGTTACGGCTTCCGTCCTAAGAAGATTTTCCTGATGGCGCAGAAGGCCTTTGCCGATACCTATGATGACGATATTATCAAGAAGTGGCTCACGACGTTCTGCCGTCGGTTCTTCAATCAGCAGTTCAAGCGTTCTTGTTTGCCCGATGGACCTAAGGTGGGTAGTGTCAGTCTGTCGCCTCGTGGCGACTGGCGCATGCCGAGCGATGCCTCCAGCGCCTTGTGGCTGAAGGAGTGCGAGAGTCTCTAATCAAAACATAGTGATAAAAAAATGAGTTAGTTGAACACTAACTCATTTTTGTTTTCATGCAGCCCGACGTGGATGATTGATCCTAAGGGCAGTTCGCCGTTCACGATGATATCGCTCACCCCGTCTTCAATATAGTTCTGGATAGCGCGTTTCAGTGGGCGGGCTCCAAACTGCACGTCATAGCCCTTCGTCGCTACAAACTCCTTCGCCTCGTCTGTCAAGTTTATCTTGTAGCCTATCTGCTCAATGCGCTTGTAGAGTCCTTTCAGTTCTACATCGATAATCTTCTTGATAGCGTCGAGGTCAAGTTGGTCGAAGGTGATGATCTCGTCGAGACGGTTCAGGAACTCTGGCGAGAACTGTTTCGACAGTGCTTTCTGTACGATGCTGCGTGCGTGTTCCTTATCCTGCTCATTCAGCATCAGTCCTGTGCTTCCCGAAGCACTGAAGCCCACGCCGCGTCCGAAGTCCTTCAACTGTCGTGTACCGGCATTCGAGGTCATGATGATCACCGTATTGCGGAAGTCCACGAACCGTCCGTTACCGTCAGTCAGTCTTCCTTCGTCGAGCACCTGCAGCAACAGGTTGAACACATTGCCGTGAGCCTTCTCGATCTCGTCGAGCAACACGATAGAGTAGGGGTGACGTCTGACGCGCTCCGTCAACTGTCCACCTTCCTCGTAGCCTACGTATCCCGGAGGTGCACCTATCAGTCGTGAGGTGTTGAAACTTTCCGTATATTCGCTCATGTCGATACGTATCAGGGCATCAGGACTGCCGAACATAAACTCCGCCAGTTTTTTGGCCAGATAGGTCTTGCCCACACCAGTCGGTCCGAGGAACATGAATACGCCTATCGGATGGTTGGGATCCTTCAGACCTACGCGGTTACGCTGGATAGCTTTCACCATCTTGTCTATCGCCTTGTCTTGGGCAATCACCGCATTCTTCAGTTCCTGTGCCATTCCCTTCAGGCGGATACCCTCTTGTTCTGCCATCCGCTGGGCGGGTACACCTGTCATCATCGCTACGACCTCAGCCACCTGTTCGGCATCTACCACATGGCGCTCCTCACTCTCACCCTTGCTCCAACGGTCGTTCAGCTCCTTCAGTTCTGTCTCTAGTTTCAACTGTCTGTCGCGATAGCCTGCAGCCAACTCGTAGTTCTGGTTCTTCACGGCCTGCTGCTTCTTCTCCTTCACGTTGGCTATCTCCTTCTCCTTCTCAGTGATCTCTGGCGGAATCTGTGCATTAGCCAGATGTACGCGTGAACCAGTCTCGTCGAGAGCGTCTATGGCCTTATCAGGCATGAAGCGGTCTGTCACATAGCGGTCTGTCAATTTGACACATGCCACCAGCGCCTCGTCAGTATAGGTCACGTGGTGATGATGCTCGTAGCGGTCCTTGATGTTATGCAGTATCTGCAGCGTCTCGTCGTTGGTGGTAGGCTCCACCTGCACCTTCTGGAATCGTCTTTCCAGCGCACCGTCTTTCTCTATCGAGTTACGGTATTCGTCGAGTGTCGTCGCACCGATGCACTGCACGTTGCCCCTTGCCAGAGCGGGCTTCATGATGTTAGCGGCATCCATCGATCCTGGTGTCGAGCCGGCACCGATGATGGTGTGTATCTCGTCGATGAATACGATCACGTCGGGATTGGCCTCAAGTTCCTTCATCAGCGCCTTCAGTCGCTCCTCAAACTGTCCGCGATACTTCGTACCAGCCACCACACCCGTCATGTCGAGGGTATAGATACGCTTGTTGAAGAGCATCGGACTCGTGTGGTGCTTCACAATCAGTTGTGCCAGTCCCTCTACGATGGCACTCTTACCCACACCGGGCTCACCTATCAGGATAGGGTTGTTCTTCTTTCTGCGCCCGAGTATCTCGATGATGCGCTGTATCTCCTTCTCGCGCCCCACGCAAGGGTCGAGTTTCCCTTCGGCAGCAGCCCGTGTCAGGTCTGTACCAAACGTGTCGAGCACAGGTGTCTTCGAGGCTGGCTTCGACTGAACCGTTGTAGCCCCCGATTTGGCGGCGCTGCCAGTCTTTCCGGCAGTATCCTCAAACTCGTCCTCTTCCTCGTCGGGCAGTCCGATACCGTTCTTTATCTCTGTATTCTGCGGGGCGAACAGCATCGCCATAGCGTCTTCATAATTCATGTTGTTCAGTTCTAATACTTGTTTGGCACCATTGTTCACGGCATCATGGAGGATGGCGAGCAGCAGGTGCTTCTCATCAACTTTTGTCGTACGCTGGATACGTGCCTCCAGCACGGCAAGTTTTAATATATTGCTGGCCTTCTCGTTCAGCACCAGTTCTGAGGTGTGGATAGGCATGCCGATCTCGTCTTCACGAACTCTCTGTTCCAGTTCTGTCTTTACCGACTGCAGGTTCAGGTTCAGTCTGTGAAATAGGTCAATCACGGGCCCGTCAGTGCTTCTGAGCATTCCCAGCAGCAGGTGCTCAGGCCCTACAGAACGGCTGGCCAGACGTGCGGCTTCCTCGCGAGAAAACGCAAGGATTTCCGATACTTTTGGTGAAAACTGGCTAGTCATATTATTATATTATTCCTTTCTTTTTTATCATTTCACTTTGCAAAGATACAACTTTTCTTGCAAACATCGTGCCATATTGGATGTTTTCTTTTTGATTAGGTTTTCTTTCTGTCGCCAGAAAGAAAATGAATAAACCTTTAAAAATAGTTTAAAAGGTTTGGTTCTTTATGAAAAAATGACTACCTTTGCACGGTTAAAAACGCGTCAGCGGGCTTAAAAAGTGCCTTAAACGCGATTTGACACCCCAAAAGACGAGTAAAAAAATAAATTCAAAAATACTTTTTTTAATGGATCAGACATTCGATAACGACAGAATTATCAAGATTAACATCGAGGAGGAAATGAAGTCCAGCTACATCGACTACTCCATGTCAGTCATTGTGGCGCGTGCCCTTCCCGATGTGCGCGACGGCTTTAAGCCCGTCCATCGCCGTATCCTCTACGGTATGATGGGCATTAATAATGTATCTACACAACCTTATAAGAAATGTGCGCGCGTCGTAGGTGAGGTGCTCGGTAAGTACCACCCCCACGGCGACAGCTCAGTCTATGGTGCCCTCGTACGTATGGCTCAGGACTGGAACATGCGCTACACGCTGGTTGACGGTCAGGGTAACTACGGTTCCGTTGACGGCGACTCTCCAGCTGCCATGCGATACACCGAGTGCCGCCTTTCTAAGATGGGTGAGCACATCATGGACGACCTCGACAAGGAGACCGTTGACATGATGAACAACTTCGACGACTCGCTTGAGGAGCCCACCGTGATGCCTACCAAGATTCCTAACCTCCTGGTGAATGGTGGTAACGGTATCGCCGTAGGTATGGCTACCAATATGCCTACCCACAACCTCAGTGAGGTGATCGATGGATGCTGTGCCTATATCGACAATCCCGATATCGATACCGACGGCCTTATGCAGTATATCCCGGGGCCCGACTTCCCTACAGGTGCTTATATCTATGGTCTGCAGGGCGTGCGCGATGCCTACGAGACAGGTCGAGGCCGTATCGTGATGCGTGCCAAGGCAGAGATTGAGAGCGGTGAGACCCACGATAAGATTGTTGTCACCGAGATTCCTTACGGCGTGAATAAGGCCGACCTTGTGGCTTACATCGCCGATCTCGCCAACCAGCATAAGATTGAGGGCGTTGCCAATGTGAACGATGAGTCAGGCCGTCAGGGCATGCGTATCGTGGTTGACTGCAAGCGCGATGCCAATGCCAATGTGCTGCTCAATAAGCTCTTTAAGATGACAGCGCTGCAGAGCTCATTCTCAGTGAATAACATCGCTCTGGTTAAAGGTCGTCCGCGCCTGCTCTCACTGAAGGAGTGCGTCAAGTATTTCGTTGAGCACCGCCACGATGTCACCATCCGTCGCACCAAGTACGACCTGCGTAAAGCCCAGGAGCGTGCCCACATCCTCGAAGGATTGATCATCGCTGTGAACAACATCGACGAGGTGGTTCACATTATTAGAAATAGTAAGACGCCTACCGATGCCCAGCGCAACTTGGAGGCCCGCTTCGAACTCGACGAGCTCCAGTCGAAGGCCATCGTCGATATGCGTCTTGCACAGCTCACAGGCCTGCGCGTCGATCAGCTCCATCAGGAGTACGACGACTTGCAGAAACTCATTGCCGATTTGCAGGAGATTCTCGATAATCCCGAGCGCTGTAAGGAAGTGATGAAGCAGGATCTGCTCGAGGTGAAGGAGAAGTATGGCGACGAGCGCCGCACCGAGATCATTCCTTTCGACCACGAGTTCAATGCCGAGGACTTCTATCCCGACGATCCTGTGGTTATCACCATCTCACACATGGGTTACATCAAGCGCACACCGCTGGCCGACTTCCACGAGCAAGGCCGAGGCGGCGTAGGCGCCAAGGCAGCCCGCCATCGCGACAACGACTTCACCGAGTATATCTATCCCGCCACGATGCATAACACGCTGCTCTTCTTCACCCAGAAGGGTCGCTGCTACTGGCAGAAGTGCTACGAGATACCCGAGGGCGACAAGAACTCCAAGGGACGTGCCATCCAGAATATGCTCAACATCGAGCCCGACGACTCTATCAATGCCGTATTGCGCATCAAGAACTTCGGCGATGAGGAGTTCCTCAAGTCTCACTATGTGGTGTTCGCCACCAAGCAGGGTATCATCAAGAAGACACGCCTTGACGCCTATAAGAACGTGCGTGCTGCCGGTGTGATAGCCATCAATATCAACGAGGGCGACGAGGTGGTAGGCGTACGTCTTACCAACGGCCACAACGAGCTGCTGCTCGCCAACCGCAACGGACGTGCCGTACGCTTCGACGAGAACGATGTCCGCACGATGGGCCGCGTCTCTACTGGTGTCATCGGTATGCGCCTCGACGAAGGCGACGATGAGGTCGTAGGCATGGTATGCGTCAACGATCCTAACACCGAGACCATCATGGTGGTTTCAGAGAATGGCTACGGCAAGCGCTCAGAGGTAGAAGACTATCGTAAGACCGCCCGCGGTGCCAAGGGTGTGAAGACTCTCGCCATCACCGAGAAGACAGGCCGTCTGGTAGCCATCAAGGTAGTTACCGACGAGAACGACCTGATGATCTCCGTCTGAAAGTCGCCGATGTGCGCGTCATGGGCCGAGCCACTCAGGGTGTGCGTCTCATCAATCTCGCCAAGAAGAACGATACCATCGCCAGCGTCTGCAAGGTGCTTCACTCTCAGGAGGAAGACGTCGATGAGGCCGAGGTAGTCGATGAGGAAGGTGTAGAAACGCCGGAGACTACGGCAGAGACCACGCCGGAGAACCCCGCTAACGAGTAATAATCACATTCTATATTAACAACTAAACTTTTTTAAGCGTATGAAAAAATTAATGATGATGGCAGTGATGTTCGTAGCCAGCGCTACAGCATTTGCCGGTGACAGTGACGCCCTGAAGGCTATCCTCAAGGCAAAGACCTATGCAGAAGCCGAGCAGCTCGTCAAGAGCAGCATCGACCAGCTCGCTAACCCTCAGGAGAAGGCTGCAGCCTACAACAAGCTCGTCGATCTCGCTATGGATGCATTCAACAGCCAGAGCACCATTCAGACCGAGAACCAGCTGGCTAAGCAGATGGGTAAGGAAGAGAAGCCCGTCGATGAGAAGCTCATGTCAGAGATGGCATACAACGCTATCATTGCCGGTATCGAGTGCGACAAATACGACCAGCAGCCCAACGAGAAGGGTAAGGTAAAGCCCAAGTTCGACGCTAAGAACGCACAGCGCCTGTGGACCGCTCCCCGTAACCAGCTCGTCAACGCCGGTCAGACGGCTGTTCAGGCACGCGACAACGCTACAGGCCGCAAGTACTGGCAGCTCTTCGCAGAGAGCGACGCTGCTCCTCTCTTCAAGAACTGCGATCGCGAGGCTCAGAAGCCTTTCTTCGGACAGGTAGCCCGCTTCGCCGCTGTCTTCGCTTATCAGGACAAGGATATGCAGAAGGCTCTCGAGCTCTGCGACGTTGCCATGAAGGATCCTGAGGAGTATGAAGGCTGCCTCAACCTGAAGCTCGAAATCCTCGGCGACGGTCTGAAGACCAAGGAAGACTCTCTGAACTATGTTGCCAAGCTGAAGGATATCTATGCTGAGCACAAGACCGACGGTGTGATGGAGAAGCTCTACAACACCCTCAGTGGTATGGGTGAGAAAGAGGCTGCACTCAAGATCCTCGACGATGCTCTCGCAGCTAATCCCGACAACTTCGTGGCTCTTGCCGATAAAGGTCTGAGCATGATCAACGATAACCCCGCTGAGGCTGCCAAGTATCTGAAGCGCGCTGCCGACCTCAAGGCCGACAATGCTGCCATCCAGACCTACGCAGGTACCGCCATCAGCGTACAGGCTCAGAACACTGAGGATGCCGCTGCCAAGAAGGAGCTCTATAAGGAGGCCATCAAGTACTACGACAAGGCTAAGGAGCTCGATCCCGACCGTCTGCAGAGCAACTGGGGCTACAACCGTTACAACGCCTACTACAACTACTATGGCGAGGATGCTCCTGAGACCAAGCAGGCTGAGGCTGACAGCAAATAAAAAGATACTGAGTTAATCGACTATATGGAGGTTGGACGCCCGTGACGGGTACCCGGCCTCCTTCTTTTTTTGTCATCCGATGTTCAGGCCAAACAAAAAGGCTCGCAATCCCTGCGAACCTTTCTGCCCATTATTAACCATAAACCTAAATACACATTTCTAAATGAAAATAGAAAACTAAACCAACTTACCATTAAATGATTCTTAAATCAGGTATATTTCGTGATGTGATGTCTAATCACAGTGCAAAGATAGTCTGATTTTCGTCTCCTTCCAAAGTTTATGCCAAATTCTTCTCCGACTTGTTGCGACGGGGTAGGGGATCTGCGACAAATCCGCCCGATAGCCCCCCGTTTCTGTCGCAACCCCTCGCGAAAGACAAAGCGCCCTGGAGATATCTCCAGAACGCTTCTCTCGATTAATACCCCACACATGAGGTCGCACTCAAGGCCGTCACGATGGCCGTCGCCACAGATGCAATGATCTGTACAATCCACTTAATGGTCTCCTTCTTCGTCATAATCGTTTAGTTTTAGTTGTTTTTAAAATTAAAGGATGTCTCGCGCTGCATAGCCGCGGGTCTGGTCTCGAAATAAACCCGGGGGCTGGTCTCGAAATAAACCCGGGGTCTGGTCTCGAAATAAAGTTTTCCCCGAAAACTTCTACTTTCGGGACCTGACCCCCAGCCCCACGTCAGTCTACTC